>JAWQFQ010000024.1:0-68096 GCA_035967975.1 Scytonema sp. PMC 1070.18
AATTTAATTTTCTCTGATTATAGATTTATTTGAAACCAATTTTTTCTTTTCTGTAGTTTACATAACAATTTATTGGAACTATAAAAATATTGCCCTCCTAGTTTAGTTTGTATTGCGAATCCCCAGAAACCCGGTATCTCTCAGATACCGGGTTTCTCGCCTTTTACGAATGCTGCACGGATTGCTATTTGAAGGGAAGCGCAAAAATTAGAACCCCGGTTTCTTTAAGAAACCGGGGTTCTGGCTCCTCAACTAATTTTGTACCCAATCCCCAATTCCCAGTACTCAGTCATTCACGTAACTTGAATTTCAGTATAAACACGATGAGTTTGAATCGTCTTTAAATCAAGTCAATTGAAAAAACAATACCTCTTTATACTTTATAAAAGGGAAATTTACAATTCTTAATACTGAAGCAGTTATAAATATAAGTGTTATTTTTAACAATAAAAATGATGATTCTCAAAAAAATCGGAGTATCTTTTTTTGCTGTAGTAACTATACTGACAGTATCAAGTGCGGCAATGGCTGATGCAAGAGTCATGAACGGTTCAGGTGGAGACTACAGCTACGAGGTATGGCAGACTACAGACAATACTGCATACTACTTGAAAATCTGGAAGCGCGACTCCTATGGCAAACAAAACGAGCCGTTACGGATTATCCATACTTTTAAGTCTACAGGGGAAGCTTTAGATCACTTTGATTGCTATTATGCTGGGAAATCTTTGCCATCATGTTCTAAATGATTGTTAACTTTTAAGGACACAAGAAGTCGGAAGTCGGACAATAGCGCGAAAATTAGAAACCCGGTATCTTGGAGATATCGGGTTTCTGTTGAGTTGTGGAATCTCAATTATCTCTACCCGTGCTTCTATATGAACATTTACTGACTTTGTAACATAAATACAAAGGGTTTCTTTCTAGAGATATATTTGATTATTTCCCTAAAATTCCGTAAAATAAAATACAACTAAAAAATCAGTTTTACTATAGTTATCATTAGGGGGAGAACTATGAGCCGTCCTATCATACTTGGCATTGTTGGTGACAGCGCAGCTGGTAAGACAACACTGACTAAGGGGATTGCTCAGGTTTTGGGACCGGAGAATGTCACAGTCATTTGTACAGACGATTATCATAAGTACGATCGCATACAAAGAGCCGAGATTGGAATCACAGCCCTTCATCCCGAGTGTAACTATTTAGATGTGATGCAGCAGCATTTGTCGCTGCTTCGGACAGGACAACCAATCCTCAAGCCAGTTTACAGCCACAAAACAGGTACATTTGAAGCACCTATATATATTAAGCCTGGTAAATTTGTGATTGTCGAAGGATTGCTTGGTTATTCTACCCGTGGTGCGCGTGACTGTTATGATGTCAAAGTTTATTTAGCTCCACCAGAAGACCTGCGTGCTAAGTGGAAAGTGAAGCGGGACACCCAGAAGAGAGGATACTCAGCAGAACAGGTTCTTGCAGAACTCCAAAAACGCGAACCAGATTCCGAACAGTTTATCCGCCCGCAGCGTCAATGGTCAGACATAGTGGTGAGTTTTTATGCTCCTAATGACGATGTAGAGCAAGAGAACGGTCATTTGAATGTTCGTCTGGTACTGCGTCCGACCATTCCCCACCCGGATTTTAGCCAGATTATCAACTACAAGAATGGGGATTCAGCGATTCGTTTGGACTTAGATCGGGATATGGGGAAACCAGTGGATGTTTTGGCGGTTGATGGTCATGCGACATTGGAACAGGTGAATAAGCTCGAACATATTCTTTGTTCGGACATGCCTTATTTACGAAATATATGCGATCGCGAAAGCAATACCGAGTTAGGAAAAGTCGCAGGTACAACCGGGGAAATCATCCAAAGTTACCCCCTCGCCCTGACGCAACTACTGATTACCTATCATATGCTCAAAGCGACTCAAACTTATCAACAAGGTGTTTATTAAAAAAATGACATAAGTGTAAATACAGAAACCCGGTTTCTTGAAGAAACCGGGTTTCTCTGCTATTAAAATCCTTATATAATAAAGCTTTCCGCCGATACAAGACTATCTCATAACCATCGAAATTTAAATATTTGATTAAATTAGATTATGTTTCATACTTGACAGAGGAAAACCATGAATAAAGAAATGTAGCCTTATTATCCTCTGTAACCGTGTATGACATATTGCCTCAGAATTGCCGACATACCGCTGACCGAACGTCCGCGTGAGCGATTGCTGACCTATGGTCCGAAAATTTTAGCCACAGCCGAGTTAATTGCAATTCTGCTAGGTACTGGTCAAGGAGCCGGTAAACTCTCCGCTGTAGGTTTAGGACAATATATATTACAGGAACTCAGTAAGCACCAACGCGAACCTTTGGCAGTTTTGCGAGATGTAAGTGCTGCCGAGTTGATGCAAATTCATGGCATTAAAGCTGCAAAGGCAGCCACAATAGTAGCGGCGATTGAACTAGGTAAGCGAGCATTTCTAGCCCGTCCCGGAGAAAAAACAGTTATAGATAGCCCTGCAGCTGCAGCAGCGGCTTTCAGTCAAGACTTGATGTGGCAAAGTCAGGAACGTTTTGCTGTGTTGCTGTTAGATGTGAAGAACCGATTTTTGGGAACCCAAGTGATTACCATTGGTACAGCAACAGAAACTTTAGCTCCGCCTCGCGAAATTTTTAGAGAAGTGATTCGTCAATCAGCAACACGTGTAATAGTCGCACACAACCATCCATCCGACAATCTCGAACCTAGCCAAGCAGATATCGATTTAACTCGTCAATTGTTAGCAGCCGCACAGTTACTGGGTATTCCCCTTCTCGACCATTTGATTTTAGGTGATGGTAATTATCAAAGCCTACGCGAAATCACAACTTTGTGGGAGGAGTGTCCCCAGGGAGATTAGATTAGTTTAGGGACTTGCAAATAAACTAGAGAAAGTATTTAACTCTAGTCATACTCTAGCGCCTGAAGGTTTTAATAAAAGCCTTGAGGAAATACTACAGCAAGGTACACAAGTAAAGCTGGAGTTCCAGAAAACACAAAATTTGTCCCAACAATTTAAATCATGCAAATTACTGCGGGAGTCAGTGAAGAATTTTAGAGTCCAATTTCAAGATTTTTTACCCTTAATGTTAGGAATTGATTCGGAAAGAAGAAGACAAGGTGGGCGTACTCTCTTTTCATGAAAAAAGAAATAATTTTACTGGACTTGACAGAAAATTGCTACAGCGGAACTTTTTATTTGCAGTGGGCATCTTAAGGAAAGGCATATAAAATAGTAATATGTATCAATTTTTATCTATACTTTCTTGGGCTGTAGCAACTTTTTGGGGCGTGTTGGCATTGGCTAACATCAATACTCCGGCGATCGCAATTGTTTTCACCGTATGGGGGATTCTGTTTCTCCCTCCCCTTTCTCAGCGGACACAAGTTTTTGGAGTCGCAAAAAATATCATTGGGCGAATTGTCATTTTTATCTTCGCTCCTGTCTTTATTCCAATAATAATGATGTCTGTCAACTTCGCTTTGCCATAATGTTAAGCATTCAGCTATTAGGTGTTAGCCGAAAATCCACATTATCAGGGCGAATAACCATTCGCCCCTACACCCTACACCCTTATTTCGCCTCCAACTGAGCATTCAAGACTTTGTTAATGCGATCGCGTGTTTCCAACAAATGTGCTTTAGTGTATTCGTCATCAGAACTGAGCCCTTCCAACTTATCACTTAACTGTCTTAATTTATACCAGGCTAAATTACGTGCATCCTCTGGAACACGGTTTTTCCGTAAAATCATATCCATCAAAATGTCCAAATACTCTCTCTGCAAGCCTCTACGTAAGCTAGAAATTTTAAGAGGCTTATCTTCCGGTTTCAAGACCTCCGTCCAAATACCTTTTTGTAAAGTATCAAATAGTTCTGGTAGAGTTAAGGCTTCCTCCGGCTTGCTCTTGAGTTCAATATCCTTGAGGCGGTAGAGGCGATCGCCTGATAGCAAATCCGACAACACTGAACCTTGTACAAACAACACCATTTCATGAATGGGATAGTCCAAACGACCAGTGCGAGGATCGCTACCCCAATGTCGCCAACGGGAGGGAGCTAATTTGTTTAGCAGTTCTGGAGGGAAGGTTAAAGCCTCATCAGAAAAAATATACTTTTGCAAAATTTCTAACGCCTGTCTTTGCTCTTCCACTGGTACGGGTTCAAAAGGTAAAAGCCCTTCGGGATTATCTGCATGAACTCTATAAAAAGATTGACCACCAATGTACTTTGTAATATAGTAAATATTCTGAAAGTAGTTATTAAATACTGTCCCAAACTTTTCCTTCACCTCACTGAAACTTTCTCCAGAATTAGGATAATCTTTGTTTAATCGTTCCCACATTAATCGTGCGTTATCCAACTGCCACTGAGAATAAAGCAAAACATTACTGCTATTGTCCCATGCAGCAGCAGTGGGATCTAAATCCAAGACATCTTCATCTGTAGAATAACTCAACTCCGGTTTGTAGGATTGCTTAGCTATTTCATCCAAAAAAGGTTTTTCTGCTATGGTTGATGCAGCTGCAAATGGTGTATATCCATATTGAATCACCCAATCATCATAGACTCCCACTTTACTTGGAAAATAATCTCCCTGTTTAATGCCTGAAGGTGCAATATTTGGTGGAATATAATCCATGACTGATGAAATCAGACCTTTAGTAGTAGTAATCTCAGTATTATTCATCTGTTCGGGAGTGAGCAGGGTACTACCACGAAAGTTGTGCCTTAAACCCAAAGTGTGTCCTACTTCGTGGGCTATAATTAGGCGTAAATATTGATTTACATAGTCTTTTATCTGTTCGCTATTAGATGGTACATCGCGCAACAACGTCATCGCCAGTGAACCAAAAGCAAACTGGTTAGCAGCTTCCATACCATAGCAAAGGTCAAATTCTCCTGCTAGTTTCGATAAACGGTTAGCTAAGTTCCCAGTTTCCTCACTCTCCTTGTTAGAATCCTCGTTTTTCATATCCAACCTTGATGAACAAAGAAGGCGATTTTGCATCAACTTTGATATGGAAGTCCGAGGTTGTGTTTGGCTTGGTTGCACAAGTTGGCGATAGTCATTTTTTAATGCTCGTATAAAGCTAGCATCTACTAAAATATCTGCATCTAAAATTTCTCCAGTCAATGGATTAACGCGGGATGGTCCTAGGGCAAAATATCCATCTACCGTGTTAATCCAGCGAATTGTATTGTAGCGGATATCTGCCGGGTCCCAATCAACATTATCTGGCATTTGCCGCACTTGAATAGCATCTTTAAATCCTGCTTTTTCAAAAGCTTGATTCCACATTAAGACGCCTTCTTTGATGGCATCACGATACTCTAAAGGTACAGCGTTATCAATCCAAAAAACAATGGGTTTTTTCGGTGGAGAAATGGTAGCAGTGGGGTCTTGCTTTTCCAAATTCCAACGGTTAATGTAGCGAACAAATGGTTCACTGCGGTTATCGTCCGATAAGTCTTGGTAAGCGGTAATAAAATATCCGACGCGATCGTCAGCTAGACGGGGTCGGTAATTGTTGTTTGGAAGTTGAGACAAACTGTAGTGAACCCGCAGGGTAAAACCACGGCTATCAGGTAAAGCGTTATAACTCGATTTGGAACTTTCTTTTCCACTACGGGAGAAATTTAAAACTGTCTCAATCTCCATGTTCAGAGGAAAAGCCTTCGCATTGCCAAAATATGATTTATCTGTACTTGGAGAAACTCCCAAACTGTAGGATAATCCTGCTAAGTCTGTAATTAACAGGTCGCTCAAGTCAATGAGAAGAGTTTTGCGTTCTGGATGAATGCTTTTAATGGCGACAGTGTAAAGAACTGAGTCACTAAAAGACCGGGCGAGCGATCGCCGTTGTGGATCTCCTTCACGGGTACGAAAATTGACATTACGAACGACAAATTGCAACTTCTTGTTTACCTGCTCAAAGTAAAACAAAAAATCTTGCAAAGGTAGACCACTATAAATCCCAGCCTCACCAATACCTGATTCTAACGTTGCTGTTGCCAAGAAATTTTTATTCAGTTGCTCTGGCTTAATTTCCAGATAAATTTTATTCTCTTCCTTATTGCGATACAGGGTAAACAGCCCTTCCAGCTTTTCTGTATCTTTAATGACTTTGTCAAAGGACTCTAATTCCTGCTTTTTCGTCGCAGGTTTTGCGGTAGAGTCAGATTTTTTATCAGAGGATGCTAACTTTTCAGATTTGTTTAAATTTTTCTGTACTTGTAAAAATGGTTGCTGTTCGGATTTCTTAGTATCTTTAACTACCCAAATGAAAGGTTTACGCTGAGCTTGGTTGCGGTCAAGAACCCACAGCTGTTCCCGTCCCAATCCTGGGTAAGAAGTGGGGGATTTTGCTACCCCTACTCCTTCTACTTTCTCGACTCCCGACTCTCGCGTTTCTCGCTCTGTTGTGTTCGCAGCCAATGACTTACCAGCAGTGAATGACACTCCTAAGAATAAACATTGTAACAAAACTGCATAATAAGTAAATTTCTTCATCCAATCGGTCTCCGGCACATTGCTTCCTACTCTATTTCTAATACCTGCAACACAAAGCTGCCTTCTCACTTGGGACTTGATACTGAAAAGGATTCTTGATAGCTTGTTAAGCTCATCCCCAGAGGGAATAGGCTTTTTTGCCACTTTTTGTAACAAAAATTTAACATTTTTTCAGTCCTCAAACCCATTCTTAAGCTTTACTGCGGTGTCTTACTGTAGTATTCTTCCCATTCATTGCGTCAATAACACATATTACGTACTATTTTTACATCTAACTAAATAGAGATTTTTAAAAAACTGTTTAAAACACGTTATCTAGGGGGTTCATAAAAAGCTAAATCTTTATATTCAGCACAAAGGAGAGAAAATGTATAGACTATTACAAAAAAAGCGTTTCAATGAGAAGCCATCTTTTCAGAGTTGATATACAGTGGTCTAATATAGGACGGGCGGGGACGCCCGTACCACAAGATAGATAATTTATTGATTGGAAATCCCTAAAAGCGATACGCTAAAAATGGAATCAACATCTCCTCACGACTTAAACCGCCGTGAATCCCTTTGTAATGTAATTTGCTGTCGTCATCAAGACAAACCCACCCATTGGGAGAAATCAGAATCAATTCTCCAATGCGATCGCTGCTTTCAGTACCAAGCGGACAACCAGGTAATCCAAACAACCCCAGTTCAACAGCAACAGCCTTAGTAACTACCAAAAAGTTGTCCGAAAGATACCGTTGAACATAATCTATCACAGCCACTTCTCGACCTGGTTTAGTATAAAAAAAGCAGGCTCGCGATTCACTTATAGCTGGGACAAACAGATGTTGAGTGATACCGGGATGTTTATTAAGCCATAAAATTTTACCAGGGTCAAAACATCGCTGACCGTGATCTGCTACAAGTAATAGAACAACATCATCACGACCAGCCAAAGGTTCAAATAATTCTCTTTTTAATGAAAAATCCAGAGCAGCAACTTCGGCTCGGTAACAAGAACTGAGAGGACCGAAAACATGACCAGCGTTGTCTATATTCGGCAGATACATATAAGTAAAACTTTTAGATTGGTTGCTCTTGGTTTGTAAACGTTCCCGTAACTGAGCAAAACCATCAGTTGGAGTTAGATAACTGATATAGTGACCAGACCCAGCCCGAGAGCCAGCGGTAGTGAAACGGCTGATACCAGAATCTTTATACTGATGAAAGTTGATAATTTCTACACATATCCCTGCTTGCTCTAAAAGCTGATATATATTAGGCACAGGAAGCAAGGTCTTTGGATTAAGTTGATTCTCCGAATATGGTGTTGGAGTAGGAGCAATACTCGGTCTCAAACCAATGAGATTGACAAGACTTCCAAGTTCTTGGAGATAGAGATGAGTACACACAATCCCATGTTGGGCTGGTGCATGGGCTGTTGCGGCTGAAGAAAGCGCTGTGACTGTCATGGTCGGAAAAACGGAAGTCGCAGGTATAAAAAAATTATTTGTTTGTACGCAGGCTTCAGCTAATCCGGGTGCATCTCCTGATTGCATAACTGTTCGGAGTTGGTCATAACCCAAAGCATCAACTAACAGCATAACTACATGATGAATAGGTGCTTGATGCAGCCAACTTTTCCAAGTTTCCGTTATTTCCGATACACCTAAAATCTCTGGGTTAAAAGGCGGTAATATAGTCTGTTGCTTTAAAGACAGTGATTCAGGGTGCAATAACTCCATTACAACAGAGGCTATATTTCCAAGTCCCAAACCATCATAGCTAGGTCGTAAGGCATCATAACCAAACGCTAATGGTAATTTTTGCCTAGCTACTAGAGCCTTTTCGGCTAGAGTTACTATGTCAGCCATTCCCGTTTTTAGAGATACGCCGCAATTATTCTATAACATTGTTATTCCTAATTTGATAACGCATCAACTTTCTAATATCTTCTATCTCCAATCCCAACTCTCGGCTAATCGCTACTTCAACTTCGCTAGCTTCTGTCACCGGAAACTCAAATACCAGTTCTTTTAAGCTTCGAGAAGCTGTTCTAACTTTGACTATAGAAACACCTTGATGCGTATCTATGTCTGCTGTAATTGAGAGTATAACTGTCTTGCGTTTTTGCGGAAGCTCTGTATTATTTTTTACATATGTTGTGGGTTTAGCACGACTCAGGATTCCGTCCATAACGAAACCCCCACCCATCCAAAAAGCCAATCCAATAAGTGGTAACGGTAACCAAAACTCTAATCCCAATTTTAATCCTAGTTTAAACCCCTTATAAGGAGTCATACATTTAACCCCTTACACGTTTGACATCTCCCCTCCTTAAAATAGAGGGGATTCTACATGGATGTTGCTCCGTGGGCTAAAGCCACACTCCGCAACTTTGTGCGAAATGTTTTCTTTAGATCATTGAACAAATCATACCGATGCGGCAGTGTCATGGCTGCTCTACCCAGCTTGACTAGACTTACACCTAGCTGACTGGCTACTTTTCTTAGTATATTTCCAGCGGCATTGCAGTCTGCATTTATACAAACATCTTGAGCAGTAACATACATCCCACGTTTTACCCTTTTGCCTGAAGGTTTCCATCCTGCGGGTTTTTCACCATGCTTGTAGAGGCTGTCTTCATCTAGGTAAGACGCAACTGAGGTATATGCTTCTTCAGTAATTGTGAGTACTATTCCGTACTCTGGACAAAGTTGTTTTAATCGTTCAATTAACCGTCCTGTGGGTATGGGAACAAAGTTTTGATTGTTGCGCTTGCCCATATCAGAGCCGACTTTTTGACCTTCATTCCAGCCAATAACGAGATTACCAACACGGTCATGCAAGCATTGGTTAATGATAAACCTAGCAGCTTTATTGATTGCATCACGCATTTGGTTATTCCGCTGGCGCTGTACCCTATCTAGGTTAGAGTCCCAGTAAAATTCGGATTTCCCTTGTTTATATTTTGCAACCAGACGGCAGTAGCCTTGGTTCATTGACTTAAGTTTTCTGCCATCAATAATTAAACTACGTCCAAGAGTTGAAACGCCAGTTAACCAATTCGTTCCCCCGTGATCAAATGCCCATGCTTGAGAATAATCTAAATCTGGATTACAAGAAATTGGTTGTTTTCCATCATCTATTACCCAATCAATCCACAACTCTCCAAAGTATGGACGAATTGTTACTTCCTTTACCCAATCGGAATCAATAAATTCTGGTATTGGTAAAGCGATTTCAGTTAGCAAATGCGGTTTGGTTTCTCGACTGATTGACGGATAAAAACACCCGTCTTTATAATTGAGTGCTTGACGTGGAAAAGTAACTGCTGCTAATCCTCCTTTCTGGCGATATTTGGGTAGTGATGGTTTGTCAACCTCACCTTTGTAATATGCGGTTACCAACCCGTTGTAACTAGTAATTGACTCACCTACAAGCTTTAATGTTTGCTGTGCAGACTGCGCTGCCAGAGCTTTGTAATGCTCGTTTTGCTTGAGTATCCTATCCAGTTCTGGGTAAGCTGTTTGGCATTTGTAAGTCTTCCATCCATACCGCAATTCATCATCTTTCCAATAAGTTGTCAAAGCATTTTCAGACTCTTCTAACCTAGAGTAGTGTGTTTGACGGGTATGGTAAATTGCACAATTAATTAAACTATTCGCGTGCTGACATTGGTCTACCCAAAACGCTTTTTCTTCTTCCGTAAACCTGGCTCTTACAGGGATTGTTTTGTACAGTTGACTCACCTCCTAGTTGTTTGCTATTCTTTATCTAGCATACACGTCACTGCTAAATATGTCAAGGAAAAAAGGTATAAAAGGTCAAAAAAATGTACCAATACTTTATGATGAAGTGAAAGAGCGCCATACAATTCTCCTAACTCCAACGGCATGGATGAAATTAAAGTCTATGGCTGAAGTGAGAGACATTAGCATCAGTGAAGTTATTGAGAATTGGGCAAGAGAGACAACAGGTTAAAACCTGTTGAGTCAGGTTTCATCCCCTGGTTAAAACACAGGGGTTCTCACCCTCCCACTATCTTTTTGATAGAATCATGCTAATTTTATTGGTGGAAGACGATATAGCTCAATTGGAGCCATTAAAAGCCGCGCTGACTAAAGCAGGACATACCGTAGATGCCATAGAAGATGGGGAAACAGCCCAATGGCTTATATCTCAAAAGGATTATGATTTACTTATTCTAGACTGGATGTTACCAAAGGTGAGTGGGATTGACCTATGTCAAGACTATCGCAGAGCGGGAAAAACGGCTCCAGTCGTGATGCTGACTGCTAAAGATAGCACCTCTGATAAAGTTTATGGTTTAGATGCTGGTGCTGATGATTACTTAGTAAAACCAATTGATATTATAGAACTGTTAGCCAGGGTAAGAGCACTCAGACGGCGCTCTCCACTGTGGCAAGGAGACAAGCTCTCCTTGGCTGATTTACATTTAGATTTAACTAACCTGACTATTGAGCGCAATCAAGTCAAAACTCAGTTATCAGGACGGGAGTTTCAACTGATGGAATACCTGATGCGCCACCCCCGTCAAATTCTATCTCACACTCAAATTGAACAAACTCTGTGGGGATGGGGAACCGAACCTGAAAGCAATGCTGTCACAACACTGGTACGGCGATTGCGACAACGCCTGCAAATAGTTGACGCTAAAGATTGGTTAGAAAATGTCTATGGTATGGGCTACCGCCTCAACGTCCCCGAAAACAAATCATAATTCATAATTCATAATTCATAATTCATAATTCCTATGTTTATTCGTAGTCGCCGCAATTTGGCATACTTATTCACTTTATCAATGGGGAGTATCTTCATTGTATTTGCTGGCGTAGCCTATGCCCTGGTTGTTCAGCAGCAACTTCAGGCGTTTGATGAAAGGCTTTATAGAGCATGCAAAATGATTGTGGGAAACTCACAGCCTCGACCATATAATAAACGATCGCCACTGGAACGAAAGGATAGCTCCATTTTTAGCGATTCATTACCAACAATGAATACTGATTTTGTCTATGTCCGCTTGTACGATCCCAATAAACTATTAGTAAGTTATATTGGTACGCCCGGAACAAGCATTTTAAAGAACAATCTTGGTTTTCAAACTCTTAAAATCAAAGGCTATCAAGAAAAAGAGGATTCTAACCAAGAATGGATTCGTGAATTAACGATACAAGTTTTACAAAATAATTTAGTTGTTGGTTATCTTCAAATAGCTGTTTCTCTGACCTCTTTACGTGAAACCTTAAATAGAGCTAGGTTATTTTTAACACTAGGGGTACCAGTAACTTTAGGGTTGATTGGTATAACTGGCTGGTTTTTAGGGGGACTTGCGATGCAACCAGCTATTCAATCCTACCGTCAATTACAACGCTTTACAGCAGATGCTTCTCATGAATTACGCGCTCCTGTCGCTGCTATTTTAAGTAATTCACAAGTTGCTTTAATGCCACCTTATGATGAAGAAGAGCAGCGTTTTCGTTTAGAAAATATTGTAGAAATTGCTAAATCCATGAGCAATCTGCTCAACAATTTGCTGTTTCTCGCTCGTCGCGATGGACCGTTTGACCCCGCAACACTTAAGACAATTGACCTGGTTAAACTCTTACAACCCTTATCTGAGGAATATCAGCGACAAGCAGCTACACAAAATTTGAATTTTCATTTCCACTTCACAGAACAAGCCGTACAATTAAAGGCTGATGCGGATTTATTAAAACAGGCAGTTGTAAATTTACTTAACAATGCGTTTAAGTACACTTCTGAAGGTGGTACAGTCTCGTTAAGGCTATTGACACAATCTCACCGCGCTATTATCCAAGTAGAAGATAATGGCATTGGCATTGCAAAAGAACACTTACCCCATATCTTTGAACGCTTTTACCGGGTGGATACAGTGCGATCGCGTCAAACAGGCGGTTTCGGTTTAGGATTGGCAATTGTCCAGCAAATCGTACAAGCACACAGGGGAAATATTACTGCTAAAAGTTTACCAGACCAAGGTTCCACTTTCCAAATAGAATTACCACTTAGGATGAATGGATAGTAGATAGTTGTTAGTGTAAAGGAATAATAAAGTTGAACAATTTGAAGCTTGAAAACCTTGATTTTTCGTTGAGGTTCACGCCCAACCAGAAAATAAAGTTGAACAATTTGAAGCTTGAAAAAGAATCAACCTACGTTTTCTTCAACACAATTGCCTCAAAGTCAAATAAAAAAGTCGAAAAATAAAGCAGTTATCAATTATTAGTACTTATTGCTCAAAACCAACAGATAACTGTTCCCTATTCACTATTAAATCAATCCGACGATCGCATAGACGCTTGAGCAGCCCAAAGTCATGACTGATAACCAAAATGCCTATTCCAACTTGGCTGGCGTAGTCAATCACTGCACGCCAGATTAGTGCAGTAGTGTTTGCATCTAGCATGGCAGTCATCTCATCAGCAATCAAGTAACGAGTCCTTGGTATTAAAGAGCGAGCAACGGCCACCCGTTGGAGTTCACCACCGCTTAACTCGTGGGGAAAGCGATGGAGCCAGCTTTGATGAATGCTCAATGCTTGAAGAAGTTCTCTTGATGGAGTCTGCCCTTCAAAGAGGATCTTTTTAATCCGCCAACGAGGATTCATAGCCAATTCAGGATTCTGGAAAATCAGTTGTACTGGACAATAACCGCGAGAAGGCAAGGGCTGTCCCTCTACTGTAATACAACCCTCTTTCGGTTGAAGATACCCCGCTAATAGCTTGCCAAGAGTTGTTTTGCCGCGACCGCTCGACCCAGTCAAACCTACGATTTCGCCTTTGGCTATTTCTATATTGAAATCCTGCAAAATCCAAGGTTTGTTTATTTCATACCGAAACGATAAATGTTCACCCTTTAGCATGGATACACCTCACTTGAGCATTCTGTATTTGACGAAGTTGCGGTCTGGCCATAAGACAATCATCAGTTGCAAGCTCACAGCGATCGCTAAACAAACACCCTGTTGGGAGTGCATCAGGGCTAGGCTGTGCGCCTGGGACTGGGATAAAATCATTTTGCGGGAGACTTCGCCATAAAGCGTAAGTGTAAGGATGATACAAATTTCCCTGACTAAAGTTACGAGCCGCAGCGATTTCCAAGGTAGTTCCCGCATAAAAAACTGCTACCTTGTCGGCAATTTCTAAAGCGGCTTCTAAGTTATGGGTAATCAAAATGACACCTTTACCAGCCCAAGCTAATTCACGCAAATGGTTGAGCGTCTCTACAATCAGTTCGGGGTTGAGACTAGAAGTGGGTTCATCAGCAATTACTAAATCAGCCCGTCCAATTGCTGCCGTTGCTACCAAAATTCGCCTTGCCATTCCCCCAGAAATTTGAAATGGGTAACGGTGTTTTACCCATGAGTCAAGTCCATAGCGAGAGAAAACCTGGTCAACAGCTTGTCTTGCATTTGCCGCAGACAACCCACTTAGGTGTGCAGCCCGATACACTTGTGTACCCACTCTCATTAAAGGGTTAAGGTAACTCACAGATTGCGGGATCAAAGCAATTTCCTTGCCACGCAGCGTTGCTTGACGTTGCGGTGTCAGTGGAGAACCTTTGAACAATATACTGCCACTGACCTGTGCGTTGTGAGGTAAAATACCCATTATTGCATGAGCTAGCAAACTCTTCCCAGAACCACTAGAGCCGACCACAGCTACAATTTCACCTGCATTCACATCCAAATCCAGATCGACGATCGCAGTGAGTTGCTTCTGGGTTAATCCCACATTATACATTGTAAAGGTAACATTTAGGTTTTGAACTGATAGCATATGCTGTTAGTGGTTAGTGGTTAGTGGTTAGTGGTTAGTGGATGGTTGTTTTTTTACTAACTACTAGCTATTCCTTATCTCTCATTTCTCCCTCATCCTTGGCTAGTTTTAGGGTCGAGCAGAGCACGCAAACTTTGTCCTAGAATATCAAAAGTCTGCACTGCAATCAGCAGAGTGGCTCCAGGCAGTACTGCTAGCCACCAATAACCCGCTGATAAATAGCGCATCGCTTCTGAGAGAATAATTCCAATTGCAGGAGTTTCTGGTGGAAGACCCAGCCCTAAAAAGGTCAGCCCTGCTTCATGGAGAATTGCATGGGGAAACAACAAGACTAATCCCACCAAAAACTGTGGCACTAGATGAGGAAGCATATGATGGCGAGCAATCCAGAGTGGAGAATGACCCAGTTTTGCTGAAAGTTGTACGTAGTCAGAACCTTTTAGTTGCAGCACCTCTGCTCGTAGCAATCGAGCTAAACCCATCCAATGAGTGAAAGTGATGGAAATGAATACTCCCGGTACACCACCTCCAACTGCAAAGGCAATCAAAATAATTAATACTAAATGAGGCAAACTAAAAAAGACATCTATTATCCAAGTGATAACAGCATCTACCTTACCTCCTATTGTGGCAGAGATTGTGCCAATGGTTAAAGCAATAACAGCACTTTGTAGTGCTGTTAGCAGTCCTATTGTTAAACTAAAACTCAACCCGTGCAGGGTACGGGTGAGCAAATCTCTTCCCAACCAATCCGTACCAAATGGGTGAGTCAAGGAAGGAGGCTGATTTTGCCAGAGCAAGTTAATCTCCAATCCTACTCGATCGGCAATTTGAGTGCCTAATAGTAGTAAACTCAGAACTATGACACACAGACCAATGAGTATCAGCGTGCGACTTCTACGATTACCTAAAGAGAGCGATCGCTTAAGTAAAGATTGAGGAAATGATAGTTTCATGAGTGAGTCTTTCCAATACGGATGCGAGGATCGACGATTTGGTAAATGATATCAGCCAATAGATTGCCAGTGAAAACAAAGATAGCGCTGAAGAAAACAATACCTACCAGTAAAGGGACATCGCTCCGTTGGGCTGCCTCAGTTGTAGCATCTCCCAAACCGGGATAACCGAAGACTTTTTCAGCCAGTACAGAACCGCCAAACAGTTCGCTCAGAGATGCAAATTGTAGAGATACAGCAGGTAAGGCAATATTGCGTAAACTGTGATGCAGAATAAATCCTAACTTTGTCTCTCCCTGAGCAAAAGCAAAAAGAGCGTAGTTACTGTTAAGAATTTCAATCAGTTTTTCACGTGTATGCAATGTCATACTAGAAACCCCGATTGCGCTTAATGCAAGAGCAGGTAAGACTAAATGATGGAGCCTCTGCCAAATAGTGACATCTTTGAAGAGAACCCCAGGCGGTGAGGCGCAGCAGATAGGAAATATGTGTAAATTCACTGAGAAGACAACCAGTAATAGTAACGCTATCCAAAAAACAGGAGCTGATGCTAGCGTGTAAACATAAAGGCGAATTGCCCGATCTATCCCTGACCCTTCTTTCATTCCCGCAAGAATGCCCAGCACGAATCCCAAAATCCCAGAAAATACCCATGCTAGCGCCATCAACCACAAAGATGCTGCAAAGCGATCGCCAATTGTATCAGCCACCGATTGATTATAAGTTATCGAGGTCCCTAAATTTCCTTGCAGTAGCTGTCCCAACCACAGAAAAAAGCGCGTTGTCATTGGTCGATCTAGTCCCCAACGCTCGGCTATCAATTGCCGTTGCTCCTCACCAATGTGAAAGACATCAGCACCAATGTAAGCATTGATAGGATCGATAGGGGATAAACTCACCAGAACGAATGTGCAAACACAAACCGTTGCTAGTAACAACAGCAGGTGCAGGAATTTTTGGAGAATAAATCGAAGCAGAAATTTCATAATAATTTTTATTGACAAATCCACTGCCACTGAGGAAGATTAGTAAAAATTGACCCTCGATAACGATTTGATTGTTCTTTGTTTTTGCCAATATCCAAGCAGTTACTGACAAAATAAGTCTTGTCGAAGTTGACCATCCACGCAGAAGCTGCATCGCCTTTAGTCGTTACACCCGTTTGCCCGTTCCACTGCACTTGTCTCCAGAATACATTTGCTTTTTGCTCGGATTGAGATGTCATTGCCGCATCAATAGCTGCATCAACAACTGGATTGGCATAGTAACCAGGGTTTTGAGACTTTCCTCGCGCCTCCGTACTTTTATAATAGAAATGCAACTGCTGCGGTCCGCGATTGCTGGTCATATAGAGAACTGTATTGCTCTGCATTCGTCGTTCGATTTCTGTCCAATTTCTTCCTTCGGGAATAATTCTAATACCCACTGGTTTAACCATTTGAGCAACTGCTAAAGCCAATCCCTGGCGATGAGCATCTTGGGCTGCATAAAGAAGCTTAAATTCTGCTTTTAATCCGCCTTTGTCTAAAATTCTATCTCCATCGGTATCTTTCCATCCTGCTTCTGCTAAAATCTGCCTTGCTTTATCGATATCAGCATCACCAATGGCTGCTGTGGGTTCAAACCAAGGCATTCCATCAGCAGGACCCGTCGCAGGAGAACCATTTCCTTCTAAGATAGAGTTGACCAAAACTTTGCGATCGATAGCGTAGTTCACTGCTCGTCGGATTGCCAAATCTGAGGTCACATCATTCCCAATGGGATAACCCTGAGGAGTCTTTTTTCCAGTGTTAGGAGGATAGGGAAACATCAACCCTGCATGACCAACACTTTTAGTTCGATAGAGCGTCATGCCTTCAATTGGCTTTGGTGCTAGGCTATAGGGAACATCCGCAACGTGTACCTGACCTGCTCTGGCAGCAGCAAATGCAGCATCGCCTCGACTAAATAAAAAGACTACGCGCTTAATCTTGGGCTTTTCTCCGTAATAGTTAGGATTTGCTTCGATGACGACTTGCTCCCCCTCAACCCACTGCACTAATCTGTAAGGTCCCGAACCAATGGGATTGCGAGGGTAGTTTTTGTTGTGAGCGTGTTTGGGAACAATACCCAAAGTTGTGAGTTCCTGTGTGAACGTAATCTGAGGTTGCTTGAGATGCAATTCAACCGAATGCTTACTGGTGGCTATGGCTCGCTCTAAAATACGTAAGTCTCGATGTCCTGGGCTATCTTTTGTCTTGTTATACGTGTATGCAACATCTTCTGCAGTGAGCGGTTGTCCGTCTGTAAATCGGGCATCTTTACGGATATTGAATTTCCAGACTTTGCGATCGCTACTGATGGAATAACTTTGTGCCAAATCGTTGACCAGTTCTAATTTTTCATTGCGGCTGAGTAATGTGCTTTGAAACAGAAGCGGATTCGAGTAACTCCAACCTAGGGTGGGATCGAAACCTCTTCGGAAACCATCGTACTTATCCCATCCCAGATCTACAACAATTTGACCGCTAAAACGATTGGCTCCAACTGTTGATGGTTCTTGCGAGACGGCGCTACAAGCAACCAGTCCCATTGACAGTAGGGCAAAGAAAGTAGAGATTAACTTTGAGTTTGCTTCCATAGTTGTTCTCCCATCAAAACTGTACGATTACTGAGCCTAAAACTGTAAAGGGAGCCTTAGGTACTATAGAAGAGTTATCTGTATCAAAATACTTGGCATTGGTAATATTGTTGAAGTTCAAACCAACTCTGATATTGTCTGTATTATAAAAGATTGCTGCATCCGTTCTTAGGTAAGAAGGAGCATCGAACTGACTCGGTAAGTAAACACCCACTTCGTCTGCATACGTCAGCCCCAATCCAAATCCCAATCCTTTCCAATTGCCACTTTGAAGTTTATAAGTCGTCCAAAGGCTAGCACTGTTATATGGAACACCAGGTAGACGGCTACCTACAGGAATTCGATTATCTTTTGTAACTTTAGCATCTGTATAAGCATAAGCAGCAATGATATTCCATCCCGGCAAAATTTCTCCCACAATATCCAATTCAATACCGCGACTTCGCTGTTCGCCCGTTGCGATATTAAAAGTTGTATCTACTGGGTCAGGTGTCAAGACATTTTGTCTAGTAATCTCGTATAGCGCTAAAGTTGCTGACAATCGTGAATTGAAATCCTGTTTGACGCCAAACTCGAACTGCTCTCCAATCTCCGGTTGAAAAGTTTCTCCTGTGCGGCTTAACCCTCGAACAGGAAAGAATCCCTGCGCGTAGTTGAAGTAGATAGAAGTAGAATCTGTTGGTTGATAGACGATACCGACGCGAGGGGAGAACTTTGTCTCTGTTTGTTCTCTTCGCACATTTGTGAGTCGATTTATACTGAAAAGCTCGGCAGAGTCAAAACGAATTCCAGCCAACAGTTTCAGGTTAGGAGCCAGTTCAATGAAATCCTGCAAGTAAACGCCTAGACTACTGTCACGATTTTCTTGATCGAAAGTCAGTCTATAGTTTTCAGGTCTAGCACCGTAGACGGGATTGAAGATATCAAGGGGCGCAAGACGAGCATCCTCTCTCTCAAAAGGATAGGAGAATTTGCTCAATTGTACGCCAAACAGAAGATTGTGCTTCACTGGACCTGTATTAAATGTGCCAATTAAGTCATTTTGCAGGGTGTACAGCTCATTCTTCTGAGGTCCCCGTATAGATGTACGATTCAGCGTTCGCCGATCCCGTTGCAGAACTCCACTTATTCGTTCTGCTCCAATATCAATATCAGAAATGAGTGCAGCAAACCCTTGCCGAATTTTCCAATTGTCACTGAAGCGATGTTCAAAATTGTAAGAAATCCAATTTGTCACCGTCGTACTCGGTGATAAATCTGGTTCGCTAAAATTCCGGCTTCTGGGTAAATTTAAATACTCAGGTTGTGCTGATATGCTCCCCCCGTAACCTGCAGAGAAGAGTCTGTTGGTTGTTTGATAGTATTCGTACTCCAACGAGAGTGTTGTTTGCGGACCTATACGCCAAGTAATCGCAGGGGCAATAAAATAATCTCTGTTATAAACAAAATCGACAAAGCTATTGGAATATTCAAAGGAAGCATTCAAACGGTAAGTCACAGAGCGATCGCTCGTTAGAGGACCACCAAAATCCAGCGTTGGTCGATAAAAATCATAGCTACCAACTTGGAACCCAAGCTCATAAAACGGATCGTCTAGTGGCTGTTTTGTAATTGTATTTATCACACCACTAAAGGGAAAATTTCCGCCGTAAAGTACGGAAGCAGGACCTTTAAGAACCTCTATGCGATCTACATTTGCAAAGCCGTGAGTACTTTCGTCTGGAAGACCATTGCGAAGATTCCTATAACCCCGAGCAAAACCGCGCACTCGATAGCCAGTTGAAAATGGAAAGCCAAGAAATCGCCTGACCCCACTCACGTTATCAATAGCGTCTTCCACCCGCGTCAATCCTCTGTCTCGAAGCACCTGTTGCGGTACGACTTGAATTGATAAAGGAATATCTCGCAATGGCACTTCTATCCTCGTACCAGTTGTAGTTGTAGGAACTCGGTATCCATCTTGCTCACCGGTCACCACTAATTCAATCGGTTCTTCACCAGAAGTTGATGGTTTAGATGGTGGTGTTTCACGACTCGGCTTGGGTGACTCCTCTTCGCCTCTTTCTGTAGACGGAGAAGGGCTGGGGGTGGGTTTTTGTGCTGAGGAATCAGATGTTATTACCCCAAAGATCAGACCTTCATCGCTGTCATACAACTCAACTTTTGGTGAACTGGTTTCACCTGTTATTGTTATCAAGATATTATTAGCATCCTGATTTTTGATTGTTACTTCAGCAATTCCCGTAATTGGCTTTTCCGAACGTAAGAAATTACCACTAGCTAGTTGTAATTGAGCATTGGGGATCACAGCGGTCAGGGTATTACCTTCACTTTTGAGTGTTGTTTGCAGCTTGTCAGAGATAGGTGTTTCTAAAATCACTTCTAAACCGCCCTGAGTTTGTTTCAGTCTCACCCCTGTGACTTGAATAATCTGACTCGTTTGAGCTTCTTGCTGTGCTATTACCCACTCCTTAACACTCTTGTAAGGATGTTCGATGTGTGACACATGGCGTCTCTGTGTGATAGGAACAACATATTTTGCTCTATTGTTTGTTTTTGCGATGTTATCCTCTGCCAAAGCTTGCTGATTGGCGATCATTACTATGACTACAGCTAGCCCTAAATTCTTCAGTAGATGCAGTTGATTCATCAAGTTCCCACACCACAATTGTTTGAATAAAAAAGAACATCCAACGCCCAAACGGAGTTGGCTGGCGTTAACAGATATAATGCGTGCTCTGTTACTTAATCTACATTTATATCACGCTTTTATCACGCTTTTTCAGAATGATAATCATTTTTACATAACTTTGAAATTCACAGAACAAATTGTAATCAATCAAAATTTTAGAACTAAATCTAAGACATAACTTACAAATAGTTTTTTTAGCTATTTCTAGTTGCAAAAAAACTAGCGCATTATCGGTTAAGCTGTTGTCTATGTCAAAAGACAAGCTGTCAAACTTGATGTTATTTTGAATATAACGTTCTTGAGGAGCAATATTTGCTGTTGAGGCTTTCTCTGTCTAAAGTTTTGCCTTGTTTCCTATGAAATTTTAGTCAAATATAGTGTCTTATCTATAAAAAAAAGAAATGAATATGCAAAGAATGATAATAATTCTCTATAAGAGATTGCTAAATATAGGAAATCTGTTATATCCTCATTAAGGTTGTTAAAAAAGCTTGTATCTCCGTCTTGTAATTTTTCTCCTAAAATAAAATATTATTACAGGAGCATCATTAACAATAACAGCGAGATAACATATCGCTGAATTTTTCCAGAATTTGAGATTTTCTAATATCTTTGTGACTCGATAGAAAGTTTTCACCATTCTTGTTATGTTTTAGCAGCAAGAAGTTTAAATAGTCGAGGCAATACTTTTTATGAAGAATAACTGATTTCTCTCTAGTACAGCTTGGCATAAATAAGGCAACCATTTGTCATAAACAAAAAGCTTATATTAAAAGCTTTTGTGCCTTCTGCCCTTTGACGAGCGTACTTCTGCCTTCATGTACTAGTCTCTAACTTAAACATATGATGGTACTTTTAGGAGATAAGTTGATGCAGTGAAATTGCTCGTTCAACCTTCAGTACAAACTCGCATTTCTGCTACTTTACAGGTTAAATTCTCTCAAGCTGAAGACCAACTGTTCTTTATAACTAGCTACATTTATATTCCAAGAAATATCTTCAATTCTCTAGCTGTCTTTAATATTTCTATTTCCGGTATGTTGTACGCAACAGACTCTTATTAACCATGAGCAAACACCTTTTCGAGCTACCAGTTCAATTTTCCACGTTAGTCGAACTTCTTTATTGGAGAGCGCAAGAGCAGCCTAAGCAGAAAGCCTATTCTTTTTTAATTGATGGCGAGGTAGAAAGAGATTACATTACATATGGTGAACTCGATTGTCAGGCTCGAGCAATTGGTGCCTTGCTTCAAAGTTGTGGAGTCGTCAGTGGAGAGCGTGCTCTGCTGCTCTACCCTCCGGGATTAGAATATATTGCAGCGTTTTTAGGCTGTCTATATGCAGGGGTGGTTGCTGTACCTGCTTATCCGCCTCGACGCAATCAGCACAATCACAGACTTCAAGCGATCGCCGCAGATGCACAGGCAACTGTAGCACTCACAACCACGAAGATTTTGGTTGAAATGGAGCGTCAGTCGATCCAGTCTCCAGAACTCAATGATATACAGTGGCTAACCACTGACAGTATTCCGAGCGGTTCAGAAGAAAGCTGGCAGGAAACTGCTGTAAATAAAGATACTTTAGCTTTTCTTCAATACACGTCGGGTTCCACGGCGACGCCAAAGGGCGTGATGGTAAGCCATGGTAATATTTTGCATAACGAACGCATTATCCAACAAGCCATGCAGCACACGGAGAAAACAATCTTCGTTGGCTGGCTCCCCCTTTTTCATGACATGGGTCTAATTGGAAATATGCTTCAGCCCCTGTACTTGGGGATTCCGTGCATTCTCATGTCTCCCGTGGCTTTTCTACAAAAACCCAGACGCTGGCTACAAGCTATTTCCCGATACAAAGCAACGACAAGCGGTGGTCCCAATTTCGCCTACGACTTGTGTGTCAGCAAGATAACTCCCTCTGAGCGAGCGTCTCTTGACCTGAGCAGTTGGGAGGTGGCTTTTAACGGATCTGAGCATATCCGTGCCCAAACCCTTGATCGCTTTGCCACAACCTTTGAGTCTTGTGGGTTTCGCCGCGAAGCTTTTTATTCGTGTTACGGCATGGCAGAAACAACTCTAATTGTTTCTGGTGGCTTCAAGGCGGCTCCACCCGTGCTTCTGTCTGTTCAACAAGCAGCACTGGCGCAAAATCGGGTTGTTCCCGGAACTTCAGAGGAGGTAGATGCCCAGACGTTCGTGGGTTGCGGTCAACCCCTGCAAGATATACAGATTGTTATTGCCCATCCTGATACGTCGCTCCGTTGCGCCCCGGATGAAGTGGGTGAGATTTGGGTAGCGGGTCCTAGTGTGACTGGTGGCTACTGGAACCGAACTGAGCAAACCGAGCAAATTTTCCAAGCATACTTAACAGAGAGTGGGGTTCATGACAGCGTCTTTGGAGGAGAAGGTCCGTTTTTACGTACCGGAGACCTGGGATTTTTGTGGGAGGGCGAACTGTTTATTACTGGTCGCCTTAAAGACTTAATTGTGATTCGAGGTCGCAACCATTATCCGCAAGACATTGAATGGACGGCAGAACAGAGTCACCCCACATTACAACAGGGCAGTAGTGCAGCATTCTCAATTGAGGTGGCAGGTGTTGAGCGGTTGGTCGTGGTCATAGAAGTGAAGCGCAATTATCTCCGGAACTTAGATATTGATGAGGTCATTAAAGCCATTCGTCAGGCAGTGGTTGAAGAACACGAGCTACAAGTTTACGGGGTGTTGCTGCTGAAGACTGGGAGTATCCCTAAAACTTCCAGTGGTAAGATTCAACGATATGCCTGTCGGGCTGGCTTTTTAAATGGAAGTTTGAATGTTGTAGGAAGAAACATCCTTGAAGAGTCCTACACTCCTCCAGGGGAAAAAACGACCCTCAAGAGCGAAGACCTTTTGGCATTGAAGCCTCAAGAGCGTTATTTAAAACTAGCGTCTTATCTTCAGGAATTGGTAGCTCAGGTTTTTAAGGTAGCCCCGTTTCAGTTGGACTTACAACAGCCCTTGAGTAGTTTGGGTCTTGACTCTCTGATGGCTATTGAACTTAAAAATAACATCGAAACTGACCTGGGTGTGGTTTTGCCAATAACAAGTTTTTTACAGGGTGCCAGTATTGACCAGCTTGTGACCAACGTGCTTGCACAAAATAAGGCATCTACCGTTTCCCAAGAAACGACTCTTGCTTCAAACTCCGAAGCGATCGCAAGCCATTCTCTCTCCTACGGTCAACAAGCAATGTACTTTCTGCACCAGCTGGCACCAGAAAGCCCAGCCTACAACATTGTAGGTGCAGCCCGTCTTCGGGGTGAAATCAACATTCAGGCATTGGGTCGCGCCTTTCAAAGTCTAGTAGAGCGCCATCCCTCCTTGCGAACTAGTTTCACCACCATCTTAGGGCAACCCGTTCAGCAGGTTCACAAACACTTAGAAGTTTGTTTCCAGCATAAGGACGTTTCAACCTGGAGCGAGGCAGTCTTGAACGATCGCCTAGTTGAAGAAACCCATCGTCCCTTTAATCTAGAGCAGAGCCCTTTGCTACGGGTCAGCTTATTTACGCGAACGCCACAGGAACACACTTTACTGCTAGTTGTGCATCACATTGTCGCCGATTTCTGGTCTGGTGCTGTGTTGATGCAAGAGCTAGGAATACTGTACCAGGCGCATAAAGCTGGAACCTCAACAACCTTGAGTCCTCTAGCACTGGGGTACACAGATTATGTTCGCACACAAGCAGCAATGCTGGCTTCAAAAGAAGGTGAACAGCTTTGGGCATACTGGCACAAGCAACTAGCTGGGGAATTGCCAGTGCTGAATTTACCTACTGACCGACCTCGATTACCCATCCAAAGCTATAGAGGAGCCTCGCAGTCCTTGAAGTTAAGTGCAGACCTAACTCAAAGGCTCAAGACCCTCAGTCACACCCAAAGTGCTACTCTTTACATGACTTTATTGGCAGCATTTCAAGTGTTGCTCTACCGCTACACGGGTCAAGAAGATTTGCTGGTAGGTTCCCCGACAACTGGTAGAAGTCGCGCTGATTTGACAGGGGTAGTGGGCTATTTTGTCAACCCGGTGGTATGCCGTGCAAATCTTTCCGGTAACCCAAGATTTGTAAACTTTCTTGACCAAGTGCGCTCCACAGTGCTTGATGCTTTAGCTCACCAAGATTACCCCTTCGCAAAGTTGGTTGAGCAACTGCAGCCGATTCGAGACCCCAGTCAGTCACCACTGTTCCAAGTAATGTTTGTCTTACAGAAAGCACACCTTTGCAATCAAGAGGGCTTAGCAGCTTTTGCCCTAGGGGAAAGAGGAGTCAGGATAAAACTAGGGGAGCTTGAATTGGAGTCTCTGAGCTTGGAGAAGCGAATTGCTCAGTTCGAGCTAACCTTGATGATGGCTGAGTTAGATGGAGCGTTGTCTGCGTCTTGGCAGTATAACACAGACTTGTTCGATTCTGCGACAATTGCTCGGATGGCAAACCATTTTCAGATTTTGCTTGAAGGTATAGTTGCCGATCCACAGAAGTCGGTTTCAGAACTGCCCCTCCTTACCAACTCCGAACAGCAGCAACTACTGTTGAAGTGGAATGCGACTTTTGCAGATTATGGTACCGATTGCTGTCTTCATCAACTATTTGAGGCTCAGGTACACCGGACACCAGACGCAGTGGCAGTGGTGTTTGAAGAAGAACAACTCACCTACCGAGAACTGAACCAACGAGCAAATCAATTGGCACATCATTTGCAAGCTCTGGGGGTAGAGCCGGAGGTATTGGTCGGCATTTACCTGGAGCGCTCTTTAGAGATGGTAGTCAGTATCTTGGGGATTCTCAAGGCAGGTGGAGCTTACGTCCCTCTAGATCCCACTTATCCTAAAGACCGTTTGGCTTTTATACTGGAGGATACCCAGGTTTCGGTGCTGTTGACTCAAGAGAAGTTTGTTGAGGAATTGCCTGAGCACAAAGCAATTATAGTCTGCTTAGACAAGGGCAGTGAGGCTTGCATCCTTGAGAACGCGGACAAACCGGTCAGTCAAGTCACAACTAACAATTTGGCTTATGTCATCTACACCTCGGGCTCAACTGGCAAGCCTAAGGGGGTCATGAACACCCACAGAGGAATTTGCAATCGGTTGCTTTGGATGCAAAGTGCTTACCAATTGACAACGGTAGATCGGGTGTTGCAAAAAACACCTTTTAGCTTTGACGTCTCGATTTGGGAATTCTTTTGGCCACTAATGACTGGGGCGCGTCTGGTGATTGCTCGCCCAAGAGGTCATCAAGATAGTGCCTATCTTGTTAAGCTCATAGGAGAGCAACAAATTACGACGGTTCATTTTGTCCCCTCTATGCTGCAACTGTTTTTAGAGGAACCGGGTGTTGAAAGGTGTAACAGTCTCAGGCAGGTTATGTGTAGTGGAGAAGCACTACCTTTTAAACTACAAGAGCAGTTTTTTGCTCGTTTGGATGCAAAATTGCACAATCTTTACGGACCAACGGAAGCTGCGATCGATGTCACATTTTGGCCTTGTGAGCAACAGAGTCGTGAGTACACTGTCCCCATTGGTCGCCCCATTGCCAACACCCAGATTTATCTGCTAGATACTCACTTACAGCCACTTCCTATTGGTGTAGCTGGGGAACTGCACATCGGCGGTACAAACCTAGCACGCGGTTATCTTCATCAACCAGAACAAACAGCTCTGAAGTTCATTCCCAATCCCTTTAGTAACGAACTGGGAGCACGCTTGTACAAAACTGGTGACTTGGCTTGCTACCAACCAGACGGCAGCATTAAGTATCTTGGGCGACTTGATCGCCAGGTCAAGCTTCGGGGCTTCCGCATTGAGCTTTCCGAAATTGAGGCGGTGTTAAGTCAACATCCATCTGTGCAGGAAGTTGTTGTCTTATTGCAAGAAACTAATTGTAATGAAAGGCGAGAATTCACCGAACAGACGAATGGCATCAGCAGTTTGCGCCGCTTTTTAAAAGGGGAATTAACTGAATTTGAGGTGAAGCCTGCTCTCCAGCGACTCATTGCTTATTGCGTCACCCGTCAGCCAGTACCTACCACTATGGAATTGCGCCGCTTTCTCGGGGAGAAACTGCCTGATTACATGATTCCTGCGGTTTTCATAATGCTAGATGCACTTCCGTTGACACCAAATGGAAAGATAGATCGGCGCTTGCTACCAGATCCCGGTAAAAACAGACCCGAACTGGAAAAAGCATTTGTAGCTCCTAGTAATAACATAGAAAAGGTATTGGCAGAAGTTTGGAGCCAAGTGCTTGGTATTGACCGGGTAGGAATTCACGACAACTTTTTTGAGTTAGGAGGGGATTCTATCCGTAGCATCCAAGTGGTAGCCAAAGCCCAAACAAGCGGTTTAGTCTTCTCGCTCCAGCAAATTTTCCAGCATCAAACTATTCACAAACTGGCTCTTGAACTTACTTTTGCTGAACCCAGTTCATTCTCAATTGGAAAAACAGAGGTGTTCAGCTTAATATCTGAGGTTGATCGGCAAAAACTACCCAGTGATATAGAAGATGCCTATCCCTTAAGCAGAGTCCAGGCTGGTGTAATCTTCCATAGCCAGTACAGCCCTAACTCATTGATGTATCATGACGTCTTTCAATACCATCTACGCGTCCGTTTCGATGTTGAGTTATTGCAAAGGGCTGTGCAGCAGCTTGTTGATCGCCACCCTGTCTTACGTACCTCCTTTGATTTGATCCACTTCACCGAACCCCTGCAACTAGTCCATAAGACGGTTTGTATCCCTTTGCAGGTGGAGGATTTGCGCTCTTTAGTGCCAAATCAACAAAATGTGGCGATCGCAACCTGGATAGAAGTTGAAAAAAACAGGCGTTTTGACTTGACCAGACCGCCACTTATCCGCTTTTTCCTTCATCGCCTCACGGATGACACCTTTTATTTAACTTTGAGCTGCCACAACTCTATTCTTGATGGATGGAGCAAAGCTTCTTTGCTCACAGAATTGCTACACTCCTATTGTGCTTTTCTGAAGGCAGAGGTCTGTCCCCTAGAGCCACCACCGACAATTTCATACCGGGATTTTGTTGCTTTAGAGCGCATGATACTTGAGTCTCCAGAACATAAGGCTTATTGGGCTCAAAAATTAGAGGGTTCTATCACGACAAAACTGCCGAGATGGTCTTCTACTCCACCTGTAACAGAGCAGTCCGGAATTGCAGTCCTAGATGTCCCCATTTCCCCGGATGTTTCCAATGGACTCAAGAAACTAGCACGTAGAGCAGAAGTTCCACTTAAAAACGTTTTGCTTGCTGCACACCTTAAAGTCATGAGTTTGCTGAGCGGTGAAGCAGATGTCCTGACGGGTCTTGAGTCTAATAGTCGGCTAGAAGAGGCTGATGGAGAAAAGACATTGGGAACCCATACCAACACTGTGCCCCTTCGCGTCAAGTTGACGGTTGGAACTTGGATCGACTTAGTGCAACAGGCTTTTGCAGCTGAACAAGAGCTATTACCCTTCAGGCGCTATCCCTACTCCGATCTGCAAAAGCTTGGTGGTCGTCAACCCCTACAGCCCCTTGTTGAGACTGTTTTTAATTATACTCATTTTCATGTTTATCAAAACCTTAGAAATTTGAAAGATGTGGAAATTTTGGGGGGACAGGGTTTTGGAGAAAGCAACTTCACTCTTAGAGTAGAGTTTAATCGCAATCATGTTTCAGATCGCATACAACTCGACTTAGAATGCAAATTAGCGGACATAGACAGCGCACAATTAGAGGCTATTGGTAGCTATTACATCAAAACCTTGACTGCAATGGCGGAAAAACCTTTGGAACGTCATGAAGATAAATGTCTTCTCCCAGTTGCGGAACAAAACCAGTTACTGGTTGATTGGAATGACACCGCGATTGAATATCGCCAAGACTTGTGTATTCACCAACAGTTTGAGCAGCGGGTGCAACAAACCCCCGATGCGATTGCAGTGGTTTTTGAAGATGAGCAACTGAGCTATCAAGAACTGAATTGTCGAGCCAATGCACTTGCACATTACTTACGGCGTATCGGAGTCGGACCTGAGGTGTCGGTGGCTATTTGCATGGAACGCTCCCTAGAGATGGTTGTAGGAATTCTTGGCGTTCTCAAGGCAGGTGGAGCTTACGTTCCGTTAGATCCAGCTTATCCAAAGGCTCACCTCACTTTTGTGCTTGAGGATACTCAGGCACCAGTTCTGCTAACTCAGGCACGGTTAGTCACTGGATTCTCGACTTATGGAACTCGGCTTGTATGCTTGGACTCAGAACGTCCTATTATAGCACAAGAAAGTTCAGATAATCCCATTTGTAACACGGCTACAAAAAATCTTGCCTACGTAATTTACACCTCAGGCTCTACAGGTCAACCGAAGGGAGTGCAAGTTACCCACCAGAACTTAGTTCACTCCACTCATGCTCGGATAACTTATTATTCAGAGTCTGTTACCAGTTTCTTATTGCTTCCTTCCTTCGCCTTTGATAGTTCAGTTGCCACCGTTTTCTGGACGCTTTGTCTTGGAGGAACTTTAGTTCTGCTTAAAGAGGGTTTGCAGAAAGACATTTGGCAGATAGCAAAGCTAATCAAGCAACATCAGATTTCACACTGGTTAAGCGTTCCTTCTCTTTATGCGGCTCTTTTAGCACACATAGAACCTATTCAACTTGCTTCTTTACGCACCGTCATTGTTGCCGGAGAATCCTGTTCAACTGAGTTAGTTAAACGTCACCAGGAGCTATTACAGCTTACATCTTTATTCAATGAATATGGTCCAACAGAAGGAACAGTTTGGAGCAGTGTATATGATTGTAAAAACCATGATTTGAAGAATACTGTCCCTATCGGTCGCCCAATTGCCAACACCCAAATATATTTACTGAATTCTTACGGACAACCCGTACCAATAGGAGTTCCCGGCGAGCTGTATATTGGTGGTCTTGGTGTGGTTAGAGCATATCTTAACCGACCTGAACTAACTGCTGAAAAGTTTATTCCCAATCCGTTTAGTAAAGAACCAAATACACGCTTATATAAAACAGGAGATTTAGCACGTTACACGAGCGATGGCAACATTGAGTTTATTGGGCGCATCGACCATCAAGTCAAGCTTAGGGGATACCGCATCGAACTAACGGCGATTGAAGCAGTGTTGCGCCAACACCCAATTGTTCAGGAGGCTGTCGTCTCGGTTAGGGAGGATGAGTTGGACAGCCAACGCTTAATTGCCTACGTAGTGCCAGAAGGCAAACCCGTGCCTAAAACTGAGGAATTGCGAAGTTTTTTGAGGCAAAAGCTACCAAAGTACATGATACCTACTGCTTTTGTGATTTTAAATGCGTTGCCATTAACACCAAACGGTAAAGTCAACCGCCAAAACCTCCCAGCCCCTGAGAGAACACAGTCTAGAGATGAAACAATGGCTCAAATTTTAACAAGGCTGGAAGATCTCTCAGAAGACGAGGTCAGAGCAATTCTTTCTCAAAAGAAGTCAACAGTTAAGTAATATAAAAGGGAACGAAAAGTGAACGACGATCTCTTAAAACGTTTTGCTCAGCTTTCTCCAGAGAAGCAGGAACTTCTGGAAATGCTGATGAAGCAAGAAGCGACAGAACCACAAACTACCTACGTTGCACCCCGCACACCTGTTGAGAAAATGCTGGCTCATATCTGGGCTCAAGTACTTGGTCTAAAGCAGATAGGTATACACGATAACTTTATAGAATTGGGAGGAGATTCAATTCAAAGTATTAAAATTGCTGCTAGAGCTATTAAAGCAGGTATCCAATTGAGTATCAATGATATCTTTGATTATCCAACAATTGCGGAGCTAGTAACAGTTGTGGATGCAACTTTATTTCATCAGGAGGAAAGCGATCCACAGCCGGAAGAGGTTCCTGTGATACCTATTCAGTCAACGGAGTCAGAAAGTTTTACACCAACAAAATTCTCAGACGCCAAGTTGAGTCAGGAATAACTCAGTGAGCTTTTCAAAAAACATATTTAAAACCATACCCAAGCAAGAAGGAGCTTCAGCTATGGAAGCTGAAAATATTAATGCAAAAAAGTTGAGAGATGTAAAACCAACAACTTTTAGGTTGCCCTCTCAGAAGATGGTAGAACTAGACCATCTACAGCCGGGAAAGGCACTCCCTTTAGTTATACGGGCAACGAGGCAAAAGTTCGATCTCGTTACGTGGTCTCAAAGTAATATAGAATTTATAGAGAGACAGCTTTTAAAATATGGAGCAATTCTATTCCGAAATTTTGATGTTGACAATCTATTAGTATTTGAAAAGTTTATTCGGGTGATTTCTCCAGAACTTCTAGAATACCGTGAGCGCTCAACACCACGGACAGATCTCGGCAAAAACATTTACACTTCAACTGAATATCCTGCTCATGAACACATAGCATTTCATAATGAATTCTCATACGCTTACACCTGGCCAATGAAAATTTGTTTTCACTGCATTCAACCAGCAGTTCAGGGAGGTGAAACTCCTATAGCTGACTGCCGCAAGGTTTTTCAAGTACTTAACCCAAAAATTAGAGAACAATTTATACAAAAAAAGGTGATGTATGTCCGAAACTACGGTAGTGGTATAGACCTCTCCTGGCAGGAAGCATTTCAAACTAGAGATAAGTCAATTGTCGAGGAGTATTGCCGTAAAGCTCCAATGGAATTTGAGTGGAAAGATGACAATCGTTTGAAAACTCGTCAGGTGCGTCCAAGTGTTGCTAAGCATCCGAAGACACAAGAAATGGTTTGGTTTAATCAAGCTCACTTATTTCATCTATCAAATTTGGAATTAGAGGTTTGTGAAGCGCTGCTGACACTGTTTAAGGAGGAGGCGCTTCCACGTAACGCATATTATGGTGACGGTTCTCCAATAGAAACTTCTGTATTAGATGAAATTCGTGAGGCTTATCATCAAGCATCTGTCAGCTTTCCTTGGCAGAAAGGAGATATCTTGTTACTCGATAATATGTTAGTGGCACATGGGCGAAAGCCATTTTTGGGGACACGAAAGATTGTGGTGGCTATGGGAGAAGCTTTTACACAAGAGCATTAGCTTCATGGCAAAAAGAGAAATATGGAAAGAAAAAACTAAATGAAAAAACAAGATGGAATTGGTTTTACCAACGTCGATGATACAACAAATCCGAACTACTTTGTGTCTTACTTAGATGCTATTAGCACGCTGCACTCTATTCAGGTTTACAAACAAAAAACATATAGCCGTTTAGAGATAAAAGAAGGCGATCGCATTCTTGATGTGGGCTGCGGTATCGGTAATGACGTGCGACAACTCGCGCAAAAAGTTGGCAATCGCGGTCATGTCGTGGGCGTAGATAATAGTGAGACGATGATTGCGGAAGCCCGGAAAAGATCCGAAAGTTTGAAGCCACTTGTTGAATATCATGTATGCGACGTTCACAGTCTTGAGTTTCCCGAGCGCATATTTGACGGTTGCCGCGCCGACCGAACTTTCCAGCATTTGAAAAATCCTCAAAAGGCTTTAGCTGAAATCGTGCGCGTAGTTCGTTCGGGAGGGCGTGTTGTCATCTCTGAGCCAGATTGGGAAACTCTGATTATAGATGCTAGCGATCGCACTTTGACCCGCAAGATATTAAACTTTCACTGTGATAGTTCCTGCAATGGTTGGATTGGACGAAAACTACCTGCTTTGTTCAACGAGATTGGGTTGAAAAACATCGGTGTCGATGCCAATACTTTGATGCTGAGTGACTGTACCCTAGCGGATAAACACTTGGGAATACTGAGTGCTGCTATAAGAGCGCAGCAAGCAGGTATCATCTCAATAACCGAGGCTTGCGATTGGACAAGTCATTTGGAACAAAAAAGTCAAGCTGGTCATTTTTTTTGCGCTATCACAGGCTTTTCCATTTTTGGATGCAAGCCTTAACAGAACATGGTTTAAATGATTCTTGTTAAGCGTAGTTTTTACCTGTGAAAAATTAGTAAACAAATAAGTCAAGCAAATGCTAAATAATATTAAGGATATAGATACTCTCTACATCAGAACGATTCCTAAGAGGGCAGAGACCAGCCCAAGCCAGCTCTCCTTTGCTCAAGCTAGGCTGTGGTTTCTCAGCCAGTTAGAACCTAACAGTCCCTTTTACAACGCACAGACTGCCCTGCGTTTGAAAGGCTCACTTAACATAACTGCACTAGCACAGAGCTTTAATGAAATTGTGCGGCGACACGAAATTTTACGAACAACTTTTGTAACCGTCAATGGGCAAGCAGTTCAGGTGATTGCTCCCACTTTAACCCTACCGTTGCCTGTGGTGAATTTGCAAGAGTTCTCTGAGCTAGAGCGCGAAGCCGAAGTTCTACGACGGGCTACTGAGGAAGAACAGCGTTCTTTCAATTTGGCTCAAGGTCCATTGTTGCGAACAATTCTGCTACAATTAGGCGAAACAGAGTATGTACTATTGTTCACAATACACCATATAGTTTCCGATGGCTGGTCAGTCGAGGTTCTCATCCGGGAGATGGTAACGCTGTACAAAGCCTTCTGTAGTGGAAAGCCCTCTCAGTTGCCGGAACTCCCTGTCCAGTATGCCGATTTTGCCATCTGGCAGCGTCAATTGCTACAGGGAGAGGTTTTGGCAGCGCAGCTAGCGTATTGGCAGCGGCAGTTGAGTGACTCCCCTTCTGTGCTGCAGTTGCCCACTGCCTGTCCTCGTCCTGCAATTCAGAGCTTCCGTGGGGCGACTCAATCCCTATCGCTACCCATTCACCTCACGCACGCCCTCAAGGCACTGAGTCGTCAGGAGAGAGTGACTCTGTTCATGACCTTGCTGACAGCATTTAAGACGTTGCTCTACCGTTACACCAATCAGGATGACATTTTGGTAGGCGCACCAATTGCCAACCGCGACAAAGCGGAAATTGAAGGGTTGATTGGCTTTTTTGTCAATACTCTGGTGTTACGTACTTATCTTGGTGGCAATCCCAGTTTTCGGGAACTACTGGCTAGAGTTCGGAAAACGGCTCTGGAAGCTTATGCTCATCAAGATATGCCCTTTGATTTGCTGGTAGAGGCATTGCAGCCAACGCGAGACTTAAGCCGTAATCCACTCTTTCAGGTGATGTTTAATATGCTCAACTTTACGGCAGTACAAATTGAACTGCCGGGGTTGACAGTAGAGCCTCTCTCCTCATCTGAAGAATTTGCGTCAAAATTTGACTTAAGTCTGTATGCTTCACAAAAAAATGAAACAATTCAGCTAAAACTGGTTTATAACACCGAGCTATTTGAACAAGCTCAAATAATAGAGATGCTGGGGTATTTCTGTACGTTGCTAGAGAACATCATTGCTAATCCAGAACAACCCATAACGACGTTACCACTCTTAACTGAAGCAGAACGTTATCAACGGTCTGCCCGATGCAACCCTATCCGTCTTACCCAACCCTTTGTTGAATTTCACTTTGAGGAAATTGAGCAATCGATTTGTGCGCGGTTTGAACAGCAGGTCAAGAAATACCCGCAAAACATTGCTATCAAAACAAAGAAGTATGAGTGGACTTATGAAGAATTGAACGCAGCAGCAAATCAGGTAGCCCAAACCGTCTTGAGCATCACCGGAAGTGGCACTCAAAGGGTGGGATTGTTGCTTGAGCACGATGCGCCAGGGATAGCCACTATTCTGGGAATATTGAAGGCTGGTAAAACTTATGTGCCGTTAGATCCCTCTTATCCCCCAGAAAGACTGGCATATATACTAGCAGATTCACAAACGAGTGTGATTCTTACCAACAACGTGAATCTGGCTTTAGCTCAAGCATTAACTCTAGACTCGCTGGAGATTGTTCATCTTGACGAAGTCGCAGTCAATGGGTTGGGCAATCCAAATTTGGCAATATTACCAGAGACAGTTGCCTATATTCTTTATACTTCTGGTTCGACAGGACAGCCAAAAGGTGTTTTCCAAAATCATCGGAACGTCTTACATCACATCAGAACTTACATCAATAATCTCCATATCAGTCCGCAAGATAAACTCACACTTTTTTCTTCCTATAGCTTTGATGCGTCAATTATGGATATCTTTGGCGCTTTGTTAAGTGGAGCAACATTGTATCCAATCAATATCAAAGAAGAAGGAATGGTTCACCTATCTCAATGGTTAATCCAGCAAGAAATCACAATTTATCATTCTACTCCCACTGTCTATCGATATTTTGTCAACACTCTGACCCTAAAAGATAAATTTCCCCGATTGCGTCTAGTTGTCCTGGGTGGCGAAGAGGTTTTCAAACAAGATTTTGAACTGTACAAACAATATTTTGATTCCGAGTGTATTTTAGTCAACGGTCTCGGACCAACAGAATCCACACTCAGCTTGCAGTATTTTTTAAATAAGCAGACGGAAATTAAGCGCAATTCAGTTCCTGTTGGTTACCCAGTTAATGACACCGAAATTTTGTTGCTCAATCCAGCTGGCGAACAAGTTGCAGTTTATGGGATTGGAGAAATAGCAATCAGAAGCCCTTATTTGGCACTGGGCTATTGGCAAAAGCTAGAAATGACACAGGGGGTATTCCTAAGCGATCCGCAGCTGGAGAATCGGCGGATATACTACACCGGAGATTTGGGTCGTTTACTGCCAGATGGTAGCATCGAATTTGTCGGCAGAAAAGATTTTCAGGTCAAGATTAGAGGATATAGAATCGAACTGAGCGAAATCCAGACACAGCTTTTAAAAATTCCAGGGGTCAAGGAGGCGGTCGTTGTCGCCCGAGAAGAAGTTCCAGGCAATAAGCGTTTAGTGGCTTACGTTGTACCAAATCAGGCGTCAATACCAAAAATTAGTGAATTGCGCCAAGTTCTCAAGCAAAAACTGCCCGAGTACATGGTGCCCAGTGCCTTTGTGTTCTTAGACGCTTTGCCACTGACACCTAACGGCAAGATAGACCAGTGCTTATTACCTGCACCCCAATTACAAACTGAATTAACACGAACCTTTGTCAGCCCTCAAACTCCCATTCAAGAGATGTTAGCTCTTATCTGGGCAGATGTTTTGAGAGTTGAACAACTGGGCATCTATGACAACTTTTTTGAACTGGGTGGACATTCCTTACTAGGGACCCAAATCATCTCACGAATACGAGACACCTTTGCAGTTGAATTACCATTACGTAGCTTGTTTGAAGAACCGACTGTTGCCGGACTAGCTCAGTGCATTGAAACAGATATCAAACCCGAGCAAGCTATGTCAGTTCCGCCCATGTTGACCATTGCACGGCGGAATGGAATTCTGCCACTGTCCTTTGCCCAGCAGCGATTGTGGTTCCTTGAGCAATTAGAGCCCGGTAGTGCTGTTTACAACATCCCTGTTGCTGTGCAGTTGAGCGGGCACATCAACCAAGCTGCCCTGGAACACAGCCTCAATGCAATCATCAGCCGCCACGAAGCTTTACGTACCAACTTCATAACAGTAGAGGAACAACCAGTGGCTGTCATTGCCGACATTCGCAACCTAAGGTTGCCAGTGGTGGACTTGCAAGCCCTACCAGAAAATGAAAAAGAATTGTCAGTCCAGCGATTCGCAACCCAAGAAGCAGCGCGTCCTTTTGATTTGGTTACTCAGTTGTTAGTGCGAGCAAAATTGTTACAGCTCGCAGAGGCAGAACACGTTTTACTGCTAACGATGCACCACATTGTATCCGATGGTTGGTCAATGGGCGTACTGGTGCGGGAGCTAACAATACTCTACTCTAGTTTCTGCACTGGTAATCCTTCAACATTACCCGAACTGCCGATTCAGTACGCGGACTTTGCTATTTGGCAGCGTCAGTGGCTGCAAGGAGAGGTGTTAAAGTCTCAACTCGCTTATTGGAAGCAACAGCTCGACAGGGCACCAACTTTGTTGGAATTGCCTACTCACCAACCAAGACCCGCTATTCAAACTTTCCGAGGAGCACATCAATCTTTAACACTTTCCAAAGAACTGAGTAAAGCGATCGCCACCCTAAGCCAGCGTGAAGGAGTCACCTTGTTCATGACGCTGTTGACGGCGTTTGGGACATTGCTTTACCGCTACACGGGGCAGTCAGACATCCTAGTGGGCACACCCGTTGCTAACCGCAATCACGCCCAAATCGAAGGATTAATAGGGTTCTTCGTGAATACCCTCGTATTGCGTACTAATATGTCAGGCAATCCCAGTTTTCGGGAATTACTGAGTCGAGTCCGGGAAGTGGCTCTGGGCGCTTATGCTCATCAAGACCTACCGTTTGAGTTGTTAGTAGAAGAACTACAGCCAGAGCGAAGTCTCAGCTATACACCACTATTCCAGGTCATGTTTGTCCTTCAGAATGCACCAATGCCAGCTTTGGAACTACCGGGTCTGACTTTGTGCCCTCTGACAGTTGACAGCAAAACGGCGAAGTTTGACCTGACCCTTTCTATAGTGAATACAGAACAGGGACTTATTGGGAAGCTGGAATACAATACTAATCTATTTGAGGCAAACACCATTAGCAGAATGGTAGGGCATTTCCAGACCTTGCTAGAAAGCATTGTAGCCAATCACGACCAGCGCCTCTTGGACTTGCCAATTTTGACACAAATAGAACGGCAGACTCTGCTAGTGGAATGGAATGACACAAACACAGAATATCCTCACGACTTGTGTATCCACGAATTGTTCGAGATCCAAGTAGAGCGATCGCCTGATAGCATTGCTGTTGTTTTTGAAGACCAGCAGCTAAGTTATCAAGAGTTGAACCACCGAGCAAATCAACTGGCGCACTATCTGCAGTCCTTGGGAGTAGGACCAGAGGTGCTGGTGGGTATTTGCGTAGAGCGTTCTGTAGAGATGGTCGTTGCACTACTAGGTATCTTAAAAGCAGGGGGGGCTTACGTGCCTCTGGAACCAGCATATGCAAAGGAGCGGCTGGCTTTTATGTTGGAGGATACTGGGGTGTCAGTGCTGTTGACTCAGCAGCACCTAGAATGCATCCCCGAACACCGAGCCCACATAGTCTATTTGGATACCCACTGGGAAATCATTGCTCAAGAAAACAAGAAGAACCCAGTTAGCAGCGTGATAATTGACAACCTTGCTTATACGATCTATACGTCAGGATCTACAGGCAAGCCAAAGGGGGTGATGATTTCTCACCGTAACCTTTGCAATCATATGTTTTGGATGCAAAAGACCTTCCCTCTGACCCAGGCAGACAAAGTCCTACAGAAAACTCCGTTTAGCTTTGACGCCTCTGTTTGGGAGTTTTACGCACCTTTATTGGTAGGAGCGCAATTGCTTATCGCTCGACCTAAGGGTCATCAGGACAGTGCTTATCTTGTTAACGTGATTAAAGAAGAGCAAGTCACTGCTATTCAACTTGTTCCATCCCTACTGCGAATGCTCTTAGAACAGGAAGAAATCGAAAGTTGTCACTCCTTGAGACACGTCTTTTGCGGAGGTGAAGCTTTAGCGATTGCTATCCGAGAAATCTTCTTGACTAAGCTAGATGCAGAGTTACATAATCTCTACGGACCGACTGAAGCTTGCATTGATACAACTTTTTGGACGTGCGATCGCGGGAGTGCTCAACAAGTGGTTCCTATTGGTCGCCCAATTGCCAATACTCAAATCTATTTGCTGAATTCCCATCTTCAACCCGTACCGATTGGCACGAGGGGTGAATTGTACATTAGCGGTCTCGGCTTGGCGAGGGGGTATCTTAACCGTCCGGAATTGACTGCGGAAAAATTCATCCCCAATCCATTTAGTAATGAATTAGGCGCACGCCTTTATAAAACTGGGGATTTAGCATATTACTTGCCAGATGGAAACATTGAGTTCTTAGGACGAATCGATCGCCAAGTAAAAATTCGCGGCTTCCGCATTGAACTTGGGGAGATTGAGGCAATGCTAGCTCAACACTTAGCAGTGCAAGAGGCGGTTGTTCTTGCCTTAGAGGAAGAAATTGGTAACAAATATCTTGTAGCCTATGTAGTACCGAAGCAGGAATCAGCACCCCGTATAAGGGAATTGCGAAGCTTTCTGAGAGAAAAGCTGCCTGAATATATGGTACCTTCAGCTTTTGTAATGCTGGACACCTTACCTCTGTTACCCAACGGTAAGGTAGACCGCAAAGCATTGCCTGCACCTGAGAGATATTGTCCGGAGTTGGAAACGGCTTACCTGCCACCCCAGAACGAAACAGAGCGTCTCATTGCTGCTGTTTGGCTAGAGTTGCTTCAGCTAGAAAAGGTCGGTATTCATGACAATTTCTTTGATTTGGGAGGTCATTCATTACTTATAATCCAACTTCATGGTAAATTACGGAAAATTTTTGAGCAAGAGCTATCAATTGTAGACCTTTTTAAATACTCAACTATTTACTCTTTAGCCACATACTTAAGTCAAAAGCAAACCAAAAAACCAGAGGCTCAACCAAGCCAAGAACGGGCTCTTAAGCGTAGCTCCAATCAAGTTTTAATAAATCAACAAAGTCAACTTAGGCAACAACATCGAGCGCCAAAAAAATAGTGAGGATTTTCAAATGAACGACTTGTATTCTTCTAATTCGATGTATCAGTCAGAAATAGCTATCATCGGTATGTCCGGTCGTTTTCCAGGAGCCAAAGATGTTAATAAATTTTGGCAGAATTTGAGAGATGGTGTAGAGTCCATTTCAATTTTCTCTGAGCAAGAGCTAGAGTTTTCAGGCATTAACCATGCTGTGCTAAGTGGTCCTAATTACGTACGAGCATATGGTGTACTGGAAGACGTAGATCTGTTTGACACTGCTTTTTTCGGCTTTAGTGCTAAAGAAGCTGAAATCATAGATCCACAGCACCGTCTTTTCTTAGAATGTGCTAATGAGGCTCTTGAAAGTGCTGGTTATAATACTGAAACCTACAAGGGTGCGATTGGTGTTTACGCTGGTGCAAGCATGAGCACTTATTTGTTGTCCAATCTTTATTCAAATCGAAATCTTTTAGAATCCGTTAGCAGCTTTCAACTGCTACTTGGAAATAATAAAGATTCTTTACCTACGTACGCTTCTTATAAGCTAAACCTAAAGGGACCAAGCATTAATGTTCAAACCACCTGCTCCACTTCACTAGTTGCCGTCCATCTAGCCTGCCAAAGCTTGTTAAGTGGCGAATGCGATATAGCTTTAGCGGGAGGCGTTTCAGTCAGCGTTCCGCAAAAAACAGGCTATTTGTATCAAGAGGGAGGAATTGCTTCTCCCGATGGACATTGCAGACCTTTTGATGCCAAAGCTCAGGGAACAGTCGGCGGTAACGGTATAGGAATTGTTGTTTTAAAGCGGTTGGTAAATGCCCTTGCTGATGGAGACAGTATTCATGCGATTATCAAAGGCTCAGCCATCAATAACGACGGTTCGCTAAAAGTCGGTTATACAGCGCCTAGTGTAGATGGGCAAGCAGCAGTGATTTCAGAGGCGCAAGCTGTAGCTGCAATTGAACCCGAGACAATTACCTATATAGAAGCCCACGGAACCGGAACAGCTTTAGGAGATCCAATCGAAATTGCGGCGCTGACACAGGCTTTTCGTACAAGAACCGAAGCAAAAGGCTTCTGTGCAATTGGTTCACTCAAGTCAAATATCGGACATTTGGATGCAGCAGCTGGTGTAGCCGGTTTAATCAAGACTATCTTGGCACTCAAACATAAGGTGCTACCACCCAGCTTGTATTTTGAGGAACCTAATCCTAAAATAAATTTTGCCAATAGCCCCTTTTACGTTAATACCTCACTTTCCGAATGGAAGACAAATGGGAATCCTCGTCGGGCTGGAGTTAGCTCCTTTGGTATTGGAGGTACCAACGCACATATTGTTCTTGAAGAAGCTCCTACTGTAGACACGCCAGATATTGCCCCTCGTGATTCGAGATCGAAGCAGTTGTTAGTACTATCCGCCAAAACCGCTTCTGCCCTCGATACTGCAACCAAAAATCTGGGCGAGCACTTAAAGCAGCATCCCGATCTGAATTTTGCTGATGTGGCTTACACTTACCATATTGGTCGAAGGGCGTTTAAGCATAGACGGATGGTTGTTTGTGAAAACCTTGAAGATGCTGCAAATGCACTATTAACCTTGGATGCAAAACGAGTTTTTACAAATTTTCAGAAGTCAGGGGAACCGCCTGTCGTATTTATGTTTTCAGGTCAGGGAGCCCAGTACGTAAATATGGGGTTAGAACTATACCAAAGTGAGCCGACTTTCCGCGAGCAAGTGGATTTATGCTCAGAACTGCTCAAATCTCATTTAGGGCTTGATTTGCGCTCTCTGCTGTACCCCAATGAGAAGCAGACTAAAGTAGCAGCAGACCAACTTCAGCAAACTGCTATAACTCAGCCAGCGCTCTTTGTCATTGAGTACGCTCTAGCTAAGTTATGGGGTTCGTGGGGAGTGCATCCTCAGGCAATGCTTGGTAACAGTATTGGCGAATATGTGGCTGCATGTTTGAGTGGCGTTTTTTCTCTTGAAGATGCTTTAGCTTTGGTGGCTGCACGGGGACAGCTCGTGCAAAAACTACCTGGCGGCACTATGCTTGCTATTCCACTACAAGAGTTAGAGGTGCAACAGCTTTTGGACGCACAACCGAGCCACGGCGCGTCTGTACAAATTGCTGCAATCAATGGACCGTCCTTTTGTGTGGTTTCGGGTGTTACGGAGGCTGTAGAACAACTTGAAGACCAGCTTGCTCTACGAGGTATAAACTGTCGCCGTTTGCACACTTCCCATGGGTTTCATTCAGAAATGATGAGCCCTATTTTGGAATCATTCAATCTTGTTGTTAAAAATATTACATTTAACCCACCGCAAATTCCCTTTATTTCTAACGTTACAGGCAACTGGATTACAGCAGCCGAAGCAACAGATACACGCTACTGGGTTAAACATTTACGTCAAACAGTGCGCTTTGCAGACGGTCTGCATGAGTTGTTTAAAGAACCAGAGCGGATTTTATTGGAGGTGGGTCCTGGGCGAACGTTGAGTACTTTAGCCCAGCAGCATCCAGACAAACCAGCTGGGCAGACCGTGCTGAATTCGTTACGCCATCCCCACGAGCAACAGTCGGATGTAGAGTTTTTGCTTACTACATTGGGCAAGCTCTGGCTCTGTGGTGTACAAGTCGATTGGTCTGGATTTTATGCCCAAGAGCGGCGTCATCGCCTCCCCTTGCCAACATATCCTTTTGAGCGCCAACGTTATTGGATTGAACCCCAAAAACAATTAGACAACGATCGCAGGTCTAGTGTGCTATTGAACAAAAAGTCGGAGATCGCCGATTGGTTTTACCTACCTTTATGGAAGCAATCCGTGTCACCCATTTTGCTTGGACAAAAAAACTTAGCAAAGCGAAAGTTATGCTGGCTGGTGTTTGTTGATGAGTGCAGTTTGGGATATGAAATCGTAAAACGACTGGAACAGGAAGACCAGGATGTGACTGCCGTAATGGTGGGAGAGCAGTTTACTAAACATCGTGATAATTTTTATACAATTAACCCCCAGCATCGTGATGACTACAACGCCTTGCTCAAGGAACTTGGCGCACTAGGCAAAACCCCAAAAACGATTGTGCATTTATGGAGTGTCACATCCAATACTCATACCGAATCAGAAATCAAGTTCTTTAAAACATCTCAATATTTAGGTTTTTACAGCCTGCTGTTTCTGGCACAAGCACTTGGAGAACAGAATCTGACAGAACGCCTTCAAATTGGGATTGTGTCCAACAATATGCAGGAAGTAACAGGCAAAGAAATTCTCGTTCCAGAGAAAGCTACTGTGCTAGGACCTTGTAAAGTTATTCCACAAGAATACCCGTATATCACTTGCAAGAGCATTGATATTATTATACCTGAATCGAAAACCTGGGATGAGAAAAAACTAGTTGACTACATTATATCAGAACTGTCTTTTGAATCGTCTGGCTCAGTTGTGGCTTATCGTGGGAGTCATCGCTGGGTGCAAACCTTTGAGCCAGTCAGATTGGAAGAATCTGTTGAGGAAACACCAAAATTACGGAATAAGGGAGTATACTTAATCACAGGTGGCTTGGGAGGCATTGGTCTTGCACTTGCAGAGTACTTGGCACAGACTGTACAGGCAAGATTAATATTGATAGGGCGATCAGCTTTTCCAAGAACAAACGAGTGGGAAAAATGGTTGACAAGTCATGATGCTCAAGATGAAGTAAGCTGCAAGATACGGAAACTACAAGCACTTGAGAAGCTGGGTGCAGAAGTTTTGGTAATGAGCGCAGATGTTGCCAATCAAGAACAGATGCTCTCAGCAGTGACTCAAGCCTGTGAGTGCTTTGGCGAAATTCATGGTGTCATCCATGCAGCGGGAATTGCAGGTGGAGGCATTATTCAACTTAAAACGCCAGAAACAGTAGAAAGTGTGTTTGCTCCAAAGGTGAGAGGAACACAAGTGTTAGATTTCATCTTCAAAAATGTGAAGCTAGATTTCTTTGTGCTTTGTTCATCACTCAGTTCAATCTTAGGTGGATTTGGTCAGGTAGACTATTGCGCTGCAAATTCTTTTCTTGATGTTTTTGCTCACCATAATACATCTCGAAATAACAATTTTACCATATCTATTAACTGGGATGCTTGGCAAGAGGTTGGCATGGCAGCGAACACAGCGGTACCGCTTGATTTACAAAAATTACGACAAGAGAACCTTAAGCAAGGAATTTTGTCCCAAGAGGGCTCGAATGCATTTAGCAGAATTCTGTGTAATTCCTTGCCTCAGTTTTTTGTTTCGACACAAGATTTACAAAACAGGATCGAGCACAATCAGACTGTCTTAGAATCAACGGCTCTGGAAGAATTAGTACAGTCTGGACTATCTAAATCAAAATACCCAAGACCAAATTTACAGAATGCTTATGTTGCTCCTAGCAATGAAAAAGAGCAAATCATTGCCCTCATTTGGCAACAACTCTTTGGTCTTGAGCAAGTAGGTATTTATGACAACTTCTTTGAATTGGGAGGACATTCCCTATTAGCTATACAACTTGCATCTAGGTTGCGCGATGCATTCCAGGTACAAATTCCCTTGCACAGTTTTTTTGAAGCCCCCACTATTACTGACTTGGCAGTGATGGTTGAACAGAGCTATGTCAAGCAGGAAGAAGAAGAGAAAATGCAAATTTTAATGAGGCTAGAACAGCTTTCTGAAGATGAGGTAGATGCAGAAATTCAAAAAAGAATCTTAGGTATAAAACAATCAGGAGGGGATGATGAGTGATTTTTCTAAACAAATAGACGGGCTTTCTGCAAAAAAGCGAAAACTTTTTGAATTGCTGCTAAAAGAAGAAAAAGAGAGCATTCTGTCATCGCAAAAAATTCCTGTTGAATCCTCTAGCACAGACTCTACATCCAACGTCTCTACACCTGTCGTTAACGCACAAAGCAAAGGCAAAGAATCACAGGTCGAATCTCTCGACCAATTGCCCATCATTGTACCCGATAGAGAGGAGTGGTATGAGCCGTTTGGGCTCACCGATATCCAGCAGGCTTACTGGATTGGTCGGAACGATACCTACGAGTTGGGCAAAGTAGGTAGCCACGGCTATCAGGAAATAGATTTTTTTGAACTGGATGTCCTGCAGTTTAACAAAGCTTTGCAGCGCTTGATTGACCAACACGATATGCTGCGGGCAATATTTCTGAGCGACGGTCGCCAACAAATCCTACAGCAAGTGCCACCTTATCACATTGAGGTCTTGGATCTGCGCGGTGAAGACCCAGAAGCAGCAGAAAAGCAACTCGCTGCTGTTCGCGAACGTATGTCGCACCAAGTGCTGCCAGCCGATCGCTGGCCTCTGTTCGAGATTCGGGCCTCCCGCTTAGACGAAAAGCGCATCCGACTACACATTAGCTTAGACCTTTTAATTGGCGACGCTTGGAGTTTTATCATCTTGTCTCAGAAATTGTTCCAGCTTTACCAGAACCCCGAGACTACCCTTGTACCTCAAGATATTTCCTTTAGAGATTACGTCCTAGCAGAGGAGCGACTGCGAGAGTCAGCGCTTTACCAGCGATCGCTTGAGTACTGGCGCAACCGCCTATCTGATTTGCCACCTGCGCCACAGTTACCGATGGTCAAAAATCCGAGTAGCCTGATGCAGCCTCGGTTCGTGCGCCGACAGTCTCGATTGGAACCGGAGATTTGGTCTCAGCTAAAAGTTCGAGCCAGCCAAAGAGGTCTGACCTCCTCAGGTATATTGCTGGCAGCCTTTGCTGAGGTTTTGAGCGCTTGGAGCACAAGTCCTCGCTTTACGATAAATCTGCCGCTCTTCAATCGGCTGCCGCTTCATCCTCAAGTTAACGAAATTATTGGAGACTTCACTTCTGTGACACTCTTAGCAGTGAATAACAGCATCTCGGAAAGTTTTGAAATTCGAGCCCGCCGTATTCAAAAGCAACTTTGGGAGGATTTAGAACACCGTTACTACAGTGGAGTGCGCGTATTACGTGACCTGGTTCGCGAACAGGGCGGGGTAACTAATGCGTTAATGCCAATTATTTTCACTAGTACCATCAGCTTGAACGGATCGGAGGAGGACGCTGTTTCTGAAAAGCCAATGGGAGAAGTAGTTTACAGCATTTCACAGACACCGCAAGTATGGTTGGACAATCAAGTTTCGGAACGGGCAGGAGCTTTAGTCTACAACTGGGATGCGGTGGAGGAGTTGTTTCCGACAGGGTTATTGGACGATATGTTTGATACCTACTGTCGGTTGCTGGATCGCTTGGTTGTTGAGGAAGATATCTGGCAAGAGACAGTGCGACAACTGCTACCCTCAACACAGATGAAGCAGCGTGCAACGATTAATGCAACTCAGGTTCCAGTACCATCCGTGCTGCTCCACACCTTGTTTGCAGCGCAAGTGTTTTTGCGTCCGCAACAGGTAGCAGTAGTTTCTTCCGCTCGAACCCTAAGTTACGAAGAGTTATCTAAGTGCTCCAATCAGGTGGGACGACGACTCCGGCAGTTAGGAGCTCATCCCAACACTTTGATAGCAGTGGTGATGGAAAAGGGGTGGGAGCAAGTAGTGGCTGTGCTAGGAATACTCCAGTCTGGAGCTGCCTATCTTCCTATCGATCCTAGTCTGCCCAAAGAGCGCCTGTGGTATCTTCTGGAGAACGGAGAGGTCAGCTTAGTTTTGACTAAATCGCGGTGGAGCCAAATCTTGGAGTGGCCCGATAGGGTTCAACGGTTTTGTATAGACAGCCAGGAATTGGTGGGTGTAGACGACCAACCGTTGGAACCAGTACAGGAACCAGAGGATTTAGCCTATGTCATCTACACTTCTGGTTCCACAGGTCAACCCAAGGGAGTAGCGATTTGCCATCAAAGTGCAGTTAACACAATTGTTGACATCAATGAGCGCTTTCAAGTCGGACCTCAAGACCGGGTGCTGGCTTTGTCTTCCTTGAGTTTTGACCTTTCAGTATACGACATCTTTGGGACCCTAGCGGCTGGGGGAACAATCATCATCCCAGAAGTTGCAGCAACACCAAATCCAGACCATTGGGTAAAGCTGATGGCAAGGGAAGGGGTCACATTATGGAACTCAGTGCCAGCCCTGATGCAAATATTGGTAGAATATATCTCAAATCAATCTGACAAACTACTTCTTTCTCTGCGTCTCGTCGTCTTAAGCGGGGATTGGATTCCGATGACTTTGCCGGAGCAAATCAAATCTCTAGCTGAAGGAGTCCAAGTCATTAGCTTGGGAGGTGCCACCGAAGCTTCTATCTGGTCCATTCTCTACCCTATTGAAACTGTTGACCCTACCTGGAAGAGCATTCCTTACGGCAAGCCTTTGAAGAACCAGAGCTTTCATGTCCTCAATGAAGCGCTTGAGCCTTGTCCTGTGTGGGTTCCTGGTGAACTCTACATTGGAGGAGTCGGTCTAGCCAAGGGCTACTGGCAAGACCAGGACAAAACCCGCGTTAGCTTTCTTACTCATCCTAGAACGGGAGAACGTTTGTACCGGACAGGAGATCTTGGTCGCTATCTTCCTGATGGCAATATTGAGTTTCTGGGTCGGGAGGACTTCCAAGTTAAGCTTCAGGGTCACCGCATTGAACTAGGGGAAATCGAATCAGTTTTAGCACAGCACCCAGCAGTACGTTCGGCAGTGGTTGCTGCTGTAAACAACAGACGCTTGGTAGCTTACCTAGTTTGTGGCCAAGATTTGGCATCTAACAAAGTTGCAGAGGGCGATATTCTTGGTGGTCGAGCACAGGATACAAAGAATGAAATGTTTTTGGAAAATCCATCTCCAGTCTTGTTTCCTGAGAAATTACCTTACAACCAATCTCAAAGCACCAACCTTAGCGCAGAACTCAAAGTTTATCTGAAAGAAAAGCTGCCCGAATACATGGTGCCATCTGCATTTGTGCTGCTAGATGCCCTACCGTTAACTCATAATGGCAAAGTAAACCGCAAAGCCCTCCCCGAACCGGATGAAATTGCTATGCAATTAGAGGTAGCGTATGTAGAACCGCAGAACGAGGTCGAGCAGTCCATCGCAGCTGTCTGGAAAGAAGTGTTGCAGATTGATAAAGTGGGTGTCCACGACAACTTCTTTGACTTAGGCGGGAATTCGGTACACATAGTTAGAATTCACAAGAAATTACAAGAAATTTTTAACAAAAAGATTGCTGTAGTAAAGTTGTTTGAATATCCCACTATCCACTCTCTAGCTACACTACTTTCTGGCGACTGTCATTGAAATCAAGAGTGATGAAGAAATTTTTTAGGCTCAGTATAGACTCTAAAAAGCCACCTAAAGTTCTAAAACTCTGAAAAGCGAGAAATGAATGTTTGAAATTGAAGATGTCTATTGGAGTAAGATTTATGCCAAATAAGGGTATGGTACTGTGGTTCACAGGACTGCAAAACAAATTTCACCCAATCTTATGAAAAATTATTGAAACAGTAAGAACGTGCTTTTTAAGCTCTGGAAGCCTAGAACGCTGACCAAAAAAAATTAAGGAGATAATTGCATGAAAATGCCTAACTTTCTCATTATAGGTGCAGCAAAAGCTGGAACAACCTCACTTTATCACTATTTAAAGCAGCACCCGCAAGTATACATGAGTCCTGTGAAAGAAACGAACTTTTTTGCCTATGAAGGAGAAAACAGGGAATTTCATGGGCAGGGTGGTCAGGTAATAAAGTTCTTCCACATTACTAGTATTGAAGCGTACCAGGCACTGTTCCAAGGAGTCTCGAACGAAACGGCTATTGGAGAGGCATCCCCCATGTACCTTTACACTCCGCAGGTTCCTGAACGTATCCAGCAATACATACATAGTACAAAGTTAATAGCGATTCTTCGCGATCCTGTCGAGAGGGCATTCTCGCACTTCTCACACTTTGTCCGCGATGGCTATGAGCCTCTTGCTGATTTTTCTCAAGCAATTCAGGAAGCAGAAGTTCGTTTTCGTAACAATTTGCTAGGCGGTAATTATGTACGTTATGGATTTTACTATGCTCACCTAAAGCCCTATTTTGAAAGATTTGATAAGGATCGGATTAGAATTTACCTCTACGAAGACTTAAAGGCTAGTCCTCTCTATGTACTGCAAGATATCTTTCGTTTCCTGAATGTGAACGATACATTTATCCCAGATTTGTCTTTGAAATATAACGTTTCTGGTATTGCAAAGAATAAGACCTTGCATACATTCCTGATTAACCTTGCTAAGCCGGATAATAAATCTATCCTTAAGCTGTTGTTTCCTGAAAAACTACTTTGGCGTGTTGGTTTAAGTCTCTACAATTGGAACCTCAAAAAGCTGCAACTTTCACTGGCGGTAAGGAGGGAGTTGATTGAAATTTACCGAGCAGACATCTTGAAGCTCCAAGACCTGATCCAGCGAGACCTATCAAAATGGCTAGAGTAAAAGTATCTACTGTTGGCACAGCTTTTGAGAGATGTTTTGAAGCAGGAGCGCTTGAGTTGTATGCAGGAAAAAGTGGTCACCAGGAAGCATCTGCAAAGAGAAAGAAACCTTTGTCTGGTCACGCCAAGCCTCAAGGCGATCGCGGGTTATCTTATCCTGCAAGCCACCGAAGACCGAGATGGGAAAATCAAAGGGAGGCTCATTTGAGTAGGCATAGCTTCCGTAGACTGCCAAATCTGCCCGCAGGATCGGGAGCATCAATTGCATCAATTCGGTATACTCCATTACCTCCTTAGGTATGCCGTTAAGTCTGCACAGTTCTTCTATAAACTCTAGTTCTGGCAGATTATGGATGGGAGAGGAAGGCTTATGGGTTTGAGGAGCGCCACTACCAGAAACGAATAGGTGAACTGGCCTTAAATCATACTGTTTGCGTAGTTGACGGGCAACTTCAAAGCATATTAATGCACCCATGCTGTGACCAAAGAAGGCGAATTGTCGATCAAGGTGTGGAAGTAGAACTTGAGTAATTGCTTGGACGAGGGGAGTAAACTGGGTAAAAGGAGGCTCCTTAATCCGACTTTCTCTTCCAGGAAACTGAAGGGAACAGACCTCAACAGTCATTGGAAGGCTTTCTGACCAATCATAGAAAATTGAGGCTCCACGACCAGCATAGGGAAAGCAGAATAGACGCAAGCTCGCTCTTTGATTCGGTTTGGGGTAGACAACCCAGGAGTCAGTAGTCCTAAACATATAAAGTTAGATTGTAGTAGTGAATAAATTGACAGGTTTCGATGGCTTAAACAATAACCTGATTGTACAACTCCAAGATAACAGCACAGGAAGTATGCGTATAAAAATTGTGACATTAGAATCGCCAGGTGGCACCAGAGCTTACGTCGCTATCGGGCTGGGATTGCAACGGGCAGGTCATTCAGTACAGCTAGCTACTGTTTCTTCTCTGCAACAGTTTGTTAGTAGTTGGGGATTGGATTTTGCGCCTGTAGACTGTAATAACTTTAAACGGAGTAGCAAAGGCAGTCGAAGCCTTTCACAGACATTTACCATCCAACTGGCAACAACACAATGTCCAAGCTAATTCTGTCCACTAAGGTTATATAGTAAATGCAAGTATTTATTCTGATCTGGTTTGGTCAACTTGTTTCGCAGATCGGCTCCGGCCTCACTAGATTCGCGCTAGGTGTCTGGGTATACCAAGTTACTGGGACAGTCACGCAATTCGCACTGATTTCTGTGTTCGGTATGCTGCCGGGTATTTTGATATCACCTTTAGCTGGTGCAGTTGTGGATCGCTGTGATCGACGCTGGGCTATGCTTCTTGGGGATGCAGGGGGAGGACTGAGTGCATTAACTATTGCGATGTTGTTGATTGCCAATCGGCTTGAAGTCTGGCACATTTACCTTGCTGTAGCGCTTAAATCGACCTTCAGCTCTTTCCAGTGGCCAGCTTTTTCCGCAACAACTACGCTGCTTGTTCCCAAGCGACACCTTGGTCGCGCCAGCGGTATGGTGCAGATGGCAGAGGCGACTTCACGGCTGATCTCACCAATACTAGCAGGTGCGCTAGTTGTAACTATTCAGATTCAAGGCGTGATTCTGCTCGACTGCGTTACATTTCTCTTTGCCTTCATCACGCGGCTGCTCGTCCGATTCCCCAAACCCCAAATTAGCTTAGAAAATAAAGTACAGAAGAACTCGTTGTTGCACGAAATTACTTATGGTTGGACATACATCACTGCTCGACCTGCACTATTGGGATTGTTAATGTTTTATGCTGTCCGCAATTTCTTCACAGGAGTCGTCAGCGTGCTAGTTACACCGCTGGTACTGGCCTTCGCTTCGGCTACTGTGCTTGGCAGCGTGCTGTCCATTGGTGGGGGCGGTATGCTGGTTGGCAGTCTGGTAATAAGCACCTGGGGTGGTCCAAATAACCGCATCTATGGTGTATTCGGTTTCACGCTGTTGGGCGGGCTGTGCATACTACTTGCTGGGCTTATGCCCTCAGTTCCAGTCTTCTTCGCTGCTATCTTTATCTACTTCTTCGGCTTGGCAATTATCAATGGCTGCGATCAGGCTATTTGGCAAAGTAAAGTTGCACCTGCTGTGCAGGGACGAGTGTTTGCCGTGCGGCGTATGCTCGCCTGGATATTCCTACCGCTAGCCTTTCTTATTGCGGGACCGTTAGCCGATCAAGTCTTCGAGCCCTTGCTTGCGCCTGGAGGACTTTTAGCTGGTAGCATCGGACGGATTATCGGTATAGGGCAAGGACACGGCATTGCCTTGTTGTTTGTTGTGATGGGAATGCTTACTATGCTAGCAACAATTGTGGGCTATTTATACCCACCTCTACGGCTGCTGGAGGCGCAACTGCTGGATACGTAAGTCAGGGATTAATTCCTCTCTCCCTTTCAAAATCAGTGAACGTAGAGTAACTACTAACCACTAACCACTTGACATTTTTTTGTCACACTTACCCATCACACTAAGAAATAACAACACACTCAATACCACCAAATATATGGATAATCAGCAACAGGAGAATAAAGCAAAGCTCAAGAAAGGACTTGTGCATGCTGCGTTGACTGCGGCGACAATCGCGACTTTCCTGGCTGCAAAAACTAGTGAAACTAGCGCCTACGAAGGCTGGAGTGAATATAAAAACGAGCAGACACTAAATTTAACAGGAGAAATCCAGAATGTAAATTACGAGAATCCGCACGCCACAATAGAAGTAAAAACAGATGATAATAAAGTATGGCAAGCTATCCTAGCACCTCCTGCTGAATGCTCTAAACTTGGGTTACCTCAAGGGATTTTGCAAGTTGGACAGAAAGTGGAATTGAAGGGATACCTTTATTTACCTACAGAGCTTAATGAGATGTGGGCAGAAAAAATTGTTATTGATAATAAAACGATAGAGTTAGTGTGAAGTTAGGGTGTGGGGTGTGGGGAAAGCAAAAACTATGGTTGATGGTTGCGATCGCAGCCGTGCATTTATTTGGAAGCCATAACACTAACCACTAACTACTATCTACTAACAGCCCTAACGCAAACACTCATGTTTATTTATACCAACTTACTTAAATCAATTGTTTCAAGTAAAAATAGACCAAAATCTTGGGTGCAAACTACTCTAGTAGCTGCTTTGGTTTGGCTTCCTGCAGCTTGTGCGGTTCAGACAAACCGTGTTGGGGAAGTTGTTCAGTCAAAAGCTGTAGCAGACATTCAGGAGTCTAACCGGACTTTTGCAGATGTGCAAGCTTTGGTAAATCTTGGTCCGAGAGTGACTGGTACAGCAGTCATGGAAAAAGCAAGCGCTTACTTGAGTCAGGAGTATCGCAAGGCGGGCTATGTCACAGAGGTTCAGACTTTTACTTATCCTAAATTTGAAGACTTAGGTTCTAACATAACAATTAATAAAGAAATTATAGAGGGAAGAGCACTTAATGGCTCAGTTGCTGGAAATCACAATGCGCCCGTTGTAGTAGTTCCTGGTGTTGGACAACAAGACGATTTCGCCGCAGTCAATGTCAAGGGTGCGATCGCCATAGTCCGACGTGGTGAAATTCGCTTCTCGCAAAAAGCGAAAAATGCAACGGAAGCGGGTGCAGTCGGTTTGGTCATTGTTAACAACAAACCAGGTAATCTATACGGTACATTAGGAGAAGAAGTTAAAATTCCCGTGCTATCGCTTTCAAGAGAGGAAGGTAATTCCTTGATTCAAGAAGCGAGAAAGCCTTCAATAAATGCCAATTTGAAGGTAGACACCCAACAGCGTGTTGTTACCGGACGTAACATTATTGCCCATCTTCAGGGTGTGACTCAACCGAAGATTATTCTAGGCGCACACTACGACTCAGTCTCAGGTTCGCCAGGAGCAAATGATAACGCTTCAGGGACAGCAGTTGTATTGGATATTGCCCGTAGATTATCCAATACACCAACCGCCCGTCAAGCTTGGTTTATCTCCTTCGACGGTGAAGAAGATGGGCTACAAGGTTCGAGGGCTTTCGTCAAGCAAGCTGAACCACAGTTTCTGTCAGGGTTAAAAGCCATGATGAATTTCGACATGGTTGGGATTAATGACAAGTTAGGTATTGGTGGTACGTCTTCCTTAACTGCATTTGCTCGCAACGTAGAGCCTGAAGTTCAAATTTTTGGCTCTCATAGTGGTAGTAGTGACCATGCATCCTTTGCTGCAAAAAACGTACCAGTTCTCTTTTTCTATCGGGGTCAAGACCCCAACTACCATTCACCAAATGATAAAAACATAGACCCGAAACTGCTCAATAAGACAACTCAAGCAGGTTTGGATATTATTCAGCGGATTTTGAAAGTTCAATAGGGGTGTAGGGGTGTCAGGGTGTCAGGGTGTAGGGGAAAAGGTTCTAGGTCTTTTTCATTACCCCTTAACCGCGAACTATTAACACTGTTATATCCCTAAACTGCCATACCCTAGTTATTTATTTTCATTTTAAGGAAATATACAATGTTCTCTCATTTCTCTCTAAAAAAGTCATTAACTAATTTGTCTTTAGTCTCCGTTGGTGCTGTGACAGCTTTATTAGGGGCGCATTTCATCCCCACAAATCCAGTTCTGTCTCAGCAACCCATCGCTCAAATACCTTCTACCCCTCTTGTAAATACAAACTCTAACTTTGTTGCGGATGTGGTAGAAAAAACCGGAGCTGCGGTGGTCAGGATTGATGCTACACGCACTCTCAGAAGCCCATATACATATAATAGGCAGGTTGCAAGAGGAACGGGTTCAGGGTTTATTATCAGGTCTAATGGTCTGATTCTGACAAACGCACACGTTGTTAGAGGTACAGACCAAGTTAAAGTCACACTAAAAGATGGTCGAAGCTTTGCAGGTAGAGTGGTAGGTGAAGATAGAGCAACCGATGTTGCGGTGATTAAAATTCAGGCTAGCAATCTCCCTGTCGTCAGTCTTGGGAATTCCGATCAATTGAAACCAGGGGAATGGGCGATCGCGATCGGTAACCCTTTAGGTTTAGATAACACTGTGACAGTCGGTATTATTAGTGGAACCGACCGTTCAAGTCGTGCATTTGGTAGCCGAGGTAGAGGAGTTGGGTTTATCCAAACCGATGCTGCGATTAACCCCGGTAACTCAGGTGGACCCCTGCTCAATCAAAGAGGACAGGTTGTTGGTATGAACACCGCCATTATTCAAGGTGCTCAAGGACTGGGATTTGCAATTCCGATTAACCTAGCACAGCAAGTTGCTAATCAATTAATTGCTCAAGCGAGTTAATTTTAAAGGAAGTAGAGACGCGATCTTCGCAGCCAGAGCGCAATTTCGCGTTTCTACTTGGGGCTTGCTTAGGGTGTAGGGTGTGGGGGTGTTTATTTACGAAACCTGCATCAGTTCCAAACATTTGTTTGGAAGTTCGTCTGCTATCGACACAGATTCTACATCAATACAAATAAATCCAAGACGCTCAACCTTCTCCCTCATGTGTTGATTATAAAACAGGGTACGATCCAGAAACTTTTGAATTAGATGCTTTTCATCTTCACTTACATTATAAAAATTACTTTCACTAAAGATTCGGTTTCGGAAGAGTTGGTCGCTAGCTGTAAGCCAAATCGCTTTAACACCATTTTCGCCAACTAAATTCGCTACAGATCCTGGCCATAAGGCAGATCCTTCAAGTATAAGGCATTCAATTGACAAATCAGACGCATGAGAATGAACAATAGCCTCGACCTGCGGCAACACATTTTTCTCATAATGCGACAATACATTTAGAAAAAGAGCCTCGATAGACAGAGCTCCATAATGTTCTGCTACGTACTCTGGAATAGCCTTTCCATTTGCACCCACCCAAGGACGTCCGGGATGTCGAGCGAGTTTGTCCGTAGAACGATAACTCCAACCAAACTTCGCCGCCAAAGATCGACCAAGGGTCGATTTACCGACATGAGAGGAGCCGCCAATTAGAATCACTCGCGTTTCATTGATTAATTTATTCATAAACCGTTAATTAAAATCTAAGCATATCTAGGCATTCCTAGGTATTTAGACAAGCACAGCAACGGTTACTGTACCATTTTCTCCAGCCAAGCTAAAAAGTCAACACTGAGGCGAGGTAGCAAATGTTTAAAGTGTATAAGATATGGCTCGTCTTCATCAGTTAACTCAACAATTGCGGTTGAAGGAGTTCCGGTAAGCAAACAAATCAACGTTGCTCCCAAACCGTATAAATCTGAAGCTTCCGTCGGCTTTCGCAGTTGTTCGGGGGGTATAAAACCAGGGGTACCTTTGAAGACACTACTACCAGAGACTTCTTGACTACCAATTCTTGCAAAGCCAAAATCAATCAGATAAACGTTGATTTCATCATCCACCAGAACATTTTCGGGTTTAATATCTCGATGAATGACAGGAGGAATTCGATTTTGTAAATCAACTAAAATTTCCAAAACAGAAACAGCAATTTGCTTAATTTCCTGTGGTTCAAAACTACGGGTTGTTGCTAAAGACGATGCATTGATATACTGTTGAACCAGACAAAAGCCGTCATTTGTCGAGAACGCTCCCAAAGAACGAGGAACTCCTTTTTGCTCAAGCTTTTGCAATACTTGTATTTCGCGCTCGTAGGCGTTAAAACCCGACCAACTAGAGCCTGCGACAGCAAAACAAAACTGCTTTAGTACAACCTGTTGACCAGTTTCCAAGTTAGATGCTAGCCAAGTAATGCGTCCCCCCTCGCGATTGCGCCCCAGCTCGCCGATGATTTGATAGCCTTGTATAGAAAAATCTGGGTTACTTCTCATAACTTGGCAGGCACCGAACTCTAATTGCTATCAAGTTAATCATTGTACGTTAAATTGGGGAACAAATCACAACCACAAGTTCACCCGAATCAACTCCAATCTTATCCCGTTTATCTGCGTTTATCTGCTATAGGCTGCGGTTTATGGCGTTGCATAATTGCGGGATGTTTTTGAATTATTGTAAACAAAAAACTCTCTTCTCTTAGCGCACTTCGCGTCTTTGCGGTTCAATAATTCATCCCTATTTTAAGCAACGCCCGGTTTATTAACTCCTTTCTCTTAATATGTCGCTTGCAAACGACTTAAAAGATACTCCCTTGCAAGAATAGAACTATAAATAGGCGGCTTCTCCCTTTGACAGCTTTCAAGACAAGCAATCTCAGTGTCATCATTGGGATGACAGAAAAATGCTACAGAATATCTAGATTGCTTGACCTTGTCATGATTAGGAATCATAACTCTATGCTTCGTAGAGCAAAAAACATGATTTGTCCACCGTTCCATCAAATCCCCAGTATTAACAATAACAGTACCGGGAATCGTCGGTGCTGCAATCCATTCTCCGGTTGCTGTTTGTACCTCTAATCCTCCCACTTCATCTTGAAAGAGTAAAGTGATACTGCCATAATCCGAATGTTCACCAGCACGAATTTGTTTTGGTAATGGTGGTTCTGACAACGGAGGATAATGCAGCAGTCGCAAAGTATGATTTTGCTGGTTGTGGTTTGTAGCAAAAAAGTCTTCTGGTAATTCTAAAGCCAAAGCAAATGTTTGCAGGACTTTAAGAGCAAGTTCTGTACAAGCTTCATAAAAAGCAAGAATACAGGTACGAAATTCTGTATTTGCAGGAAATTTGCTACTACTAATAGAATCTTTGCTTACATTAAATGCCTCTTTCAAGTCGCCTGGTCTTTGAGGATTAAGCCGTTCTCTCTCTCTATCAACATATCCTGTATTGCTAAATTCGTCACTCCAAGCCAAACTTTGCTTTATTTGTAATGGTAAATTGAAGAGGTATTGACTCTGCATGAATATTTGCTGAATAAGGTTTTGAGGTATACCATAGTTTTGTAAATATATGAAGCCAATTTCATGACAGGCTAAGTAAATTTGTTTAACGACAGTGTGCCTAGCTATTGCATCATTACTGGTAAATAGAGAAAAATCAATAACCGGAATGTTATGCATGGTAGTTTAACAGTTATCAGTTTAATGACTGGGTGAGGATTTCTCTGAAAGCTGATGGCTGACTGCTTACCTAAATTTTCTGAGATTTTGCTGAGAAATTAATGAGAGTTTTTTCAGTGAAATATCAGCTTTGCGATTTAAATTTTAAGATTAGCATCATTTTTTTGGCGATCGCTCAAGCAATAATCATCTTAACGCTCAAAACATAACACCTGATTGTCAAGTCACAACATTGGGGACGTATCCGTTATGAAGTTAACACAAAAAATCTTGTTATCTCTAGCTTCTATGTTTATCGTTAGCTGTGCGACAGAAGTCTCGAAAAATCAGCCAGCAGAAAGTATGACACCATCCACACAGACAGCATCTTCCGTAGAATTAGCAAAAGGAGAACCATCTGCAGTCAAATCTGGCACTTTTGTTGCTGGAGAACACGAGACGAAAGGAACCGTTCGCATTGTCACTAAAAATGGCAAATCTTTTCTAGAACTCAATTCAGACTTTCAAACTTCCAACTCAGGACCCGATTTATTCGTAATTTTACACAAATCCGACAATGTGCTAAATACGACTAAACCACCCTCCTATCCTATCAAAAAAGGAGAGTATGCCATGATTGCACCCCTACAAAAATATAATGGGGCTCAAAGTTATGCTATTCCTGAAAACATAGATTTAGCCCAATACAAATCCACCGCTATCTGGTGTCGCCAATTCAATGCAACCTTTGGAACTGCAAGTCTCAGCAGCTAGTTAATATTCCCCACACCCTACACCCCATACCCCAAAAATTACACAGGAAGACAACAGTGCTGGAAAGTCTGGGAAAAATAAAAAACCCTTGGGTCAGAGGTTTAACAGCAGCAGCTACAGCTTTTTCTGCTGTCACTTTTACGACTGCTGTGCTTATTGGTATTACGAATGCTAAAGATAAATCCACTCATCATCAATTCGGTGTGTACTCATCACTCCTCGGAGCGGGTGGCGGTGCAGTCTTTGGTTTACTTTACACAAGCAAGACCAGCCAAAAAAAAGAAATTTCAACTCAGCCGACAGGTAACAAAACTTGGCAAGATTGGCGTAATTTTGTCGTCGTTCGTAAAGTCAAAGAGAGCGAAGAAATTACCTCGTTTTATTTGAAACCAGAAGATGGGGAAGAAATCCCTAAGTTTCAACCAGGTCAATTCTTAACTATTAAATTAGACATTCCAGGACAAGATAAACCCGTAATTCGCACTTACTCACTGTCAGATTACACCACCTCTTGTGAATATTATCGACTCTCGATTAAACGCGAACTAGCACCCAAAGGCTCGGATGTACCGCCCGGTCTTGCGTCTAACTTCATGCATGATTTCATACATGAAGGCTCAGTTATTCCCGCAAAACCCCCAAGTGGGAGATTTTTCCTTGACGTTCATAAATCAATACCCGCTGTACTCATTAGCAACGGTGTCGGCATTACTCCTATGATGAGTATGGCAAAAGCATGCACTTACCATAATCCTACGCGACCTGTTTGGTTTATACACGGAGCAAGAGATGGTAGATATCATGCTTTTCGCGACGAAATCTTAGTTGTAGCTCAACAGAATTCAAACCTAAAAGTACATTTTCGCTACAGCCGTCCTAGACTAGAAGACCAAGGTTTCCTTCACAGCGTTGGTTATGTAGATATAGCTTTGATTCAAGAGTGGGTAGAAAAACAGGCGGAATTTTTCCTTTGTGGTTCTCCACCTTTTATGGAGTCTCTCCGCGAAGGACTCAAAGAATGGGGAGTTCCTGAAAGTCGTGTGTTCTATGAAGCTTTCAGCAAGGGAGTTAAAGCAGTTTCAGCAACTCAACCTTCTGCTATACAAGGTGAAGATGTGACCCAAGCTGAGGTTGTTTTTGCTAAATCAGGTAAAACTTTAACATGGCTTGAAGGTGACGGTTCTATTTTAGAGTTTGCAGAAGCTAATGGGATTAATCCTCCTTATAGTTGTCGTATAGGTGTCTGTGGTACTTGTACGTGTAATATTGTGTCGGGAGAAGTCGCATATCAGGAACCGCCAACTGCTGCAACTGATGAAGGTACAGTATTGATATGTATTTCTAAACCAGGGGCTTCAAGAGTTGTGCTAGATTTGTGATATTATCTGAATTTAAAGAATTAACCGCAGATGAACGCAGATGAATTGGGATTTATTAGTAACTTGACAACAATATGTCTTTAACTATTCCCATACAAGCTATAGAACTCGCACCTGGTAGTCAAATTGCTATCCATAACCTGTCTTGGGAAGACTTTGAGCGACTTCTTGAAGACTTGGGAGAAAAACGCAAAACCCGCATTGCGTACTACCGAGGAACTCTAGAAATAATGTCCCCGTTAGCGCTTCATGAACGTCCCCATCGCATTATTGCTTACATTATTACCACAATTCTAGAAATCCAAGGACGCAATTGGGAAGATTTCGGCTCGACTACTTTTAAACGTCCAGACATAGCTGGGGTGGAACCAGATACCTGCTTTTATATCCAAAATGCTAACCAGGTTAAAGGATGTACTCAAATGGATTTAACTGTATATCCTCCCCCAGACCTTGCGGTTGAATCAGATGTTACTTCAAAAACAACGCATAACGCCTATATATCTATCGGCGTTCCCGAAGTATGGATTTACAGCAACTACCAACTAACTATTTACATTCTCCAAGCTAAAGGTTACGTAGAGTCTCCTCTGAGTCCCACCTTTCCCAATTTACCCGTAACCGAACTTATTCCCCGACTGGTACAACAAGCCATTGATGACGGAACCAGTCAAATGCTGCGAGAACTGAGAGTTTTGTTAGGGAAATAGGTTAGATAATTGATATTTAGTCTATTAGAACCTATGCATCTATTATGTATATTGAATTTGGACGGGAAATCTGTGGCTATCTTAACACTGCAGAATCAAGGGAATGGTTGGTGACTAACGGTATCGGTGGTTACGCCTCTGGGACAGTGTCGGGGTTGCTGACTCGTCGCTATCACGGGTTACTGATCGCAGCTCTGAATCCGCCTTTGGGTCGTACTTTGATGTTAGCAAAGTTGGATGAAACTGTTTTATACGGGGAACGTTTTTATCCACTCCACACCAATCGTTGGGCTGATGGTATTGTTAGTCCTAATGGCTACCAGCATATTGAGCGCTTTTCCTTAGATGGTACAGTTCCTTGTTGGCGCTTTGCTTGTGCTGATGCTCTTTTGGAAAAACGTGTCTGGATGGAGCAGGGAGCAAATACAACTTATGTTCAGTATAATTTGCGGCGTGCAACTCAACCTGTTAAGCTGACGTTGAAAGCAATGGTGAATTACCGCGACTATCATGGCGATACTCAAAGCAATGATTGGCAAATGAGTGTAGAATCGATTGAAGGCGGAATTTGCGTGAGTGCTTATCCGGGAGCTAAACCTTTATATTTGCTGAGTGACTCGGCTTCAGCATCTCCCGTCCACAATTGGTATTTTGGTTTTGATTTGTCGGTGGAACGCTATCGAGGACTGAGCGATCGCGAAGACCACCTGCACGCTGCTACCTTTGAAGTAGACTTAACATCAGGTCAATCGTTAACGTTTGTTGCTAGCACAGAAGAACAAACAGAATTAAACGGTGAAGCAGGGTTGAAACTTAGGCGATCGCAAGAGCAAAAACTAATTAGCCTTTGGAAAGCAAATCGACCCATTAACGTCAAAGATACCCCTGCTTGGATTGAGCAATTAGTTCTAGCTGCTGACCAGTTTATTGTCAATCGAACTTTACCTGAAGAACCAAACGGAAAAACTATTATTGCAGGGTATCCCTGGTTTAGCGACTGGGGACGGGACACAATGATTAGTTTACCTGGATTGACCATTGCGATCGGAAGACCGGAGGTTGCTCGTTCCATTCTTAGCACCTACGCCAAGTATATAGATAAGGGAATGATTCCCAATCGTTTCCCCGATGCTGGCGAAATCCCGGAATACAACACCGTTGATGCACCTCTATGGTACTTTGAAGCTATCCGTCAATACCACAGTGCAACAGAAGATGATGATTTCTTAACAGAAATTTTCCCAGTGTTAGCAGATATTATTGATTGGCATTGTCGAGGAACCCGTTATGGTATCCATCTTGATACTGATGGCTTACTTTACGCAGGAGAACCGGGTCTGCAATTAACCTGGATGGATGCTAAAGTAGGGGATTGGGTCGTTACTCCGCGTACTGGCAAACCAATAGAAGTCAATGCCCTTTGGTATAATTTACTACGTAGTATGTCACAGTTTGCTCGTCGCCTCAATCAACCCGAACAAGAATATGAGGCAATGGCTGACACTACATTAGCAAGTTTTTCTAGATTTTGGAACGAAAACACGGGTTATTGCTACGACGTTATAGATAGTCCCAACGGGGATGATGCGACCCTGCGTCCTAACCAAATTTTTACAGTATCTTTGCCCGAAAGCCCGCTTCCACCCGAGCAACAACAAAGTGTTGTCGATATCTGTGGTAGAATGTTACTAACTTCTCACGGATTACGCTCCCTCTGTCCCGATCATCCTCAATACCAAGGACATTACGGCGGCGATCGCACTCAAAGAGATGGAGCTTATCATCAAGGTACGGTTTGGGGTTGGCTAATTGGTGCTTTTGTTTTAGCTCACCTACGGGTTTACAAAAACCCCATGCAAGCACGCCAGTTTTTAGAACCAATGGCGAATCACCTCCGATCTCATGGTATTGGAAGTCTTAGCGAAATATTTGATGGTGATACCCCCATGACACCACGGGGTTGCATAGCCCAGGCTTGGACAGTCGCAGAAGTGCTGCGTGCTTGGTTTGTAACTGAAGACGCCGCATCGGAAAACAGGTGATTCACCGTGTTTTGACGGATTCTTGATGGACTTGGAAAAATATTTCAGTAAATTCCGGAATGCCATCAATTAAGTTTGTAGACTATTATGTGCCTAACAAAAGAGGGGCTGACGAGATGGGTGAGTAAAACGACTTATTCCTTCAAGGCAGTACAACCTCAATCCCCACCATAATTTGAACCTCTTATCTCTAAACTAACTATATCTAAACCGTGCCACATTGCTAAACAGCAGTGTGGCACACTATTATTTAACCATCTTGCGGTTAAGGTACATATATCGCTAACCTACGGATGGAAAGATTAAAAAAATCAGTCATGACACAGGCTAAGAATGTCTTAGGAGAACCATTGGAAATATGCTGTACCTCACCCATGACAGGCTATTTCCGCGATGGAACGTGTAACACCGGAGGTGGAGATTTTGGCGCACACGTTGTCTGTGCAAAAGTGACAGAAGAGTTTTTAGCATTCACACAGTCGCAGGGAAACGATTTGAGCACACCTGTTCCTGCGTTCAATTTTCCTGGGTTAAAGCCCGGTGACAAATGGTGTCTGTGTGCTTCTCGTTGGAAGGAAGCGCTAGACGCAGGAGTTGCGCCCCCTGTAGTTTTGTCAGCAACCCATGCGTCAGCTTTAGAATACGTTTCTTTAAATGAATTAAAACAGCACGCTGCTACGTAAAATTCCCTAGCAACACCAGAAATCCGGTATCTTAAAGATACCGGGTTTCTCAATTTTTGCAAATCCTACGCAGTATTGCAGCCGCTCTTACCGTTTAAAGCCCCAACGCAGTTAAAACATCATTGGCGTGGGTGGATGTATTCACGCTAGAGTCAACGTGAATGATTTTGCCGTCACCATCAATAACGTAGGTAACGCGTTTAGCATAGCCACCACCATCGACATCGTAGGCTTGAGTAAGTGTTTTTTCGGTATCAGCAAGCAGGGGAAAGTTTAAATTGTACTTTTGGGTAAACGCTTGGTGGGACGCTTCATCATCCACACTGACTCCGAGTACCACAACATCTTTACTCTGATAATCATCGTTAGCATCTCTAAAGCTGCAAGCCTGTTTGGTGCAACCTGGAGTGTCATCTTTGGGGTAGAAATACAAAACTACTGTTTTGCCCTTGTAATCAGATAAGGAAACGGTGTTGCCATTGGTATCTTTAACGGTAAAATTGGGTGCATCGCTACCAACTGGTAAAGGCATAGCTTTAGTATCTCCCTAAACAAGATAATATTCGTGTAATTCATTGCGCCCGACTACACAATTTTACAGTAATTGCATAAAATCAGGCAATTTTTTAAATTTGGGCAAAGATGTCGCAAATTGATTGTTTACTATATTTATATTTCATAAACTAATTGTAAATTAAATTTCAATTTTTTAGTACATATACTTAGAGGCTTGAGCGACTTCATAAAGAATGCTCACGTATCCGAGTAAACCATAACCCGCCAGGGTGTTAATTAAATGATTACCAATTCTACCCTTGTTCTGAGTAAAAACAACCAAATTTTAGAACCTATAACCCTAACAGAAGCGAATATTACAATAATCATTCCCGTACACAAGGGGGGTGATAGTTTCCGTAAATGCTTGTCAAGTTTGGTACAATTTGTCCCTGTATGCACAGAGATTATTGTTGTCGTCGATGGTGATGATGAAGACTCTTGGAACATAGCTCAGGAGTTTGGGACAAAGGTACTGATGCTAAGTTCAAATGCAGGACCAGCACGAGCAAGAAATGTTGGAGCCCATGCAGCTACAGGTGATATCCTCTTTTTTATAGATGCTGACGTCTTGATCGCGCCAAAAGCAATTCATAAACTCTTGCAAGCTTTTAACAATGAGCCAAACTTGGCGGCTGTGATTGGTTCTTACGATGATGAACCAGGAGCAAGCAACTTCCTCTCACAGTACAAAAATTTGTTTCACCACTATACTCATCAAACTGCTAGCGAAGAAGCATTTACCTTTTGGGGTGCTTGTGGGGCTATGCGTCGTGAGGTATTCCTTTCCTTGGGTGGATTCGATGAAAGTTACCGCCGACCTTGTATAGAAGATATTGAATTAGGTTATCGTCTCCGACGAGCGGGTTATCAGATTCGGCTTTGCAAAGATGTACAAGTCAAACATTTAAAGCGTTGGGGTGTGGTTTCGTTGTTGAGAGCGGAAGTTTTTTACCGTGCTATACCTTGGACTCAACTGATTTGGCGCGATCGCCAGCTAAACAACGACCTCAACCTGGGAGTAGAAAGCCGCCTCAGTGTCATTCTAGTCTTTAGCTTGTTGAGTGCTTTAATTGGCGCGAGCTGGTGGAGGGGATACTTGGCGATCGCTAGCATCATCAGCCTATTACTTCTAATCATTAATGCTCCTGTATACAGTTTCTTCTTAAAGAAGTGTGGTTTTTGGTTTACAATTCGTGTGCTTCCGTGGCACTGGTTTTATTACCTATATGGTGGTTTGGCGTTTGCATTAGGAACAGTGCAATATCTATTCCTAAAATGGTTTTCACTCAAACCTAAAGCGCCGATACAATATTGACTCATTGGACTAAGGGAATTCCAAAAAATCTCTTGTGGTACGGGCGTCCCGCCCGTCACTGAGCCTTAAGTAAATAGCAAAACAGCACCTACCGAACAAGAATTATACCAATGAAAAACTATCCGGTTGTCATCATTGGGGCTGGTCCAGCTGGTCTCACAGCTGCTTACCAATTGGTTAAGCAGGGTATCAAATCAATTATTTTGGAACAAGCTGACAAAGTAGGCGGTATTTCGCGCACGGAAATTTATAAGGATTATCGCTTTGACATTGGTGGTCATCGCTTCTTTACTAAAGTGATAGAAGTACAACAGCTTTGGAAGGAAGTGTTGGGAAATGAGTTTATCAAAGTCCCTCGTCTATCACGGATTTACTATCAAGGAAAATTCTTTAACTATCCGCTTTCTCTATTCAACACCCTCTCAAATTTGGGACTCGCTTCAAGTTTCTTTATTTTACTAAGCTACCTGAAGGCAAAACTCAAAGCTAGGTTACAACCCGGTCTTGAACCAAAGAATTTTGAAGAGTGGGTGAGCGATCGCTTTGGTCGCCGTCTCTACAGAATCTTCTTCAAAACCTACACTGAAAAGGTCTGGGGAATTCCTTGTACTCACATTTGTGCAGATTGGGCGGCGCAAAGAATCCAAGGAATGTCCCTCAAAAGAGCAGTTATCAATGCTGTCTTTGGAAATCAAAACGCAAAAAGCTTGATTAAAGAGTTTGAATACCCACGTTTGGGACCGGGAATGATGTGGGAGGAATTTCAAGCAAAAGTCGAAAGCCAAGGTTCTCCAGTCCATTTGAACACTCACGTCACCCGCATAGCAAGAGAAGGTCATCGTATTCAGAGGATCACAGCAATACAAGGAGACAAAACAATCCAAATCTCCGGCGACCACTTTATTTCCAGTATGCCAGTGAGTACACTGCTTCACCGACTCGATCCTCCAGCACCCGACCACGTATTAGAAGCAGCACGCGGTTTGAAATACCGAGATTTTCTGATTGTATCACTGATTATTAATGAAAAATACCTCTTCCCCGACAACTGGATTTACATCCATAGCCCAGAATTCAAAGTAGGGCGCATCCAAAACTTCAAAAATTGGAGCCCCGAAATGGTTCCCGACCAAAGTAAAACCTGCTTGGGAATGGAATACTTTTGCAGCCAAGGTGATGAACTGTGGGAAATGTCTGATACAGAACTTATTAATTTAGCAACTCGTGAAGTTGTTCAACTAGGCTTATTAGACAAGGAGAACAAAGTCGAAGACGGAGTTGTCATTAGGCAATATAAAGCATATCCTGTCTATGACGGTGAGTATCGCCAGCACCTTCAAGTCATCCAAAATTATCTGCAAACCTTTGAAAACCTACAAACCGTCGGTCGTAACGGGATGCATCGGTATAACAATCAGGACCATTCCATGCTGACAGGAATGCTAGCAGCGAAAAATATTTTGGGAGAAAAGCATGATTTGTGGAATGTGAATACCGAGCGATCGTACTACGAAGAATTTACAAAACAAGAGTGGTCAAAAAATCTGTTAACGCAGGATAGTCATTTAACATCAGTAGCATGAAAGCACTCATCGCCCATAAAGAAAAATAGATAGACATATGCTTCATTTCTCTAGTCCATTTGTGTCTGTCATTATCCCTGTTTTTAATGATGCTAGTCGTTTGAAAATTTGTTTAGAAGCATTAGAAAAACAGACTTATCAAAAAAGCCTTTATGAGGTTATTGTTGTAGATAACGCCTCAGAACTACAGGAAAATATTGCTGGAGTAGTGGCTCAATTTCCTCAAGCAATTTCTGCATATGAAAGCCTTCCTGGTTCCTATGCGGCTCGAAATAAAGGACTCTCCCTAGCAACTGGAGAGGTGATTGCTTTCACTGACGCAGATTGTATCCCTGCTCCTGATTGGATTGAGAAAGGTGTTAAGAATTTGCTGCAAGTGCCTAATTGTGGTTTAGTTGCAGGTCAGATAAATATTTTCTGTAAAAATCCTCATCAAGGAACACCTGTTGAATTATATGAAAGGATTTTGTCTCTTCCACAAAAGGAATTTCTGGAAAAGCATCATTATGGAGCTACAGCAAATGTTTTTACTTGGAAAAGTGTGATTGAAAAAGTAGGCTATTTTGATGCGACATTGAAATCAAGTGGTGATTTAGAATGGGGACAACGCGTTCATTCGTGGGGCTACAAACAAATTTATGCAGAAGATACATATGTAGCTCATCCAGCTAGGTATTCTTTTCAGCAACTCTATAAAAGAATTATTAGATTAGCGGGAGGATTTTATGATTTAAGAATTAGAAAAGAACCTTCGTTTTTAAAACGCAATCAAATTTATTTTAAAAATTTATTTATAACTTTAATTCCACCTATTATGTGGATTATAAGTGCTTTCTTAAATAAAGAATTAAAAAAAATAAATGATAAGCTAAAGGTAGCTTGCGTCATGGTTTTTGTAAGATACGTGTATGCGTGGGAAATTATCAGGCTGAAGTTAGGATCTGTTTCTGCTAGAGAATAAGCTAAAGTATACTTTTTTCCATAAATAAAGATAAAAAATAGTGGTACAGGAACAACCCCTTTTTTCAATTATTATTCCTACTTACAATCGTCCAGAACGACTGACTGCTTGTCTGGAGTCGCTGACTCGATTGGACTACCCACTCCAAAACTTTGAGGTTATTGTGGTTGACGATGGTAGCAAAACACCATTAGAACCAGTGGTTGCTCGCTTTCACAATCAACTTCATCTCACCCTCATCAAACAAACAAATGCGGGTCCAGCATCAGCCAGAAACACCGGGGCTAAAGAAGCACGGGGTAAGTACCTAGCTTTTACCGATGACGATTGTGCGCCAGCACCTGATTGGTTAACAACTTTAGCAGCTCATTTTACCAAAGTTCCAGATTGTATGGTTGGAGGTCGAACTCTCAACGCTTTGGAAAACAATTTGTATTCCACTGCTAGTCAGGTATTGATTGACTTCCTCTACGCTTACTACAATACTGGTTCTCATCAATCAAACTTTTTCGCCTCTAACAATATCGCCTTACCATCAGACCTTTTCCTAACCCTAGGTGGTTTTGACACCACGTTTCCTCTAGCTGCTGGAGAAGACCGGGAGTTTTGCGATCGCTGGCTGCACCACGGTTATAAGATGATTTATGCGACAGAAGTTAAAGTTTATCATGCTCACAGACTAACATTATCCACCTTTTGGCGTCAGCACTTCAACTACGGTCGGGGCGCTTTTTGCTTTCATCAAGCTAGGTCGTATCGTACTGATGGGCGCATTAAAGTTGAACCTTTGAAGTTCTATTTTAATTTGTTGACTTATCCCTTAACACAAAAGACCACTCAATCAGGGATATTAGTGACAACATTGTTTGTAGTGTCACAAGTCGCAAACGTAGCAGGTTTTTTCTGGGAAAAATCACATCAAAGTCGCAAATTAACTCAATTAAAAGCAGAAACAAACTGACTGCTTGATTCTTTGATCATACGTATAATTCTACCAATCATATGTACTTATCTACCCACAAAACCTTTGTCAGACTTATCAACTTTCTACTAATTATTATGCTTGCTTTTTCACTGCTAGGTTTTTTAGTAGACTTAAAAAATACTTTTGAATATGGAGGGATAGATTTAAGAAACAGAGTCGTAGGAGCCAGACTCTTAAACAGAGGAATGGACCCTTACTATTTTAAGTGGAGCCAAGGACAAGACGAAAGATTACTCGATCCACTGGACAAACCTTACATACCTGTCTCCAGAGTCACTGTTCCTCCAACGGTATTACTATTACATTCAACTTTCGCTAATTTACCTTATTTTATACAAAGAGTGGCTTGGTTCCTTCTTCAGTGGGGAGCTTTTCTTACCTCTTTGTTTATCTTGATTGCCAATGTTAAAAAAGGCATAGAAATAAAATTACTATTAATGCTGGGATTGCTATTTGTATCTAGTAATTTTTGGAGAATACATACAGATGTAGGTCAAATT
>JAWQFQ010000025.1:0-67021 GCA_035967975.1 Scytonema sp. PMC 1070.18
CCCCCACACCCTCACACCCCTACACCCTCATATATCTAAAAATGGAAATAGCTGAAGTAATGTCTTACGCAGTTGCAGTAGAAAAACTTGCTCTCTAATGCGATCGTCAAGTTTTCGAGGGGGCAAAGTTTGTAGTTTAGCTTGCAACTCAGCATATTCTGCCGCACTCAACAGCTTTCCATCCACGGGCGATCGCGCTGCTGTAATAATCTCCATTCGTAAAATTTCTTCTGGTATATCTTTTGGTGGCGCTAAAGCCATGACCGATGATCCCCAATGGTTACCAAGTCCTATTAGTAAGCTAGTGCTAACGGTTAAAACGATAAATATTATCCGCTTCACAGTCTAGAGTCTTAAGTTATATCTATATGTTGAATCTTATCCCTAAGTTTCCCACCGCCAACTCAATCTGCTGGAATGATAATACTTTGAGCGAGCAGGTGAGAATTTTCGTATAACCATACAGCTATAGTATAGTCACAAGCTATCAACAAATCATGATAAAGAAGCCCAGTCTACCACAAAACTGGGCTTCTGTAAAAGACCTAGCCAGTTGAAAGCAGAATACTAGGTCTTCATTAAGTATTAACAACGGGATACGGGGATCGTTACGAGCCACTGTCAGCAACCCTGACCAATCTTTGCGCTCTCAAAGTAAAATTGATGACACAAAATTTCTCTGAAAATAATGACTCCTTCAATGTAGTGAGGAGAGTAGAAACAACTGTTTTAGTTGTTTTAGGAACACAACTTAAGGAGTTGCAGTTGCTTCTGGGGTAGGTACAACAGCGGGAGTAGTAGCCCCAGTGTCTGCTGGTTCTGCAGGTGTCGTAGCAGCAGGATTCGTTGTATCACCACTACCGGTATCACCACTCTCACAAGCGCCAAGAGCAGTAGCTAGACCTAGTACTAGAGCAAGACCAAGGATTTTTACGTTTTTCATAACTCCTCTTTCACCAATCGCGGCATGAATAATTTTAGCCTGATGAATAAGATACCCTATTTGTTGCTTTTTTTTAAGTGACTTTGGGACATAGATTTAAGTAAAAAACTTGAATGAAATCTATGGCTCCAGAATAAAAGAGTATTATATTCTTCAAGCTAGTTACTAGAAGCGCTATCATACCAAAAATTGCAATTTTTTGTACACTCTTGCTTCTAGTGGCAAAGCATTGCCATACTTTAGTATGCGACGCTAAACGGTCAAGGTGTCAGATTGCTGCTCGACATTGCCAAAAACCAGGTTTTTATCGGTTTTTTCCCAAATGCAAAGAATGGTGCAGATACCTATCAGAGTACGTTGATTAGTTGTAGGGTGTTATTTATTATTGCTTAAAACTCAGTACTGACCCCAGCCAAGACAGAGACTTATCTCATTAAACAGTATTTACTATCCAAAAGATTATGGCTATTGCTCGCAAATCAGACGCTTCTGCAACGGGCGGTTTTCCCCCAACAGCCCAGAGAAAAAGAATAAACCGCCGTTCTGTTGACCAAACTAAACTGTCAACTCACCGAGAAATTGCTCTGCGATCGCGACAGTTAAGAACAACAGGAAACGCGCTACCTACTTTTTCTCCTCCGGAGTCTGCCGGAAAACAACGGCGTTTATCAAAAAATTCTTCGCTTGCCTTACCAAAACCAGAGAGGGCTCTGAAATCACAAACAAACTTTACAGGGATTGAAGATCGCAATCAACGAGCAGCAACAATTCCTGTTGTACCCCCTGCAGACGCGACCCCTCTATGGTTGCTGCGCTTGCATTCCATACACCGTAATTCATCAATTATATCATTTCTGTTAGTTGCCGTAACCCTCGTCGTTTATGGTTGGACGGTATACTCCCAACAAATTTGGAGTCAGTCTTACCGCAGGCTGCAACACTTGCAACGACACGAAAGACAGTTAATGACAACAACTGAAGTCTTAAAGAATAAAATGGCACAAGAAGCAGAAAAGGAACCCACACAACTGGTTTCGCCCACCCCCTCAGGAATGATTTTTTTAAGTCCAGCACCTGTAGCTCCCAACTCCGGAACAGACAACACACTATCAATCCCCGAAGTACATCAGCAATCTGTTAATCCAGTCGGATATTAGTCATTTTTTAATGGTTAATGGCTAATGGCTAAGGGCTAATGGCTAAGGACTAATGGTTCATAGCTAATGGCTAATCGTAAAAAAGCAACTAACAATTAGCCATTAGCCATTAGCAATTAACAATTAACCATTAGCCATTAGCAATTAGCAAAATGCAAAAGTCATCAGGTAACACTAGATTTAGAAACTTGCCAAAGCCCGGTTTTACAAGAAGGCGACAGCAGAGGGTTTCGAGACAACCCTTGCAAAGTAAACTGATTGAACATCCGAAAGAGTCAGTCTCAAATACCAAACCCCGATTGTTTATCGTTTGGGGTCTGTTAATGGCGAGTGGAGTAGGGCTAGCTGTTAACCTATATCAATTACAAATTGTGCGAGGACCCAAGCTAACAGAGAGAGCGCGAAACCAGCAGATGGTTAATTTGCGACCTTTTACGCCCCGTCGTCCGGTAGTCGATCGCAATCGAGATGTGTTAGCAATAGATCGACCTGTGTACACTTTGTACGCTCACCCTAAGTTGTTTAAAAAATCCAATCAACAAGTAGCAGAACTACTTGCACCAGTCATAAATAGAGAGTCTGCTGATTTAGAGAAGAAGTTTGACAACAAAAAAAGTGGTATTACATTAGCTTATACTCTACCAGAAGAAATAGCTGACCGCGTTTCTTCATTACGTATTGATGGTTTAGAATTAATACAAAAATATTCGCGTTTCTACCCACAGCAGGATTTAGTTGCAGAAGTTGTAGGCTACGTAGATGTTGACCGTAGGGGTCAGGCTGGCGTGGAATACAGCCAAGAAAAATTACTAGAACGTTCCATGCAAACCATGCGCTTGAGTCGAGCGGGGAATGGGGCGCTAATGCCCGATCATGCTCCAGAGGGGTTCCTAAATTTTGACGATTTGCGCTTACAACTCACAATTGATAGCCGTCTTCAACGGGTAGCCCGCTTTGCTCTTAAAGAACAAATGAAAAAGTACCGGGCGAAAAAAGGGGCTGTGATTGTGATGGATGCTTGGGATGGTTCCCTACTTGCCTTAGTAACCCAACCTACTTATAATCCAAACGAATACTCTAAAGCTGATATTGCATTGTTCAAAAACTGGACAGTCGCAGACCTTTATGAACCTGGTTCAACCTTTAAACCTTTGAATGTTGCTATTGGCTTAGAGGCTGGTATTATCAAACCGGAAGATGTGTTTAATGATACTGGTTCGATTCACGTTGCCGACCGGATTATCAAAAATGCTGAAAACAAACGTTACGGGCGAATAGACATAGCTCAGATTTTGCAAAATTCCAGCAATATTGGGATGGTGCAAATTATCCAAAGGATGCAGCCTTCCATCTATTACGGTTGGTTGGAACGCTTAGGTTTGGGACAAAGCGTGGATACCGATTTACCTTTTGCTGTCAAAAGCCAGCTAAAAAGCCATGAAGAATTTTTATCTACACCCATCGAACCTGCAACCGCCTCCTTTGGTCAAGGTTTTTCTCTAACACCATTACAGTTGGTGCAAATGCACGGCGCGTTGGCTAATGGCGGTAAACTCGTCTCGCCACACACTATCCGATCGCTGATAGATAGCAAAGGACGAGTACATCATATCCCAAACCTACCTGCACCAAGGCAAATCTTTTCACAGGCGATCGCGCAAAAGGTTGTAGAGATGATGGAAACTGTTGTCGATGATGGAACAGGTAGAAAATCCCAAATTTCCGGCTATCGTATTGCTGGGAAAACCGGTACAGCCCAAAAAGCGAGTCCCTCTGGTGGCTATCTCAGTGATGCTAAAGTCACCAGCTTTGTAGGTATCTTACCGGTTGAATCCCCCCGTTATGTAGTCTTGGCATTAGTTGATGAGCCAAAAGGAAAAAATGCTTACGGTGGTACTGTCGCCGCACCAATTGCCAAATCAGTTATGGAAGCATTGATTACTATTGAACAAATTCCACCTAGTAGAACTACACAACCATAAAGAAGCAGGGGTTGAGCTGTTACTAATTAGATATTTTTTTAATTGAAAGCCCTTTAGAGTTTGATCTGCCAATTTTCTCACTTACTACCTACGGGGGAGGTACTAAGGGTCTCTTCATGGAATTCTTAAGTATTAAAGACTTGACTAAATACAGCTATCTAGTTAAGCCATTGCCTGTTTGCAGCCGCATTTAAGAAATGTATTGGCTTGTAATTTCTCGTTTTCACTTTTGATGTTGTAATGTTACATAGCTTATGTCCCCTATCTCAAAGATTCAAAGAAAAAGTACGCAGATAGAGGAAACAATAAATACTAAGTATAAGCGCGTTGAGCAGCAGTTTATAGACCTACTTGCTACAGAGAATTTAGACAAAAAACTAAATGCGGAACCTGCACTCAAGCAAGAGTTTGAAAGTACCCTATCTCAAGCAATTTGTGCTGCTTACCAAAATGATGCTAGTGATGACGCAGCTCACCTCTTTGTTCAACGCATTCTATACCGTATTAATCGCCTAAATCTGTTTTGGTATGATGACCTGCAGAACTATGTTAACGAGCGTTCTCCTTACTTGTATAAGGTGCGCGACCAGATAGAGAAAGCTTGGCAAGAGTGGGAGCGATCGCATATTGATGTAACTGCATTACAACAGTTAAATATCACAGATGTTCAGCAGTCACTAAAAGAGCGTACTGCGTATGACTTAAATCCGCCTTTATCGGAGAACAGTCAATACATCCGCACAGAGATGAGCGAGGCTGGTTACCGCCAGTTGTTAGCAATTGGCTCCTTTGAAGGATTGGTAGAAAGCAGTCACCTTCCCCGAATTCTGGGCGGTGCGGCTAATACTGTCCAGTGTGCGCTGATGCGAGTTTTTCAGGAAGAGTACGGCTACGGTCGCTTATCTCGCAAGCATTCTACGTTTTTTGCTCAGATGCTCAATGAGTTTGGGATGAATACTAAACCAGAGGCTTATTTTGATTTCATCCCTTGGGAACTTTTCGCGTGTTCCAATCATAGCTACTTGATCAGTGAACGTAAGCGCTATTTCCTGCGTTACAACGGTGGACTGACATATTTTGAAATATCAGTTCCTGCAACTTTCAGAAACTATGTTGCAGCAGCGCAACGTTTGGGACTCTCTAATGCAGCAATGAGTTATTGGGAAGTACATATTAAGGAGGATGAACGCCACGGGCGCTGGATGTTAGATGGTGTGGCTTTACCTTTAGCGGAAATGTATCCTAATCACGCTTGGGAGCTCTTGTTGGGCTACGACCAGGAGAAATTTATGGGCGATCGCGCTGCTCAAGCTGTTGTTGGGTCAATACGTGAAGCAGAACAACAGTTGATGGCTAATGGTTAATGGTTAGTAGTTAACTGTTAACTATTTATTTGTTTTATTCACCTTTTTCTCAGGTAGAAGGTGGAAATTTTCTGCTTTGAAAATTTTATTAATCAATATTGGAGTTAGCGAGTCAAATGAAAGACATTTTTTCTTGTCCTGAAGAATCTAGTTTCTATTCCAACTGTTTGGAAAACTTGGTTTTGAGAAACTGCAAAAAATCTGAATGTGTGGTGGAATTTGGTTCTGGAGATGGCAGTCCTGTTATTAATTCACTCTTAAAAAACAAGTTTAGTGGTGTGATATATGGATTTGAATTAAATACTTCTGCTTGGAAATCTGCCAATTTAATTATCGATGAATATAATCTTGGAAATAAATATATCATTTCTAATTCGTGTCTTTTTGAATCTTCCGATGTAGACGGCGATTACCTAGTCGCTAATCCACCCTACCTTCCCGCACCAGACAATGATATTTATATGCCTTTATTATTTGGTGGAGAAGATGGAGCCACAGTTACTAACAATCTTCTATCTTTAGGTTATGATAATGTGTTGCTCTTGGTGTCTAGCTTTTCTAATCCAATGAGTACCATTACTCATGCGAAAAAACAAGGTTATTGTATTACTGATTTTTTAGTGTTACCTTTGCAATTTGGCTACTATAGTTCTGAACCAAAAGTGAAGAACCACATAGAAAAGTTACGAAAAGGTAAAATGGCATTTTATTCAGACAATTATTACTTTTTAGCTGGAGTTTTATTTAAGAAGTCTTTCAAATCTGAAGTAGACTTATCAAATACACTGGCTAAAGCTATGAGTAGTTTATAGGTTTTTTTGAGCCAACACGATGTAGGTGTAGGAGCAAGACTTGTCAATTAACAGTAGTTGAGTGTCACAATCCCGGTAACTCAACTTCTTGTGGTGCGGGCGTCTCGCCCGCCTCAATACTGCTCAGATCAGCCGAACCTCAACTATCACCCGCTTGAGTTCGTTCACGGGCGAGGACGCCCGTACCACAAGAAGAAATTTTTGAAAACTGTTTTATCCGACACGCCCTACACCTCTATACCCCTATTTTCAAAGGTGTAAGTCTCCCCTGGGTTGAGATAAGTGACCTTTTGTTCCAACCCTGCTTCTGCAACTGCTTTCTTGACGCTCTCCTGCCTGATGCGAGGAGATTCTCAAGAGACGAGTCTCTCGATATCTTGATTGCTCAAGTTCCCAGGCTCAGCACGTTTGCCTTTTCGGCGTGCTGATGTCTCCTTACGTTTTTTCGGGCGTTTAGAACCCCGTGGTTCAAGTTCCTGAGAGTCCCCCAGTACTATACTCGCTATATTTAATATAGCCAGTTCTTTGATATTTTTAGCTGCATTTATGTCGGCATGGGCCATGTGACCACAGGAAACACAAATGTATTTTTCTTTATCTCTACTGCTAGCGTCAATATGACCACAAACATTACATTTTTGACTTGTATGTTTAGGATTCACCTTGATTAAAATCTTTCCTGACTTCACAGCCATGTAATCGATTTTCTGAGTTAACTCGTTCCAACTAGCATCCGAAATACTACGATTTAAACCCTTCTTTGCACTCTGACCATTCTTTAAAAATCGCCCCGTTGACTCATCAATTTTTGGACGACAACGTTTAAGCATTGCCGATACATTTAAATCTTCAATAGCAATAGCATCAACTTTTCTAGAAGCAATTAAACCAGCTATTTTCCATTGGTAAGCTTGACGTTTATCGGCCATTTTCTTATATAACTTACCAACCAATGCTGCTGCTTTTTTACGATTTTTACTCCCCTTAATCTTACGGTTAACTCTACGCTGTCTAATTTTCAGTCTGCGTTTAACTTTTTTGTTGGTTGCAAACTTGGGATTTTTAACTTGATGACCATCTGACAAATGGACAAGTTTGGTGATTCCTAGATCGCAACCCAAAACAGATTTAATTTCTGTTATGGGTTTAGGAATGTAATCTGGTACGGTTTTATCCTCAATCCTGATAGATACATACCAACCATCTTGACGCTTACGAATAGTTGCAGCCTTAATGACAAAACATAAAGGAATTGGTCTAGAGTTAAAAAATCTCATCCAACCAATTTTAGGCAAGTAAATCTTATTGCCTTGAACTTTAATTCCTACCGTGTAAGTAAAAGATGAAAAGTTAGAACGGTTTTTAAACTTTGGAAAACCACTCCCATTAAAGAAATTTTCGTAAGCCTTATCTAACCTCTTAACGTTCTGCTGCAACACAGTAGAGTCAATATCAGCATACCAAGGTCTAGCTTTTTTAAGTATCGGCAACTGTGTGATCTGGATATCTCCTGCACTACGGCGAGGATTCTTTGGATTTCCATCCTTGTCAGTTTTAGAATCTTTCCAAGGTTCACCAGTAGCCCCATTTTTGCTAACAAAACACGTTAACGGGCAAGCTTCTCCCTTAGTTCTGATATCACAGTAATCACCCTGAATGAATTGCTGATTGTATTGAGTAATCCTGTCAGCCAAAGACCAGTTGTATTGACTTCTCAGCATATCAATCCAGTTATCCATCTTGTTTGATTGAGTGACGTTAGGACGTAGCTTGTACACATAGTTTGTTAGCAAGTTATATCACCTGTTTGATTTCGTGCTATACTTGGTCTGTTCATTTAATTCTACATAGGTCTACTAGGATTGACAACCCCTTTACGCCGAGAAAGAAATTCTGTTTCTGACCTAAAAGTCCATTTGGTCTGCGTTACTAAGTACCGTAGGTCTGTATTTACGAGAGAAAGTCTTGCATTGATTGAAGAATCATTCCGTGATGTAGCAAAAAAGATGGATTTTCAAGTACTTGAATTCAATGGTGAAGCCGACCACATTCATGCTTTGATTGAATATCCTCCAAAACTCTCAATCTCTCAAATAGTAAATTCACTTAAAGGCGTATCTAGTCGGATGTATGGAAAAGCTGGCTTCAAAAAGCCCTATGGTAAGGATGCTCTTTGGAGTCCCAGCTATTTCGTCTCTTCTGTAGGTGGAGCACCAATTGAAGTTCTTAAAAAATATATCCAAAGTCAAGAAAAGCCTAACTAGAAGTTAGGGGTTTTAAACCCATTTTTTTCGATAACGAAGAAGGACAGTTGCATTCCCAATGAAAAAGAGCGAACCACTCTTCAAATCGGGGCTGCGATCGCTTGCAGGTAAGACCAGTTTTTTTGTGTGATGCGTACTCACCATAGCTTTCCTGTGAGCTTGTATCTTTACGTTGTCTAATAGACTTTTATGTTCGGACATCATCACTGTTGCTACATCTACCTTGGAGAGAGATATTTTTGTAATTTGTAGGGGGTTCCAAATAAAAAAGTCTTCAACAATTTCTTTTTGTGGTACGGGCTTCCTCGCCCATGAACGAGCTCAGGCGGGCGAGACGCCCGCACCACAAGAGGTTGAAGATGTGAAATGTCACGATTCTACAGAACCGAACCGACCTTTTTAAACGTCTCAATCATGTCATGTGCTGGAGTTTTTTGTTGCTGAAGAAGACTTTTAAGTGGTACTAATAACTGCACATCTGGGTCATCTTTGAGCGCAGCTTCAGCGGCTTGTAAAGCTTGTGTAGCATGGGCAAAAATTTCTTCATTGTCAAATCCTTCCCGCGCTGAAAGTTGGTGCAATGCAGCATCGGGTACAGTTGCTCTACCCAGCAATGATTCGTCTAGAACAAGACCTTTCAGTAGGGCTAGTAAAGCAGCATAAAGAGAAAAATCATGACAACTATCAAATGCTTTAAATTCAATACGACCTACTTCAGCGGGAATGCGAGCTTTTTTGGTTAATAATGGAACGCTCTTAATCAGTTGTTCTTCCTTTTCTACAAAGACGAGTGTTGCTGGTCTTTTTCCAGTTCTAATAAATGTTCTTACCGATAACCCATCCCATAGTTTTCCTTGATAAAAAGGAGAACTATAACTGAAAGGTATGATGTAGGGGCTGTAATAGGTCAGCTTTTTGCCAATATCGATAACACGTTCAACAGGTAAATCTGCAACAGAAATATTTAAATCCGGACCGTATGTCACCATATAAATGTTAACAGTTTGTTCTTCCGGATAAGCTTGTAGCAGTTTTCTTTCATAGTTATTTAATGGTGGTTCAGGTTTGTAATTAACCTGGAAAGGATTAAAAGTCACTGAAACTGGAGAGAAACCAAATTGTCCAGCCACTTCTTTTAGCAAGTGAAAACTTTCTTTCATCTCGGAAATAGTGCTTTGAATATCAGAATTTATAGTTGTTCTGATTTCAATACCTTTAGGAACACAGTCAATAACTTTTTCGGATTCATCAAATCGTTCAAATCCCTCAATGTACCATCTTTTTTTTCTGATTCCAGCATCACCAATACATAATTGATTATAGTCATTGGGATATGTGGGTAATTTTTCAATAATTTGATTGAAGTCGGCGTATTTTGTACAGGTAAAATCGGCAAAGTTTCCTTCTTTATTAAGGAAAGCAACTTCATGCTCAATTCCAAAATAAAACATAAATACATTATTCCTTGAGTAATCTTAATTAATTGTTGTCAAGCGAACCGAACTAATGCTAATCGATAAGCAATGCTACTCGGTTAATGACTCGGTTATCTATCTATTCGTCCCCTGACACCACTTCCTATTTGAGATAAATTTGCATTAGTAAATCACTCGAAATCGTCATCAATCGCTGCGACTATCTCAGCCGATTTGGGGTCGTAGATAATCGGATCGGGTTGCTGTAGTTCCGTGGACCTTTCCAATAGAGTTATAAGCAAGGTTTCCTGTACAATACCCAGGTGAACTTTAGTTTTTGTCATTCGTGTCTCAAGGAGAAGATACCTGGATTGAATGTTTTCTACTTAAAGTAGAATTATTTTCAATACTCTGTTCAGAATTTTACCGCAAGAGCAGCAGTAATGGGAAGTAGAGGTGCAGAGGGTATCCCCACACCCTACACCCAATATCCCATACCCCACTTTGCTTATCCTCCTCAGGTTAGGATGGACTCAGAAAGGCTTGGAGGCGTGAGTTTATGACAAATGCTGTAAAATCTCCCTATACCAGCGAACAAATTGCTGCTTGGCTTAGAGGACTGCTAACTCTTGCTTGGGCTGATGGTGATTTTGATGCTCAGGAACAGAAATTAATTGCTGCTATCACCGAGCAAGAACTTGCTCCAGGAATCAGTATTGAATCTCTCAATCCCATAGAACCGGAAGAATTATCCCTAGTGTTGGGGAAAGGTACACCAGCTGCAGAGAACTTCTTACGCACAGCGGTCATGGTCGCGATCGCAGACGGTACCTATTCTTCTAGCGAAGATTACCTGCTGCACCAGTTTTGTAAAACTCTAGAACAACCAGAGGAATTATTAGAAGCTCTGCGCCAGACGCTAGAACACAAAGAGGAGGTGAGTGGAGCTAGTTCAACTTCCTCACAATTGGTACCAACAAAGCGTCAAGTTGATGCTCTTCATCCTTTACGAGATTGGCTCGATCAGCTGGATATTCAAGATCCGAGAGTTGCTCGTTTTTTATGTAAAATGATACCATCACAGTGCCCCTTCGAGCGTGATGTGACTCTATTTGGACGCAAGATTGTTCATATTCCACCGTTGTGTAAACTTAACCCACTCTACGAACAACTTGTCGGCTTGCGTTTCCGCGCCCTGTCCTACCTTGCGGATGAGTGCGGTGAAGATGTTTCACCTTATATTTAGTTAGGGTTAGTAGTTAGTAGTTAGTGGTTAGTAGAACAATCAACAACTAACAACTAACAACTAACAACTAACAACTAGCAACTGACTCATCATGCAATTCATTGATCAAGTAGAAATTCAAGTTGAAGCGGGTAAGGGAGGCGATGGGATTGTAGCTTTCCGACGGGAAAAGTATGTACCTGCTGGTGGTCCCTCTGGTGGTAATGGGGGAAAAGGAGGTTCGGTCATCTTACGCACACAAGAAAATTTGCAAACTTTGCTTGACTTTAAATACCAGCATCGTTTTCGAGCAGACAACGGTGGGCGCGGTGGACCGAATAACTGTACAGGGGCAAATGGAAAAGATTTAATTATTAATGTTCCCTGCGGTACTGTTGTCTATGATGCAGAAACTGAGGAAATCCTTGGGGATTTGGTCGAACCAGAGCAAACTTTTCTGGTTGCTCAAGGCGGTAAAGGTGGTTTGGGGAATCAACATTTTTTGAGTAATCGCAATCGCGCACCAGAATACGCCCTTCCAGGACTACCAGGGGAAATTAAGTTATTGCGTTTGGAGTTGAAACTTTTGGCAGAGGTGGGTATAATCGGGCTACCAAATGCTGGAAAATCCACATTGATTTCAGCTTTATGCGCTGCACGTCCCAAAATTGCTGATTATCCCTTTACCACACTGATACCGAATTTGGGTGTAGTACGGAAACCAAGCGGTGATGGAACAGTTTTTGCCGATATTCCTGGATTGATTGAAGGTGCTTCCCAAGGGGCGGGTTTGGGACATGATTTCTTACGTCATATTGAACGTACTCGCGTATTGCTGCACCTGATTGATGCGACTAGTGAAGATGCGATCGCTGACTACAAAACCATTCAACAAGAGTTACAAGCTTATGGACGAGGACTACCCGAGCGTTTACAAGTGTTAGCACTCAATAAAATTGATGCTGTTGATACTGATTCAACAGATTTAGAGGAGTTAGCTACACAACTCAATCACCTCTGTCACTCTCCTGTTTTCCTCATATCCGCTGTGACTGGCGCTGGCTTACAGCCTTTGTTGCAGCAAATTTGGTCACTTTTAGACCAACTCAATACCGAAGTTCAAAGCAGTTTACCTGTATAGACATCCCCCGTCTCCCGTTCAATACTTGTCGGTTAAACGAGAATTAGAAACCCGGTAACTCATGCGAAACCGGGTTTCTAGGACTTCGACTATTGTATCCCTCACACCCTTGCACCCTTTCCCTTACAATTAGGATTACTTATCTTTAACTTAAACAGGAGTGCCAATCATGCCAATGGCAGTTGGGGCGATTGAAACCCAGGGGTTTCCTGCTGTGCTTGCAGCAGCAGATGCAATGGTAAAAGCAGCAGCAGTAACCATTGTTTATCAAGGTCTAGCAGAAAGTGCTCGCCAGATAGTTGTTGTTCGGGGAGATGTTGCTGAGGTTCAAAGAGCAGTTGCAGCAGGTATTGAAGCAGGAAATCAATCTAACGGTGGCAAAGTGATTACCCACTATATTGTTCCCAATCCCCCAGAAAATGTGGAAAGCGTTTTGCCTATCCATTTTACTAGAAAATCGGAACCATTCCGTGTATTTTGAGAATCTTACAGGCATCAAACGTATAAAGATAAAGGTCTACTCTATCAAAATCGGTAGAAAGACTCGTACAATTATTCTGTAGCGCCACAATAAGTTTAGTAGTACAGGAGATAACCAATGCCACTACAGGCAGTTGGATCTATTGAAACAAAGGGCTTTCCAGCAGTATTAGCTGCGGCAGATGCGATGGTGAAAGCAGGTCGAGTCACTCTTGTTGGATATATAAGAGTAGGTAGTGCTCGTTTTACAGTGAATATCCGGGGGGATGTTCAAGAGGTAAAAACTGCAATGTCGGCTGGTATTGAAGCCGTCGAAAAAGTTCATGGCGGTGCTTTGGAATCTTGGGTGATTATTCCTCGTCCCCATGAAAACGTCGAAGCTGTTCTACCTATCGGTTACACTGAGCAAGTCGAACAGTACCGACAAGCAGTGGAAAATCCAATAGTAAGAAGGTAATTCGTAACTCGTAATTGAAATAATTCGTAATAGCTTTTCGATAATTACTTACGAATTGGCGCACTTGCGGTGTGACCTGAAGACCGCAGTGGCTCACTACCAACGCTTTCTGTGGGCATATTGACCTCTCCCCATGCATAAAGGCAAGGGGAGGGGATTCACTAAATTTACTTGAGACTCATCATCGAGCAACCCTGATGGTACAAATTAAACATAGATTTCAAAGCTTTGAAGAATACCTATCTTATGATGATGGCTCAGATAAACTCTATGAGTTGTTTAATGGAGAGTTAATCGAGATCGCGACAGAATCAGGAACTAATGTTCAGATTGCAAATCGTCTTTTCCTGATTTTTGCGATGATTGTAGGGGTCGATCGCGTTCGAGGACATGGTTTAGAACTGGAAGTCAGAGGAGAACCTAGGAACCGTTATCCTGACTTAACAATTATTCGCCAAGAGCATATTCAGCAGTTAGCAAAACGTAATACTATTCGCTTATCAATGCTACCTCCTCTACTGGTGATTGAAGTGGTTAGTCCAGGAGAATTGCAACGAGATAGAGATTTCATTGCCAAGCGATCGCAGTATCAAGATTGTGGTATTCCTGAATATTGGATTATCGACCCCGAAACTAAAAGTATATTAATCTTAGAACTGACTGACAAAACTTACACTGAGATAGGTAACTTTGCTGGTAGTCATTTAGTTGTATCTCCACAATTCAATCAACTAAATTTCAAAGTATCACAAATATTTGATACAGAAAATCAAGCTTAAAGATAATCAGTCTGAATTTATGTCTAGTGTCTCCATCATTATTCCCACGTTGAATGAGGCAAATTATTTAGGGCGGACTCTGCGCTGTCTGAGTCTGCTAGAACCTCAATCTCAGGAGGTGATTGTTGTTGATGGTGGAAGTTGTGACGAAACTGTTGCTATAGCCCAAAAAGCTGGGGTAAACACTCTTGCAGCAAAAGAACGTGGACGTGCTGCACAAATGAATCAAGGTGCAGAAGTAGCGACTGGAGAATATCTGTGCTTTTTACATGCGGATACTTTGGTTCCTGATGATTTAGTTACCCTTATTCAGCAGACTCTTGCAGAGAAAACTGTTGCGGCTGGTGGTTTTATTTCTCTGATGTCGGGAGAGAAAACGACTCGTTGGGGAGTTTCACTGCATAACGTTTTGAAAACTTACTATGCGCCCTTGCTTTTCCGCCCACACTTGTTTGTTAAAGGACTGCGTTTGTTGTTTGGGGATCAAGTTATATTCGCACGTCGCGCTGATTTTTGGGAGTGTGGGGGCTTTGACAGCAGTCTTGTTATTATGGAAGAAGCTGATTTATGCTTGAAGCTATCGCGGCGCGGGAGAATCCGCTTGGTCAACCGCATTGTTCAAAGTAGCGATCGCCGTGTAGCACACTGGGGTTTTTTCAAAGCAACGGCAATATATCTTTATATTGGCTTACTGTGGGGGTTTGGTGTCTCGCCACAATACCTTAAAAAATTCTATGATGATATTCGTTGAAAAGTACCCAAAAGGGTACTTCTAAAATCTTTGTTGATTTTTAAGAATAATCTTATATACTAGAATCTATTTTTAGATAAGGGTGGTGATGGATTTTTACACAGTCATCGGTTATTAATTTGAGCGAGCAGGTAACCGTTCCTCTACCAATAGAACTTGGACACATTGGTGGCGGGATGCTTATCTGTATCCAAACAACTGTTAATAATTATGTACTGTTCAATAATTTATAATCAGGTGGTTTCTCCGAAGAAATTATAAATTCTATTGCTTTTTTTCATAATTCACCAATACGATCTTTTAGTGTAGTCGCTTGTAAAATTTTAAAACTCCCTACGGTTTGCCAATACTGTGTTCTGTTGGAATTGTAACTAAAAAGACACATAATCAGTATTCAGCACTCATAACAAAACAGGGTTTTAGAAAACCAAGCCCTACAAATGCGGTTACTAACCAATTCAGGTTTGCAGAGCAGATAATTGTCAGCTTCTGTGAACTTCTAACGAACCCCTAAGTAATCCAGACTACACTGGTAAATGAAGAAACAGGTATAAAAAGTGGCAATGTATTAGACTTAAAAATGAGGACACTGAGAAGGAGAAACATATATTGGCTAAACTGCGTCAGGTCATGTGTGAATGATATCACTAGCTAAATCGGGTGCAAGATGTCAGTTTTTCCAAAACCCTCATTAGCAAATGTGTATCCCCTCATACTCTGGGTAAAGAACTTTTCTGAGTTAGAACAATACACAATCTACCAAAATATAAATTTTCGTAAAGCAGCGAAAATGCTCAGAAACAGTTATAGCCCGCACTTCGAGCTCAATGAGGGTGCATAAGTACGTAAAACTTTCTGCATAAACCTAGTAGAACGGAACGTAATAAAAGTGTAGAGATGCTCGATGTCATGATGGACATCATTTTATTATCAGGGGCAACTGCCAGTGAAAAAGTTATGTGGGACAAAAGGGGGTTGTGATGCAAACTTTAAAACAGGGTTTCGAGGAGCGCAATCTCACTATGGCTTCGGAGGCGGAAAAACTGGCGCAGTATTGGCAAAAGCGACTTGCTAATGAATGCCCAGAACAAAGTGATGCAAATAGGAAAAGTATAGTTAATTGGCTGATGGGAAGTGAGTTGCAACGCTATGAAGTCCTCTCTCCAAAGGAGTTGGACATCGCTAAGCAAGCAATGGAATACCGCTATCGGATTCTATGTCAGCGCTATTTGGGGATTGCAAGAGAACGCGCCTATCGCAATCTCATCACTCGATTGGGAAGCTTGGTGACATTACGCAATAAAATTCAAACATGGGTAGCCCTGAGTCGGGATAGACAGCGAAATGTACTAGATGTTTTGCAAGAAGTGATTCAAGAGTTGCTGCAAAGCGATAACTATATGCAGCAGCAGATGGCTAGTATATCGGAATTAGCAACAGATGAGCGGTTGAAAAACGCCCTCCTATTTGCGAGTGTAGAAGAGTATTGTTTGCGACCAGTACGCAATCAACCTCTGCTGGTTTACCGTTTCGTGAATTACCTAAGACGGACTCAACGAGGCGGGTTGACTCAAGTACCAGGTGGCGACCTCGTGAGATTGGTGTCCGAGGAGATTCTCTCTGATGACAGTGATAATCGAGTCAACCTGGTGGATACTCAAGCGATCGCAGAATATATTGAAGCACAAGCACAAGAAGAACAGCTTGCAATGCGTCATGCAGTTAAGCAAGAGTTTGAACACTATTTGAAAGAAAACCTGGGTCAGGAAGCTGTGGACTGGCTGCGGCTCTACCTGCAAGGGAAGCCTCAAGATGCGATCGCCAAAACACTCAATAAACCGATAAAAGAAGTGTACCGACTGCGAGAAAAAATTAGCTACCATGCAGTGCGAGTGTTTGCGATGAAAAACAAACCGGAACTGGTAGATAGCTGGTTATCAACTTCTTTAGTTGAGCACAATTTGGGACTGACGCAAAAACAGTGGCAAAATTTGTACGAGAAATTGACCGCCAAACAGCGGGAAATCCTGAATTTGCGGAAATCGGGTCATGCGATTGATGCGATCGCCCAACAGCTAAAACTCAAAAATCACCAAGTCATGGGCGAATGGACCAAAGTCTATTTGACAGCGCAGGCTTTAAGAGGTCAAGACTGAGCAGGTTCAAAGGAAGGTAATTGGTAATTGGTAATTGCTACTGGTTGACGATCGACCGTTAACAGGATATGGTTAACAGTCAATGGTCAGCAGTAGGCTATTAACCATTACCCATCACCAAGTCCTTACAAATCTCCGAGTTCTTTGTAGTTTATTGAACTTTTATTTCTTTAATGATAAGAGTTAGTGTATTACTAACAAACTTGTGGGCAGTATAGGATATAAGGAAACATTTATCAGTTAAATCGTATGTTGTCTTCAGAGGGCAAACCAACTGATAGTTCAGTAAATGGTAAACCAATGATACTCGGTACAAACACACAGTCAGACCAGATGTTAGATCGCGAACAAGTATTTCGGCTGATTGAGACTACCTTATCCTTTGAGGCTTGCCTGTATCATCAGATATTACCTTTTAAAATAGAAGACAACAATTTGTTACTGGGGATGGTAAACCCTCAAGATAATGTAGCGCTTGACTACGTTAACCGTCTATTGCCATATCTCAAGTGCAAAATGGAGACTCAGGCTATAACGGGCGATATCCACCGTACGATTTTGTCAGCATACCTGAACTACAAAAACAACTCGGCTTTAGGCGCTACAACTGTGCAGAAGTCTTGGGAAGAGATTGCTCCAGAAAAAGACCCTGTAACTTTTGCCAATCAAGCAACTAGCAGTATAGATAGCCAGACTGAACCAGCAAATCAAACAACGATTCATACAAACAATTCAAACGATACAACTACCTTGCAGTTTGGTTATCAACCTTCAAGTGCTTCAGACAGATTAACAGAATTAATCAATCGTAGAAATCACAATAACCTTTTTGCAGAAGAACAACAGCCTCATACTCACGAAACAGCAAACCCTGATGCTTTACATATCTTACAATTATCTACGCCAAAGTTAATGAGTCCCCTAGAGGACTTGGCAACATTACCACCCAAAAAATTACTAGAACAATTACTAGGGCGGGTGCTAGCAGATGGAATTGGTCGCCTGTATTTAGAGAGAAGACCCTATCACGGCAGAATTCTTTGGAGCGAAAATGGAGTTTTGCAATCTGTTTTAGAAAAAGTACCTCTCTCGGTTTTCCAAGGCGTACTTAATGAATTGAAGCGATTTGCTTCCCTACCCATAACTACAGTAGTAGAACCAAAACAAGTAGAGAGAGAATGTCTCTATCAACAAAACCGTTTGTTATTGCGTTTGCGAGTTATGCCGGGAATGTATGGTGAAGAGGCGACACTACAAGTTCTCCGAGGAGCAGCTTTAAAGTTTTATCAACAGCAACAAGTGACCCGTCTCAGTCATGATGCTATGGGAATTTCCCAGCAACTGATTTACAAGTTACGTGAACTTAAAGAGCGTCTTGCATTAAATTACAAACTTAACTCCGGACAAGCACAAGCTTTTGAAACTTTAAATCAACTACTGGATAATTTAGACCAACAGATGAAAATCATCACTGATATTCAAGAAGGACCACCACAAAGAAATAAACCATAAAGATAAAGAAGAAGGCAACGTAAGCTATTAGCCGTCAGCTATCAGCTTTTCTAAGCTATAAAAGGCATTCATAATGATACCATGAAGCCATAGAAAATGCAAAGGAAACAGGCTTGAAAGCTGGCTGCTGAAGGCTAATAGCAGAACGCTTACATCTTTATGTTTTCTCGGTAAAACTGCCGATTTAGATTTGGTATCGGTTGTGTTGTAATAGAATCCTAGAGCATCAGCATAGTAATACCAAAAACCCAGTTTCGTTGAGTTGATTCAACGAAAAATCGGTGTTTTTAAGGAGAGAAACTTGGGTTTTTTAAATCTAGTTTTGACAAATATACCGATGCTCTCGCCTGAACTGTCTTATTTTTTAACGCTTAATCATAACGAAATCAGCTTAGTAAATTTTTATAAATATTTCATGGAAACTGAAGTTTTTAGTGAACTTTTTCCCTTAATGAGCACAGCCAACCCACAAACATTGGAATGGCTCCTCTCGATCGCGACTGAACACGAATACCCAGCCGGACGAGCCGTTGTCATGGAAGATGCTTGGGGAAACGCAGTTTACTTTTTAGTTTCTGGTTGGGTCAAAGTCCGGCGTACAGTCGGCGAAAGTTCTGTTGCTTTGGCAATTTTAGGTCGGGGTGATTTTTTTGGAGAAATGGCAATTTTGGATGAATCACCACGTTCAACTGATGTCATTTCTCTTTCGAGAGTCAAGTTGTTGAGCATTTCCAGAGAACGTTTTATTCAAATCTTATTTAAAGATCCACAGCTACATCACCGAATGTTACAGTTAATGGTAAGGCGATTGCGGCAAATTAACGTCCGCTTGCAAATGCGGTCTTCACCACCTGCGGTGAAACTTGCCCATACCCTAGTCAGCCTGGGAGAAAACTACGGTCAGCCATCAATCAAAGGAAAAGAAATATATAATATTGCTTTTAAGGATTTAGCCGACATTACAGAAATTACCCTGGAAGAAACGACCAAAATTATGGAAAAACTGCGTGAGAAAAGTTGGATTCAAGTGGATAAGACTAATCAGTTGATTTATCTAGTCAATTTTAGGCAGTTGATACATTTAGCAAGCAAAGTCTAATAGTACACTTTTTGCTTTGCACAGGATCGGTATGATACATTCGGACCGCTTTTGAATAATAAAGGAAAAGATAAAGTATAAATTAAAACTGCGTAAAAGTTGAACCCTTTGACCTTCAGACTTTACTCGAGTTAACCAGTCAGCTGTTTGACTTGTGGCTATTAACAATTAATTATTAACTATTAACTATACACTAATGATTCTGAAGTCTACACCAACCACTGATGACTGAAGCAACTGCACCTCACATCAACACCCATCGAAAGCAAAGCGCACCGACAATTTACTATCGAGTGGCAATGTCCCGACCTGAAACACACCTTTATGAGGTGACTTTACAGCTTGTGGGCTACCCATCATCAATTTTGGATTTGAAATTCCCCGTATGGACTCCGGGGTCATACTTGGTGCGGGAATACTCGAAGCATTTACAGGATTTTGCTGCTTTTTCCCAGGATAAACCTTTGGCTTGGCAGAAAATTAGTAAAAATCATTGGCAAATAGAAACAAAAAAAGTATCAAAAGTAACTATTACATATCGCATCTTTGCTAACGAACTCACGGTACGGACAAATCACTTAGATGCAACCCACGGTTATTTCAATGGTGCAGCACTGTTTTTTAGAATCCCAAACTGGGAAAAACACGCAATTCAAGTGACTATCGTACCGCCACACCCTGAGTGGCAAGTGACTACGTCTCTACCGTCAGTCCCAGAAGAAAGCAACACTTTCCATGCTTCCGATTTTGACACCCTTGTAGACAGTCCTTTTGAAATTGGCAATCACCAGTTACATCACTTTGAGGTACTGGGAAAACCTCACCAACTCGCAATTTGGGGAAAGGGGAATTTCCAAGTGCAGCCAATGATTGCTGATATTAAGAAAATTGTGGAAGTAGAAGCAGAGATATTTGGTGGATTGCCATATCAACAATACTTGTTTCTGCTGCATTTGTATACTCAGGCGCATGGTGGTTTGGAGCATAAAAACTCTTGTTCACTTATCTATCAGCGTTTTGGTTTTCGCGATCGCGACAAATACGAACGCTTTATGCAATTGGTCGCCCACGAGTTTTTTCACTTGTGGAATGTGAAGCGCATTCGACCTAAAGCGTTAGAAGTTTTTGATTACGACCGAGAGAACTACACTCCCTCATTATGGTTTTGTGAGGGGACAACCAGTTACTACGATTTGCTGATTCCTCTAAAAGCAGGAATTTATGATGCTAAGTCATTCCTGAATAATTTGAGTAAGGAAATGACTCGATATGAAACCACCCCAGGGCGAAAAGTTCAACCGCTTTGCGAGTCTAGTTTTGATGCTTGGATTAAACTATATCGTCCGGATGCTAATAGTGGCAATGCTCAAATATCTTACTATTTGAAAGGGGAGATGGTGTCATTGCTGCTAGATTTACTGATTCGTTCGCAACACGGAAATCAGAAATCGCTTGATGATGTTATGTTCAATATGTGGCATCAATTTGGTAAAGATGAAATTGGTTACACTCCAGAACAGTTGCAAGAAGTTATTGAATCTGTAGCTGGAATGGATTTATCTGATTTCTTCACCCAATACATTGATGGCACAGAAGATTTACCTTTCAATGAGTACTTGGAACCTTTTGGTTTACAACTCATAGCAGAAGTCGAGGGAGACCCCTATTTGGGTATAAAGGTGTACACTGACAATAATAGAGAGATTGTTAAATTTGTGGAAGCGAGTTCACCTGCACAATCAGCAGGTATTGACCCCGGAGATGAGTTACTAGCTATTGATGGTTTGCGATTAACCGCGAATAGCTTGAGTGAAAGGCTCAAAGATTACCAACCAAAAGATACTCTCCAATTAACAGTTTTCCATCAAGATGAACTCCGCACCTTACCTGTTACCTTGGCTGTCCCTCGTCCTACGAAGTATCAGATCCAAAAACAAGAAAAACTCACTCCTACACAAAAGAAAAACTTGAGTGGATGGTTAGGTGTAGCTTCCAATAATTTGTAGTTAATGAATTGGTAATTCGTAATTTATTTACTTATTACGAATTACGAATTATTACTTTTACTAAACCCTTAGAAGTCCATTTTCAAGTACCATTAAGGCAAAGCAGACCTATCTTCAAAACATAAATGGAGGAGAATAATGGAAAAGTATGTATGTACTGTCTGTGCCTATGAATATGATCCAGAAGTCGGTGACCCAGATGCAGGAATAGAACCGGGGACAGCTTTTGAAGAACTACCAGAAGACTGGGTTTGTCCGGTATGTGGTGCTAGTAAAGACCAATTTGAACTCTTAGAGGAATGATTTACTTTTTATGGGGCTTATGCAAAAACCCGGTTTTTTAAAAAACCGGGTTTCTTACAATGCGAATCAAGATTTTCCATTGAGATAAGCAGGGGATACAGAAGCAATACTGCATAGGATTTGCGAGAACTAGAAACCCGATTTCTTTAAGAAAACGGGTTTCTGGAGAGTTTGCGAAGTATTGAGTAATCTACGTAATTTTGCGGTTTTCTATTATAGACACTGGGTAAATAATACTCATTTTCTTTATGATGTTTTTATAAGTCTTAAGTAAGATTACTGTATTTTTTTTAGTAAAAATTATGCTAATTATATGATTAATTACGAATACACAGGTTTAGAGAAAATGTGTGACGACTCCACACACTGCATTTCCCTTTGGGACGCTACGCGAACGTGTCGGTGTGGGCTTCTAAAAAATTAGAGGTTCGTCATTAGCCTCACTAAATCTTTGGTTGTTTTATATATAAAACTATGCAACTAATCCCGAAGCTCAAAAATGTATCTAACCTCAAAATCAGTATAATTTTTAGCTCACGACTCATGTCTAATACTTTAAAAAAGTGTCGAATGTCAGGTTTTTTAAGTTTTTCGATTTGGTGACAGATTTGCCAAATCGAGCTTTTATGATAAAAAAGTTAAATCAAGTTGTCTACCGCACCAAAAGGCAACCGAATTATTCATTTGCTTTGCTATTAATAGACATTGACCGATTCAAAATTATAAACGATAGTCTGGGCTATGCTGTCGGTGACCTTTTCCTAAGAGCGATCGCTCGCAGATTAGAGAAGTGTCTCCACGGTAAAGGTACAGTTGTACGTCTGTGGGGGGATGAGTTTGCTATACTGTTAGAACATATTTCAGATATTAGCGTTGCCTGTCACATAGCCCAACTCATTCATCAAAAACTGTGTTTGCCATTTTATTTAAACGGACAGGAAGTATTAACCACTGCAAGCACTGGTATTGTTATGGGTATCGGCGACCAATTAAGTTCGTCTAACAACCAAGCAGAGGATTTGCTAAGAAATGCAGATATCGCTATGCATCGTGCTAAAGCACAAGGAGGCGCACGATATGAGGTGTTTGATACAGCTATGTACCTGCATTTCCAAACACTCTCACAATTAGAGAACGACTTGAGACGGGCGATCATCAATAATGAGTTTCAGGTTTATTACCAACCTATAGTCTTTCTTGAAACCCACAAGATAGTTGGTTTTGAAGCCCTTGTACGCTGGATTCACCCGCAACGTGGCTTACTTCTCCCAGCAGAGTTTCTCAAACTTGCAGAAGACACAGGATTGCTTATTTTTATTGATTGGTGGGTACTCCGTTCTGCGTGTTTTCATATGCGTCAATTACAGGAAGAATTTCCTACATATCCACCCCTAACATTAAGTGTTAATTTTTCTAGCAAACAGTTTACCCAACCGAATCTAGTCGAAAAAATTCAGCAGATCCTTCAAGAAACAGGTATAAAAGCACACAATTTAAGACTGGAAATGACAGAAAGTGCTATGATTAAGGACTCTGAAGCTGTGAGTGCTACCTTTGCCCAACTCAAAGCTTTAGGTATTAATTTGTACATAGATGATTTTGGAACAGGTTATTCATCCTTAAGCTATTTACACCGATTTCCTATTGATACAATCAAAATCGATCGCTCCTTTATGAACAGCAATAACTCTCATACAGAAAAGTTGGCAATTGTTCGAGCTATTGTAACTCTAGCACACACTTTGAACATGGATGTCATTGCAGAGGGAGTAGAAACAGTAGAACAATTGTCCCAAATGACAGAGATGCAATGTGAATATGGACAGGGGTATCTTTTTTCTAAGCCAGTGAATAGCCACGCGATGAAAGCATTGATTGCAGCACAACTACCGTGCTAATAGTTGATAAATGACACGAAATCCCCCTCACAATCCAATACTTGTCGGTTACGGGGAAATTAGAAACCCGATATCTTGGAGATACCGGGTTTCTGGTGGGTTTGGGGGGATAAATTGAATCAATATATTCTGAAATCTTCCCAATTAAGTTGAAGCCGTTTGCTTGTTCTCAGGAGATTCTATCGTAGCATGAGTTGCACCTTGTACGATTAGGACTGAACAGGGAGCATGATGTAACACGTAATTGCTGACACTACCTAAGAACAACTCGCCGAGACCCTTATGACCCCTGCGACCTAGAATAATTAAGTCAGCTTTGTAATTACGAGCTACATCACAAATAGCTCGACCTGGATCGCCAAAACCTTGTACTAATTCAGTTTTGACTCCCAATGCTTGAGCGCGATCGCAAAAAGATTTTAGAAAATTAATACTTTCTTGCTTTAGTTCTTTCCATTGTTCTAAATAGGAGTTAAACACTTCTACAGAAACTACGGGATAACTCATTCCTGTTTGAGTCAGAAAAGGATTTGGATAATACTCGTCAAAGGGAGATATAACATTTATTAACATTACACTAGCACCGGTGGCTTTTGCCAAAGTCACGGCTTCATCAAAAATCTGTTGACCAATGAGTGAGTTATCAAAAGCAACTACAATTTTCCCAAACATAATAAATCTCAATCCATTTTAGATTTTATCATTTGAATTTTTCATTTTGAAAGCGTTACTCTCAGTAAGCACTCAACCGTCAGCAATCAGTAAATCAGCATTTTAGTCACCCGATAGATATCAAAAAACACAACTATGCTGAAAAGCTGTCAGACTCAGGGCTAATAGCTGAATGCTTATGTTTTTTGAGATAACACGACTTGCACTCTTTTACCTTATCAAAGGACTTTGAAGAAATTATGAGGCTATAAAACAATACGGTTGATGTTAAGGATTGCTAAGGGTTTAGAAACCGGGTTTCTCAGTAACTGCTTAACATCAACTGTATTGGGCTATAAAAATGATACATATAGGACTCCTATTTGATTTTTGAACAAAACTCAGTATACCTAAATTTTCTAAAATCTTCTTGCCTATAGCAAGATTGCCTATAGCAAGATTGCCTGCCTACACAAATCAGTTCAGAAATCAAACCGGATTCCTATAACTTTAGAAATCGCCTTGCTTCCTCACAAGTTCCTCAAATTCTTCTTCTACTCTAGATTTAGAAGCAATAAAGACAGAAGTTGTTTGCTTCTTAATTCCTTTAAGTAGGTCGATCAAAATAATTATCACTTGATTGTAGTTGCGCTTGAGCGCGTTTAGCGCAAATTTTACATTTGTTTAAAAGGTTCTGCTTTTTATCGCCCACCTACTTAACGTTTCTTAACAGAATAACAGAGTTTACTAAAAGGAGAGAGATGATGTTTTTAGCAGCCAGATTTCAAAGATTTCTCACCAGCCTTTCCCAAACTTCTCAGCAAGTTATTAACTATATTTTGAACGGTGTAAATAAAGTTTTTGAGCCTTCTAAAGATGATTACCCCATAGTAGGAGTCCAACCATTTGATGGTAACTTAACGAAAAAATAGGATGGCTAATAGCTAATGGCTAATGGCTAATGGCTATTAGCTATTAAAAATGATTTGGGTAGCTATATCTATAAAAATAGCACACTAGTTTTTCAAATTTACATGAGGGGTTTCACCCCTTGTTAATTACTTACTATGAGGGGTGAGAACCCTCATAAGTAAACTAGTTTTTGGTGACACTAAACTCTGTAATGCTTACTATAACTGGCTTTTGAGAGATAACAAGAAGCTATTTTATAATTGAAAAAGTGTTGTTTTTTTATAAAACTGTGATGTTTTTAACAAATTAAAAGATAAATAAAAAATTTGCCAAAATGGCAACCAAGATAAAAACAATTCAGTTACATTAAAGATGGTAAATGACTTCAAGGGTGTTGATTATCGGGGTATATCACCTATCAAAATAATATGGTGATACCCTTTCTACCAAATTCGATTTATATCAATAGAGAATCAATCTCTTGATTGTTTGAAAATCACCAGCATAAATATTTAAGTTTGCATTTGCCGCAATGGGAATATTCAGCCCGTGTAGGCGTTGTTGTTGAACAAAAGCCCCCTAAATCACTAACAGCGCCTGTACATATTCCTTATCGCTTCAGCGGCAAATGAGAAGTGGGAGTAAAGGCGCTTGGTATGCTTGCTCCCATTTCTTTTTTTATAGAATGTGGAGAAAACACCTGTAACACCAATTCTCTAAAATCCGGCAACACATTCAAACCCACCAAACCCAGACCCAATAGGGCTTTCTTAATTACGAATTACGAATTGGTATGACTACCCCTACGCCCTATTCTCCTCCTCCCGTATTAGGAATTAGGCGACCTACGGGGTAGGTAGCAACGTCTTGGGAAGCGCCGTCAACGACAGCTGCTCGAATTCCGTCTGATTTGGATTTAGCTGCTAAATAATCTTTTTGTAGTTTGTCCAGCATTTGTGCTCGTTTATGATAAAGACGCTTTAACGAACATGGCTGACACTTGTTTAAGATGTAGGCTCCCACAAGTGGTAAAGCTATGGTGCTATCGGTATAACAAACAATTGTACTGGGTAATTCATGTGGATCGATTTTACCCCAACTGACAGCTTCCGAGGGCGTTGCACCAGATAATCCTCCTGTATCTGGACGTGCATCGGTGAACTGTACGAAGTAATCGTGTCCCTTTTCTTCTAGTCCTAGGACTTCGTGAAGTTGTGGTTGGGTTTGTAGTAAAAAGTTTTTTGGACTACCGCCACCAATGATGATAGCTGCACTCTTACCTCCTGATTCTCTGGCTGCATAGGCGATCGCAGCTGTCTCATTCACATCAATTGATGGGTCAAGTACCAACGAGTAGCCCTCCAACGATAAAGCAGCGACGTTCATACCAATAGAGCTATCTCCTGGTGATGACGTATAAATAGGAACTCCACATTCATAAGCAGTGGCTAGCAAGCAGGAATTCTTAACTCCAACTTGTTTTTCGACTTCACGAACATATTTACCCAGTAAATAGTGAAATTCAGCAGTTCCCATCCGTTTTTGGAATGGCTCTGCTTGGAGGATTTTACGGAGAAAAGAATCCGTCTCTAAAAGTACATCATAACTAAAGATAATATCGTAAATACGGATAGTACCTTCCTGTCGCAGCTTCACATCGTTCAAAAACGGATTACCTGCAAACAGTTCAAAACCCAACCCGTAGTGCATATCGTGGTAAAGGTTAGCACCAGTGCTAATCATCCAGTCAATAAATCCGTTCCGAATCAGTGGTGCTAGTACAGACACTCCATATCCGGCTGGCGTCATCGCACCGGAAAGACTGACTCCCACTGTTACCCCTTCCTTCATCACATCCCGACTTAGAAGATGGCATATTTCCCGCATTCTGGCTGAATTGTAAGCAGTGAAGTAATTATCAATCAAATCTACGACACCGATATCAGTTGGCATTGGTGTAGGTGAGATTTTTTTCCCTAGCTTTTTTGACATATTTAATACTTCCTCGTAATAGACAGGATTACATCCTAACTAGCTTTGACTTATTAATTGCATCATCTGCAAGTAGCAATTATATGCATGATGACCGCAACACCCCAAGTCAACTACAAAAGTTAATGTTGACAAAATTGACGCAGCCAGCTCTATAAGTTAGCTTAACGACTGAATACTGTACCAACGCTCTAGACCCTAATTCGTCTTAGGGCTTCATCCAATGCGAGTTGAGTTGACTCAATCAGGAAGTGGTCTCCTTTACTTTTGCGTATCTCTAAGGCTTTTTCAAAGCAGTACTGTGCTTCTTTGTATTGGGCTTGGTCAAACTTGCACTTGCCAAAATGCTGATAAGCAAAGTCAATATACGGTTCGAGTTCGGAGTAATTGCTGCAATATGCGAACACTTCCTCGAATAAAGTTTCACTTAAAGAAAATTGCTTTTGCCACTGATACACGTGGGCTAGCCGGATTAAATTGACTGTTTTATGAGGGAGGCTACCGATGGATTCCGATAATTCAATTGCAGAAGACAGTGCGTGCCTTGCAGTTGAGAAATCCCGCAGCATACGCGAGTATACACCGATTAAACCCAAAATTTCGATTTTTTTGTGCGTATCGTTCGCGTTATTAGTCAGTTGAGATTGAAGCCACTCAACAGCTTTTTGTACTTGTAATGGTTTATTGGGAACATCATACAGGTTGCTGTTGAAGTGATATGATACGTCGAACGGTATATCCATTGTTGTGTTTTTGCATCAAATATAACAATCCTGTTGGTCTGTTAAAATCCCGTGTTCACTAAAATCTGATCGCCTATTCTAGATATAGATAAAAACTATCTTTTTGGGGTTGATTTAAACAACATCTATCTTTAGAGATACTTTTTCAAAGTAGTTTTAAGTCAGGTGATGCTAATATTAGCACTATCATAATAAAAGTTTACAATTTTCTAGGGAAATAAAAGAGAAAACCCTTGCTGTGTAAGGCTTTTATAATATGAGTATATTAGACATAAATTTGTCGATTGGTTAAATAATGTGGCATACGATATTTATGCACGTCAAATGAGAAATGCGAATTATCTCTATTTCAGAAAAATTTATTCATCACATACCATTTATGACCCATGCACCAAATGGTACTGGTGCAATTAGCAAGATTTTGCCTGTTTTGTTAGCAAAAGTTGACTCACTACCAGATGGATTAGACGCTATCATTGCTACGAGCGACTTACAAGGTATCGATCCCAAAAATCAACGCCTACTCGGTCATCTTGTTAGTGAAGAACTCGAAAAATTAGCTGAGTTAGGAAAAATACCATCCCCACAAACAACAGGGGTTATTTTAGCAGGCGACCTTTATGCACAGGTAGAAAAGCGTGGGGGTGTGGGTGATGTTCGAGAAGTTTGGGGAGCTTTTAGTCGCCGTTTTCGTTGGATTGCTGGGGTAGGAGGAAATCACGATAGTTTTGGAAGAACCTTGCAGGAAATTAAAACCTTTAAAAGTGAGCGAGGAATTCATTTCTTAGATGGTCATATCGCTTGTTTGGATGGACTTCGCATTGCGGGAATTTCCGGTATTATTGGCAAAAAAACCAAACCTTTCCGTCGTTCGGAAAAAGATTTTAGACAACTCATACAAAATTTACTTCCTGAATTACCAGACATTTTCATTCTGCATGAAGGTCCCAATGATACAGCAGCCCGATTAATCGGAAATGAGTCAATTCGTGCTGAATTGATAAGAGCAAGTGATTTATTAGTTATCTGCGGTCATTCTCACTGGAAATTACCAATGACCACTTTACCCAACGCAATACAAGTTTTAAATGTAGACACTCGAGTCGTTGTTATGGTGAAATCAGAATAATAATGAATTCATAATTCATAATTCATAATTCATAATTCCTTAATTTCTATCTGCCCAAAAGTCTTGTTGAAACTCATTAGTTGCAACAATCCATTGCAAGGGAGACGTTAGCTTTTTTCCATTTCCATTATGTATGGCTTCTGTTTTAAACTTTTCTATATTAATTTTAATCCTAACTAGTTTCCAAGTTTCTAATTCCCGAATATATTGGAAATTAAAGTCTAAAATCGAGGGATAGCCTACAGCATTCGGAACTTGTCCGTGCAGTTGAAGCCAGTTATTCTCGTTGATGATGGGAGGTTCGATCAAATTAATCTGGCTAATAGCAATACCAGATAAATGAAATTGTTGGTCTAGAAAATCTTGAAATGCAGATTCTAAATCAGTCACGCTTGTTTGCTTCTGCCAAAGTAGTGAAATAGAATCATAAAATTCTGCAAAATTGTTTGTTTCTACAGTGTCTGATAGAGAAATTAAAGTATTGTACACTATCTGCTTAGCCTGAATTTCTGTAGGAATGATTGGTTTTATCCGTCTGCCATTTTCAAGTAAGCCACTAAACAAAATAGTGTCTTCTCTTTTTTTGAAAATATCGGGTTTCATTTTTTCGATACTATAAATTTTCCAAAATCTATCTTCCTTTCTCAAGTAAATTTTTAACTTGATTTTCTGACCAACTTTGTTAGTTATAGTTCTTTCAAGAGAAGCTTGATTCTTTTTTAAAGAACGACATAACCAAAAACCCTTTTTAAAATTCATAAGCAAGTTATCTTGTAAAAACTCTACCAACTCTAATTGAGATGTGTTAGCTTGGAATTCAAAAGCAGTACTCTGATAAGCTTCTTTAATTTTGCCAAGGGCAATCAACGAAAAAAAGGTATTGACGATTCTTTGCAGTTGTCTGGTAGAAAGAAAAACCATCGCGGCTGTCATAGTAGCTAGTACAACAGGTAATGCGATCGCCAGACCAATAATCATTACGCCATATAACAGTATCTGAGACATATATATACACTGAGCGGTGTCTGACAAATAAAATATAGGAAATGGAACTAAGTAGCTCAGTTGAATAAATACGACTTACCGTGAGAACTGTTAGTCGTTAGGTGTTCGTAATTAGTATGAAAAACACCTTCTTGAGATACTTAGCAGTGGGAGAACATCAATTTCTCACACATACTGAAGCTAATCTAACAAGAGTGAGACACACATCAGCACTTTTTCGGAATTTTGTCTTTTTAGAGATACGTGTGTCAGGGAGCAGCCTTAACCCCACCCCCCGATCTAAAATCAACCATTGTTTGTCGGTAGACATCTGGTAATCCGATATCAAAACTCTTCCCTTGTACAACATAACCTATCATCCCTTGTTCCTGACGCAATCTATCCAAGCAGGATGTGAGTTGAAATTCTCCCCGTTCTCGGAAATTTTGATGAATGTGTTCTTCAAGAAAATCAAATATTTTCGGTGTAAGTGCATATAAGCCAAATATACAGAGAAACTTATCCTCTGCTATTCCTTCAACACGAAGATGCTGGCGTGCATACTCTATGGTTGGTTTTTCATAGACTTGTGTGAGAGAAAGAGTGTTCTCAGCTCGCCAAACGCCGGTAACACAACCTGCTTTATGAATCATTTCTGCTGGGAGTGCTGTTAAGCCAATCACACTTTGATTGACTTGTGCATAAACATCTAAAACCTGACGCGCACAGGACTTTTCAGTATCTGATGAATAAACGTGGTCTCCCAGCATGAGTAAAAATGTTTCGTCTTGTACCCATTCTTTAGCACAGAAGACTGCATGACCGTATCCTTCTTGCTCTTTCTGCGTCAAAAATGTAATTTTACTGCCTAATTCTTGAAGATATTGACTATATTCTTGATTTGCGGGAGAAAGTTTCTTGAAAAGTTCTTTATTTGGTGGATTTTTAAAGAAATCTGCAAAAGTTTCTTCATCGCCCGGTTGCACGACAATCCCAATTTCTTCAATTCCCGCACGAACAGCCTCTTCCACAATTACCAAAATTACGGGTTTTGCTCTCTCATCTTTATCAATAACTGGGAAGAGTTCTTTTTTGACAACCTTGGTTGCTGGAAACAACCGAGTCCCAAAGCCCGCTGCGGGAATAATCGCTTTCCGTACTTTATTTTTCTGCATAAATTGTCAGTTTTAAACATTGCATTTGGGGAAAATCTCGCTTGATGATTTCTATCACTTTTTGTTGATTTTCCGAATCTTTGACAATAAACTGTGCTGTACCATCTCCTTGGGAACCCACACCCTTACCTCCTAAAATATACGGTTGAATCGGTTTATGTTCAAGAAGTTGGTGCAGGAGGGGAGCTGTTAACTGTTCGGGACAGGCTGGTATTAAATGCAGATCGAATTGTGTTTGTGCGTGTTTCATTAAACGACCTATTTGCTCTGCATCGCCTTTTTGTAAAGCATCAACAGCTGCTTGAGTGATTTGATAGTTAATGGTACCTAGATATTTTTGCACGTTTGCTTGTATTTTGTTTGTGGCAAAGGGATAACACGCATTGAGTTGATGGAGGATTTCCTGAGTATTTTTACTAGCACCGAGGTCTACAATGACAAAGAATAAATCATGCGGTACTTTTAACTCTACGACATCAATGCGATCGCCATCAAATAACATAGCAATAGGGCGGTTACCGTAAGCACAAGCTTGATCCATCCGCCCACATCGAGAAGGTGTGGTAATTTCCCCCAAGTACGCAAACTCCATCTCCTCCCGTACCGTCATTTTCAAGCCATACACTTGATTAAATCCCCTAGCCACAAGCACGCAAATTGCTGCGCTTGATGACAACCCTTTTTTAACAGGTAAATCTGTTAAATAATTATTAATTTCCAGACCCGCAACTGGGAAGTTACGGAGAAATTGGTATGCAACACCAGCCACATAACTAAAAAACTCCCCCTTTTCCGCTTCCGCAAGTAAAACCTTCGGTTCCATCGGTAAAGTTCTGGTGCGCTCATGACCCTTACTGTGGGAAATACTTATAATCAAATGTGTAGTATGGAGCTTGACGCCTGCATAAATTCCTTGGTTAGTACCAACTAGCAGCGTGTAACCTATCCCCAGTAGGGGATTAAGACGACGGTACCCTCCCGCCCAATCACTATGTTCGCCAAACAAACAAAGGCGTCCTGGGACAAAAATTTGCATCAAAATTAAGGGTGTGGGGTGTGGGGAATATACTTTAAGCGGTCAGCTTTCAGCTTTCAGCTAAGAGCCAAGAACTTATAGCTCATAGAGCCTAGCTGAATCACTCATTTGTATGTTTATGACCGTGTAAAGTATAACTAATCATTGATAAAAGTTGATAAAAGGATTTGCATTTTTATCTTACAATTGTATGAGTACTGTCATAACCTTCATCACTCCACAAACAACCCCTACACCCCACACCCGGTCACCCTACACCCTTACCTGGCGACTTGCTACTTGGGGTCAGTTGATAAAGTGTCACTCGCTTAACTCCGCATTTCATCTTAAAAGAGATATTCTTTATTTGTGCAAGGAGTGATACCACTTCACCACATGTTTGCCACAGGTTATTTTCGCAACTCTCCTGAATCAAGGATTTTTGCGAGTTTCAAATGTTGCATCAAACAAGTGGATTGGTATAAGGTTATACAGAGAAGGCGCTTGGATGAGCAAAACATCAAGCGCTTTTTCATGTAAAAATTAGACATTAAAGATAACAGGAAAAGTTAGAATTGCAACACGCCGAGACGATAGGTACAACTTCTCTTGAAGAACTGAAACGGGAGCTAGGATTGTGAGCTATACAGTTAGGCTAACATCTACAGCTTTAGAGCAAATTAAAAAATTAGATCCTGAAATTCAACGCCAGACAGCGATGATGTTAGAAGAATTAGCAATGAACCCACGTTTGAATACAGCAGAAAAACTAGAAGACACAGAACCATTATACAAAATACGTTTAGGCGAATATTGTATTATTTATCAAATCAAGGATGAATCTATGCTAGTGACTGTCGTGAAGGTTGCTCACCCAAGAGATTACTAACACGTCGTGGAAGTTTATCGCCCACTTCACACAAACTTATTGAAAGAAGCAGTGTTACTTCGGAAGCTATACATTTTGTGCCTATGACACGCTTATAACAAGCAGTGTTGCTTCACAAATAAAAGCATCTATCCCAAAAAAATGACATTAAATTCTACCGAGTATTCCCCTTGGAATCCTTTTTTGCCAACTAAGCGAGATATCGAAAGAACTGATGAACTTGCCAAGAAAAACGCTATTGTTGCTGGTTTATTAACGTTTTTCCTTCTGCCCTTTGGTATGGTTTATCTCAACAGAGGAATTAATAATCTAAAAATTCTTGGATATCTATTTCTTATTAGCTTTGTCATAGGATTTGTAACTTATGATAGCAACAATGATAAAGAACTTGATGAAATAAGTAACTTTGCCGGACTATGTGGTCAGATTGCTTTAGTGACTGAAAATGTTAGAGCAGTGACGCTAGCCCGTAAAAGACAATAAATTTATACATCTATAAACCTTTACTATGAACCTCAAAATCACGGCGATTGGGGTGATTGCTCTTGCAGCTGCATCTATTGTCAGTCCAGTCATTGCTCAAGAAATCACCTACTCTCAGTACCAAGCAAGAAACTTTACCATCACTTTAGGCAGCGATGACTCCTATTCTGGATGCGACAGTCACAATCGCTGTATCAAACTTTATAGCTCTCAATCTATCCGCGATGACGTATACATAGGAAAACTCTGGTTCAATGGTGAATACACTTACGCCGTCTCTTGGCGTGAGGGTGGAGGGGGAAATATGCGCTTGAACATTCTTCAAGGCGATCGCAGTATTTTTACTAGCGAACTCGTACCTATAGAAAAAGTTGACTTGAAGTGGGTAACCTGGTGTGATGTTACCAATATCAAAACCGGACAACTTGCTGTGCGCTTTTCTCCTGGAGGCAAATCAAAAGCCGGATTAAACAATGGCAACACCGTTCGTGTCATTCGGGAACAGGGAAATTGGGCTTATGTTGCAGTTGAGCAGGGTCCGAATGCCAGAGTCAATGGGTTGCAAGGGTGGGTAAATTCAAACTATTTGCATTGCACTCAAGAACCCATTGATTAATCGACATTGGTGATTAAGAGTATGAATTTAGTCTCACACAAAGGCGCAAAGACGCCAAAATAAAAGTTGTAAATTTTATCTGCGTTCATCCGCGTTCATCTGCGGTTTTTTCATTCAAGTATTTACTCCATATTCCATTCTAATCTACTCTGCCAGGAACTTTAATTCCTGGTAGAGTAGTCCTAGCTACTAAACACTACATTCAGCCGTTGCTACGCTCAAAGTAGAAACACCCACTATCAGCATTCTCATCCACAGTCAGTCGGAAAATGTAAACCCCACTAGGAACTGGTTTACCATCATCATCCAGACCATCCCAAGTTAAACGACGGAAGCCAGGATTAGGACTGGATTCATCCAAAAGAAGTTTAATCTCCAGACCGAACCGATTCCAGATATTAACCCAAGCATGCTTTGCTCCAGATGGCAATTCGATATCGATTTCAGCAGTGTCAGTGAACCTAGAAGGGTCTGTCGTTTTAACCATCCTGCTCTCTGGGATGACATTGGTGGTTACCAAGGGTGTTGAAGGTGCAGCTGCACTAGTTACAGGGCTATATTTGTAGACCATCCGCCCACTAGCGTAACCCACGGTCACTGGATTTCCTAGGAAACGAAAGCGGTTGATGAACCGCCCGACTTCGTTAGCATCCACCCAATTTTCTCCACCATCTGTAGTTCCACTAGTGTATCCAGTAGCAAAAGTAGCATCACCCCAGCCACCTACCCAGCCACGGTCTTCTGTAACGAAACCTACGCCTTCAAGGTTAGCGTTACCCTGCAGGTCGTTAATTGGATGACGAGTCCAAGTCTGACCACCGTCAGTGGTCTTTAGAACTGCTCCCCGATTAAAGCTTTCCAAGGAAACATAACCGACACTCTCGTTAACAAAGTAAATTTTCCAACCCCATTCTCCAGGCTGAAAGTCTAAAGTAGCTACCCTGTTTTCCCAAGTCTGTCCGCCATCATTGGTGAAAAGTACGACTGGTATAACATCAGCGTAGTCAGGATCGTCCTTATCAGAGTACCCACCAACGACAAATCCCCGCTTTTCATCAAAGAAGAAGATGTCGATGAGATTAGAAGCATATGCACTCATGTCGATCGCAGTCCAGGTTTCGCCGCCATCAGTAGTTTTCATGACACGAGTAGGGTGGCGCTTGTCGGGAAAGTTAGTTCCAGAAGCATAGACTACCGAATCATTAACTACGTACAGACCGCAAATTGCTAAAGGAGCATTGTTGGGGAGATTAGTCACTAGTGTCCAGGTTGTTCCTCCATTTACAGTCTGGAACATCCGATAGTTTTCGGTTAAAGTTCCTACCCAACCCTTTTGTGAGTTAGCAAAGCTAATACACCGGAGGTAAACTGCTCGTGAGCCAATCATTGGCGTCCGAAACTGCTGAACCCAACTTGCTCCGCCATCATTAGTATGAAGAATTTGACCATCACTGTTGACCGCCCAGCCTTCTTGGGGTGAAATGAACCAAATGTCGTCATAGCGAGAGCCAACTTGTGGAGCACTCGTCGCGCTCCAACCTAACTCACCTTGATCTGGGGCGTCACCGCCTTTAGGAGTACCTGCATCTATCCACTGTTTAAAAGTAGCTACTCTAGATTCTGACCAGGGATTACCAGGTGGCATAAAACCCCGAGAGACTGCATCATAAATTTCAAGAGCATTGACTTTAACTTCTTGGTAATTGCTTAAATCTAGACCCCGGCTCTTCATGCATCCGATGTCCGCAGCGCTGAACATATCTTTGATGTCATTTTCCCAGGTAGGATTTTGCTGATTGTCTGTTGTTGTTTCAGTCATGACAAGTCCTTTGTTGTACTACAAAATGAAACATAAATCCCATAGCTTTGAGATGTTTTGGAAACCATCAACTCATCTGGACTAGCCGGAAGCACGGTCCATAATTGCCGCTCCCAGAGGGAATTGGAATCTGCATGAGACGCTTCGCTGTTTCTTTGAGTTGAAACATGGTTCCAATTGACGCTCCTAATGAAGTTGAATCTCCGTTTTCCCAGGCGGCTTGAAGTTGATTGGTCATGGTCGTAAATCTTTGATCGAATTGCTCTAAAAGTTGCCAGACTTCAGCAGATACGTCTTGTTGTTGATACCCACCAATAGGAATCTCTGCCATTGACCAAACAGATGGAAAAGGGACGGGGTCACCATCAAACTCCCATTTTCCGCTAGCCTCATTTTTACGCAGCTTTTTACCGTGATAAATCTCTGCAAATCGATAATAATGAGCGAGGTCATCTGGTCCTGTGTCTTCCGGTGAAGCCTTAGATCCTTCTCCTTGACGCTTTATGATTTCAATTGCCAAATAAACATCATTCAAAGAGCGGATTTTGCTGAGTCCAAACGGACCTTCCATCTGTCTTTCTTCAGTCAAACGAGGTTTGAGAGTTTCAAATGCATTCTGAATCGCCGTGTAAAAAGCACCAATTGTTGAGAACGTTTCGGCTCGTACAGTGGCGATCGGTCCGAACTCAGGATATTCAATTTCCAAGAAGATTTGGAGAGACTTTAGCGAAAGAGCACAGAGCGGGACCACCAAATCTGGATTGACACCTCCAGGTAATGGACTTGGATAAGTTGGAACGGCTTCTGGTGTATTAAGTGCAGGTTTTCCACCAACAGCTGTAAGTAGATTACAAGCCAGCGCCATGTGTAGCATCTCTTCTTCAGCAATATGTTTCCGAATTGAACGCGCAACCGGATGCATATCATCCTGAATTGACCAAAGAGCTGCAAGGTAGGGCGGTAAAGTTGCAAATTCTAACTTGATAGCTGCTTGAAGGCTTTCTTTCAACCAATCTAAGTCGTGCTTGGTTTCCGGAACCCGCATTAATTCGATGATTTGATTATCTTGTGTTATCTGCGATTTCCTCATAAGTTGTGACCAGTGTGTTGTAGAACAACTATTATTTAACCAGTAGGACAAATCAGGGGTTTAACAGTTATCAGTTTCATGATTATTTATATCCCCCACCACACGCGTGCAGGACTGATAACCGATGGATGGTACTGATTTTCGGTTTAATAGTTGCCAATCAAATCAACTGATGCAGTTTTGACTGGAGTGGCTCAATAAAAAGCACAAAACAACCCAGCGACGTTGAGTTGAGAAGAATGAAACAATCTCTTGTGGTACTGTCACATTCACTAATATACACAATTAAGTGTATTTTATGCACATGAAACACAGACCAGTTACTTATAGTTTTATGCACACGAAATTAGACTAATTGATGTATATCGTGTACATAAAATTAGCATAACTGTTCTATACTGCGTATATTGGACGTTTTAAGGACAAAATTAAGATGTATATCACAGTGTCATTCCCAGAGGTTAAGCGTGTGGGTAGACCTAAGCGCGAAGATAAAACAGAACGAGCTAATTTAAAATTAAATTCAGGGGTTCGCACAATACTAAAAAATCTCGCTAGCCTAGATGGTCGTAGTGAGAGTTCAGAAGTAGAGAGATTAATCATAGAAATTCAAGCTTTAAGAAACATTCTTAAAACTAATTCTGAGCTAGCATCATTGTTGCTACCATTGCTAAATGAAGAAATAAGTAAAGTGTTAGAAAGTTTGAAGAGGTATAAAAATGAAAACTGAACACGAAAGACAAGAAATAATCAAAGCTATCAACGTACTGCTAAACCAAGCTTACGACAGTACCCTAGATGAGATTTACGCACTACTTCAAAAAATCGAAGATGAAGAGGATGAGGAGGATTTAAAAGCTGTTAAAGAAGCTAGAGAAGAGATACGCTTACACGGTACATTCTCTTGGGAAACAATTAAAAAAGAAATTGCTGAAGAGAGACAGGACGTGGCTTAATTGATGACTTACACAGTCGAATTCTCTCCTAGTGCAAGAAAGATGTTTAAGCAATTACCTCAAGACTTGCAAGACCGCATACAACCTAAAATAGATGCTTTAGCCACAGAACCCCGTCCTAGTGGAGTTAAAAAATTAAAAGGCGAAGAGAATACTTATCGAATTAGAGTTGGCAGTTATCGAGTAGTTTATGAAATAGAAGATGATGTATTGTTGGTTACTGTGATTAGAGTGGGTGGTCGTGGGGAGGTTTATAAAAATGAAAGTTGACAAACGAGAAAACTTAGAGCGATCGCCTACAGTATAGACTTACTGATACCTAGATTTTATTTTTGGTGTCCATATTTCACTATTAGAATGCTCAAAAACCGGGTTTGGTGAGAATAACGACGCTAGAAAAGCTTAATTTTTCGTTGAGAAACCCGGTTTTTTAAGTCTTGTTGAGAATGCTGCAATATCTCAGCTACAACCAATTTCCTACCAAAACATAAGGTGCCCAGAAGTAAGGATGTTCGTATTCGGGATTTTTTAATAAACTTAATTGAGCCTCTTTAAACGCTTCTGCTTTTGTTATGTTAGGTTTCTTCAACTGTTTGTAAAATTCGCTCATGATGATAGCAGTTGCTTCATCATCTACAACCCAAAGCGATGCTAAAGTACTGCGTGCGCCAGCTAGGACCGCCACGCCAGCAATTCCTAATGCTGCTTTATTATCTCCCTCTGCTGTTGAGCAAGCACTCAGGACAAGTAACTCAATAGCACCGCGTTGATTTGTTTCCCTAGTTTTCAGTAAGTTATTTAATTCATTGACATTAATAGTCTTATCAGATGTTAGTATGAAAGTATCTTCTGCCTTAGAACTAAACTGACCGTGGGTAGCAAGGTGGACTATAGGTGCGTTTTGAGATTTCACTGCTTCCTCAATAGAAGCACGAGTAAATTGCTCATTCAGTAGCACTTGAGTGTCACTTACTGTATCCTTAATTTCATCCAATTCTTCTTTCACTCCGGGTAGTGGTGGAAAGCTTTCATTACCTACAGTTCGAGCTACGGATAATCCAGCGGCGATTGTTTTGAGTTTGTTACGTGTTAAAGGTTGGGGATTTAATAGCTGTAAACCAGGTGTGAGAGCAATGTTGTACTTCTGTACCAGGAAATTTTGTCCGTCATGCAACGCCGCCATTGGTACACTTCGTAGCACACCATCTAAAACAAATACCAAGTTTTTGATTTTGCGTTTTTCGAGTTCCGGTGCAATGGGTTCAATTATCCATTTATAGACTTGTTGTGACAAAGGCAAATATTCTGGAGTTGTACGGGTTTCCAGTTTTTGCCGCAGCTGGTTAACAGTGTCTTCAATTTCTTCTTTGCTCAAAGCAACTGTATGACGCTCCAGAAACTGACCCTGTTTTTTGTCAGAAGAAGATGAGGGTACGGACAGAATCACTTCGAGACGATCGCTCAAAATCACAGGATAAATCACTGCTGCAGTGCGATCAACCTCGTCTATCTGGACAGGTTGAGCATCTATACAAGCCCTGCGGAAGAAGTTATCGAGTTCCGCCAATTGTAGTGATTCTATCACATTTCTGGCTTTCGCTAGCTTGTCTTGACCTGGTTGATTTTTCTTCGACTCCAACAACAAACTCACCAATTCGCGATAAATTGGTTCAACTTCCTCTTGGAAAGAAAATTGCACGTCACGATTAATAGCAACTAAATCGCTGCGTATCGATTTGAGACTATCAACAGCTTTGGAGTAGGATGCGATCGCCCCGTCTTCATCTCCTGTTGCTTTGAGTATACGTCCTAACTGCCACTGCCATCGATAGCCCACATCTGGCGCTGGAATACCTTCTGCAAGTGCGATCGCTTGCTGAGTCAGTTTTTGCGCGTTAGCCCATTGCCCGGTAGACTCATAAAGACCTCCCAGAGTTCCCAACGCATAAGCTTCAGCACGCTTATCTTCCAATTTTCGAGCTTGTTCCACAGCCGTCCCCGCTATTTTGGCAATTTCACTCCATTCTGGAACATTAGTCGTCATTCTCTGTTGTGGTGTTTCTGTCTTCTGAGACGGACAACTTGCAGCACTCATAGCCGTTTCTGTGCTTTGTGCGCTTTGTTTGAGACAAACCAAACTTTGAGCAAAATTAATCCTTGCATAAACAGTTTGGCGACTTAGTGGTAGCGTATCCAGTTGAGACTGAATTTGAGGAACCAAACTTTCCTGCAAAGCTGCGTATGAAACCTTCTGTCCTAGCTCTTTTTGCTGTGCTGGTGTTTCTCTAACAGACAGACGCAGTTGATTCATTTGTGCTACCAGTCGCAACATTGGTAAACTAGAAGATGCAGCCGCTTGTTCGTAATACTTCATTGCATCTGCATTTCTCTGCAGTGCTTGAGCTGTATTACCCAAACTCAGGTAAATTTGCGAGACTAATTCTGGTGAGTTCTGTTGAGAAGCTATTGCCAAACTTTGCTCTAAAGCTTGTATGGAGCCAATATCTTCTACTTTAGTCGTTTCCGTCTTTGTCTGATCTAAAAGCCCCACGACTCGTAGAGCATTACCCAAACTCAATAAACCTTTCGCCTTCAATATAGAGTTTGGTTCTTTTTGTAACAGTTGATTAACATCCCGAAGCGTTATCAGAGCGCGACGGTAAAGACCCAATGCTTGCAGGGCTTGAGTCTGGTTAATTTTACTACCTATCTCCCCTTCTTTATCCTGGTTTTTACGGTAGAGTTGAGTCGCATCTTCCCAACTTTTCAGAGCTTCCTGTGTTTTTCCTTCCGCAAGTTGAATTTGACCTTGAGTATTGAGTAATTGAGCGCGAACTGATAAGTATTCCTTAGATTTGTTACTAATCTTTTCTGCGAGTTCCAAACTCTCCGTTATCGCTTTACTTGCTTGAGGTAACTGTCCAAGCTGACGATAGGCTAATGCTACGTAGTTTAGTCCTAAAGCTTGATTCAGCAAATCACCCTGCGCTTGAAACTTCTCAACTGCTTGTTGTAAAACTTCCACCGAGTCAGAATATCTTTCTGTTTGATAAAGTTTCAACCCTTGCTGCAAAAGTTGTTTCCCATCACCAGACTCCACAACTTGTTCGCGCTGACTCTGGACAGCTTTAACATCACTAGCTGCATCAGCCGCAAGTACAAATGGGCTGATAATAGCAATACTTTGGGCAATAACAGCAAAAAGAATAAGTCTAGACATATGCTATACCAATTTTGAAATTTCCGTCAATTCATATCCAACTCAAACACACACTTATCTGCGTTGAGGGTGCGTTTATCTGCGGTTCCTTAATCTTTTCATCCAATCTTAAAATCTTTGCGTATAAACAACAGAAAAATACAAACCCTGTTCTTGCAAAGTTTCATCATCCCGAGAATCTACAGAAACCAAAGGAATTCCATAGTCAAATCTAGCAGTGATATTAGGACTTTGCCACAGCAACCCCAACCCCACAGAAGCAAGATTATTAGTCTCCGGATCTGGTCTACCAGAATTATTCCAACCAACTCCATAATCCACAAATGGAGTCACTTGCAATATACTGTTCCACTGCGGTACCCGTAAAATAGGATACCTTAATTCAGCAGAAGCCAAAAAAGCACTATCAGTTAACAGTAAATCTTGACGGTAACCCCGTACCGTACGTTGTCCTCCCAAACCAAACTGTTCTAAAGGAACCAACCCTCTATCTGCTACCTGTGCATCCGTACGCAGTATTAAGATAGTATCTCGAGCAAGAAGCCTCACCCACTGCGCCTGACCCCGCCAAGAGAAAAACTTAGCATCCGGTGATTCATCATAAGCGGTAGCATTGAAGGCATCAAAGCCAAAACTAAACTGCGATCGCGCCGCCAGTACTTGTCGGCTATTACGCTGAGTCCATTCTTGAAAAAACCGGAGGATTGATAAGCGAGTTTCCCCGTCTTCGTTAGCTCCCGGAGAGGGAAAGCCTAGAGAGTCCAAATACGTAACTTCACTCTCTCTGCGACTAGCGGTCAATCCAAGAGCAAATTCTTGCGTAGGTGTTTGCACTATTGGTTGACGGAATGTCAAAGAAAAGTCTTGTGAAACTCCTTCAATATCTAATATATCGAAGGGTTCTTCAACAACACTGCTATCTGTGTAATTATAACTAAACTCTACCGTCCCATTCCGGGGATTTACTGGTAGTATATAACGAGCATCAACATCATTACTACCATCAGTATTGGAGTAGGTAACACTTAAACTATCTCCCAATCCGAGTAAGTTATCTTCAGCAAGTCGGATTTGTCGTTGAAAGCTACCGACGCTGGGAGAACGATTGTTATCTAAGGCGATCTGAACAGAAGATGTTGGTGCTTCTGTCACTCTGACATCTAGTATATTAGTACCAGGAGTTGTTCCCGCTGCCAACTCCGCAGAAATATTTTGAATCAGCGGATTGAGTTGCAGCAGTTGCAAGGCTTTTAACAACTTGTTGACATTGAGCGGTTTATCTGCAGCAATCGCTATACGGCTGCGGACATAGCCCGGATTCAACCGTTTAAGACCTCTAACCTGAATCTCTTCCAACCTACCTTCCACAACTTGAATTGTGACCACACCACCTTCGATTTTGAAAGTTTGGTTGGTTGGAATGAAAGCTCCAGAGGTTGCATAGCCTTTCTCACGGTAGAGTTCAGTGATAGCTTCAGAAGCTTGCAGGAGTTGAGCAAAGGTAATTGGTTGATTGGTAAACTCTTTTGTAGCTTCAGCTAATTGTTCCTGGCTAAAAACACTATTTCCAACAACATCAAAGCGTTTAACTGTGATGGTTCCTGGAAACCCGCTCGGAACTTCTCCTGGAATGGAAGGTTCTGGGACAGGAGATGGAAATAGGTTTTCTGGAGGTGGAATTTCTTGAGGTTTTTCGGGTGCGATCGGGGGAGTCTCTTCCTCCGGTCGGCGGAAGATATCTGGAACATTGGGTGTTTGCGCTAGCAACGGCTTTTGGTACCAGCTACAGAATATCATCAAACTCAGTAGGAGCAAACTGGGCGATCGCCAATAGTCATGGAAACTGAAAAGGCGTTTATTTAGGATTACAGATGTCGGTAATTTCGTCTGTTTGTTGAACACTGGGCGATTTCCCATGAGTAACAGATAGAAAGAATGGTGACAGTATATTCCACAATAGTAGAATTTTTAGTGCAAAATTTACATAAATATGACTACAAACTGATGAAATTTTACTAAAACTTTGCTACGCACGCTAAGAATCTATGTTAAAAGCGCTTATTCTACTAAAATGATTTGAACACTGCAAGGGAAGCGCGAGAATTAGAAACCCGGTTTCGCAGGAGTTACCGAGTTTCTGGGCTTCGACTATGATTAACCGAGCAGTATTGGTGGTGGGTTAAGTATATTCTTAATGAATCACAATTTTCATTAAAAATTTTGAAGATTTTCAAAAAAATCTACCTTTAGATGGGTGTATGCGGATTAAGTTTTATGAAATCTATTTTTCTCTTTACCTAATTTATCTAAAATAATGTGATTCATACGTAAGTAAAGCCATAGTGTTTACGTGTAATTGCGTAGATAGGAACGGAGGATGCAATGCCGAGAGTGAGTACTAGTTGGGGTATGTACTTAGGACTAGGGATGGCGATCGCTAGTACCTTCACTGCTTGGGAACACAATGCGCTAGCTCAATCAATTGCTGCAGATGACACTTTACCTGAGAATTCCAGAGTCAACGTAGAAGGTAACATTACTAATATCACTGGTGGAACCCGAGCAGGAGATAACTTATTCCACAGCTTTAGAGAGTTTTCTGTTCTTAACAGAAACGAAGCTCACTTTAACGATGTGACAAACATTCAGAACATCATTAGTCGAGTCACAGGTTCGTCTATCTCAACTATTGATGGTTTAATCAAAGTTTTAGGAAACGCCAACTTGTTCCTACTCAATCCCAATGGTATCGTTTTTGGACCAAATGCCCGTTTAGATATCAACGGTTCGTTTGTGGCGAGTACAGCGAACAGCATCAGATTTGCAGATGGCTTCGAGTTTAATGCTAGGGCGGCTCAAAGTACACCCCTACTGACCATGAGTGTTCCCACGGGTTTGCAATATGGGACAAATCCAGGAAGAATTCAAGTGAGTGGTGATGGTCAAGGGGTCAGGACAACATCTCAATTAATCGATACAACAAATGCTTTGCGTGTTCCTTCCAATCAAACCCTAGCCCTAATAGGTGGTGAAGTCAGCTTAGAAGGAGCAACACTGAAGACGGCAGGGGGAAGGATAGAATTAGGCAGTGTGAGTGGAGATGGTTTTGTCAGCCTCACACCCATCAACAAAGGTTTTTCTTTTGGTTATGAAACCGCGCCAAACCTGAGCAATATTGAACTGACCCAACAGGCTATAGTTGATGCGAGTGGGGAAGGTGGTGGCGATGTGCAAGTCACAGGTAGGCGCATTACCCTCACAGATGGTTCCCAGATTGAAGCAAGTACTTTGCGATCACAGCCGGGAGCAACTGTAGCACTAAACGCTCGCGAGTTAGTGGAAGTGAGTGGTACTTCAGTTGATGGGTTTAACAGTGGCTTGTTTGTTGAAGTATACTCAAATGCAACAGGGACGGGGGGAAACCTGACGATTAACACACCTGCGCTACTAGTCAAAGATGGAGCATTTGTCAGTGCTAGTACTGGTGGTGCAGGTCAAGGTGGAGACCTCAGGATTCAGACGGGGACTCTACAAGTGGAAAATGGGTCGCAAGTTAGAGCCAGTACTTTTGGTGCAGGTCAGGGTGGGAATTTAACGATTACAGCGGATACTGTGCAAGTTTCCAATAGCTACTTGCTAGCGGAGGCTAGACAAAATGCAACAGGGACGGGGGGAAACCTGACGATTAACACTGGTACTTTGCAAGTACAGGATGGAGGATATGTTAGCACCACAACTTTTGGTGCAGGTCAGGGTGGAAATTTGGCTATTACAGCTGATACTGTGCAACTAAGTAATGGTGGTTTATATGCTCAGGTAGTTAACAGCAACGCAACTGGAGACGGAGGAAACCTCACCATTAACACGCGTACATTACAAGTGCAGGATGGAGGAGAAGTCAGTGCTAGTACTAACGGTTCGGGCAAGGGTGGGAATTTAACAGTCATTGCAACTAATAATGTGGAAGTAACTGGTGGCGTTTCTGCTGATGGTCAATTTTCTCGTAGTGGTATCTTTGCTCAAGCTAATTCTAGAGCAACAGCAGCAGCAGGAGACGTAACGATTAACACACCAGTACTGCTAATTAAGGATGGAGCAATCGTCAGTGCTAGAACCTTTGGTACTGCTCCGGGTGGAAATTTAACAGTCAATGCAACCAATAATGTAGAAGTGATTGGTACTGCTGCTAATGGTGCAAGAGCTACATTGTCTACCGATACTGTTTCAAACTCAATAGAGGCGACAGGAGGAAATTTGACAATTAACACACCAGTACTGCTAGTCAAGGATGGAGCAATTGTCAGTGCTAGTACTTCTGGTGCAGGTCAGGGTGGGAATTTGACAGTGAACAATGCCGACTTGGTCGAAGTGACTGGTACCATACCTGATGGTACCAGTAGTAGTCGTATGGGAGCTAACACTTCAGGTACAGGAAATGCAGGAAATTTAACTATCAACACCAGACGATTGGTTATTAACCAGGGACAAGTTGGGACGACGACTTTTGGAGAAGGAGATGCAGGAATTCTTACAGTTAAAGCCTCTGAAATAGAACTGAGCGGATATTTCTCTAATGGAGTTGATGAATTTCCTGGTGGTTTGTTTGCTCAAGTTAACTCTGAAGGTTCTGGTAATGGTGGTCAACTGAACATTGAAACTGGGCGCTTGAGTATTAGTAATAGTGCTAAAGTGCAAGTTGCTACCTTTGGTCAAGGCAATGCTGGAGATTTGTATATTCGTGCTGATGAAATCGACATCTTTGAGACTCCTCAATCCAGCTATGCTTATTTTCCTGGAGGTATATTTGCTGGTGTGAGAACAACCCGTTCTGTTCCAGAGCTACCTACAGGTAGTGGAGGTAGTGCAACAATTGAAACAAGACGTTTGACAGTGAGAGATGGGGGAACAGTCACAACAAATACTCAAGGGATTGGCAATGCAGGTACGTTACGAATTCGTGCTACTGAATCTATAGAAGTTTTTGGCACCACGCTAGGAGCAGAATTCAGAGAAGCTAATGAGCCAGTAGATAGTGAAATAAGTGCCGCTGCTACAAGGGATAGTATAGGTAGTCCGGGGCTGCTGAGCATTGAAACGGGGAAATTGATTGTCAGAGATTTGGGTAGGGTGACTGTCAGGGGTGAAGGAGCAACAACGCAGGCGACGGGTAACTTAGAAATTAATGCTCGCTCTATCAACTTGGACAATAAAGGAACCATTACAGCTACGACCAACTCTGGTAACGGTGGTGATATACTCTTAACAGTAAAAGATATAATACTCCTACGTAACAACAGCAAAATCTCCGCTACTGCGGGTAATAATAACACTGATGGCGATGGTGGTAATATCACAATCAATATTCCCCGTGGTTTCATCGTTGCTGTTCCTAATGAAAACAGTGACATCACCGCTAATGCGTTTAGAGGTCAAGGCGGAAGAATATCTATTCGAGCGACTGATATTTTTGGGATCGCACCACTCTCTCAGCAAGAGCTTCAGCGGTTGCGCCCTAGTGATTTAAATCCAGATAATTTAATCTCAAATGACATCACTGCGATTTCTCAGCAAAATCCTTCTTTAAGCGGCACTATAGAAATTAACAGCCCTGATGTTGACCCTGACCAGGGATTAGTGGAGTTTCCTACTTTATTAGTTGATGCTTCTGGGCTAGTGGATACGAGTTGTGCTGCTTTTGCAAGTTCAAAGGGTAGTGAATTTATCGTCACTGGGCGGGGTGGTTTACCCCCCAGTCCTCATGAACCTCTCAGTAGTGATGTTGTGTGGTCTGATACTCGATTACCTGCGATCGCTGCACAGCAAAATCGCCTAGAAAGGGTGGCGAAGTTATCTTCTAAACCTGATGTTGTGGAAATTATACCTGCTACTGGTTGGGTATTTAATGGTAAGGGAGAAGTTACACTTATTTCCCACACGTCTGGTATGAATAATACACAATCTTCTGCTCTGGCTTGTCGCTAAGAGGTTCCAAATAAAAAGTTTTCAAAGTCCTCTTGTGGTGAGGTAAGGGCGAACAGCCGTTCGCCCCTACCTGGATATGTGTGCTTTCGCCCCTACCCTGGATATGTGTGCTCCTGCTTGCTGACGGGCGGGAGCTCCTGCTTGCTGACGGGCGGGACGCCCGTACCACAAGAGTGTTGTCGGACTTTTTTATTTGGAAGTCTCTAATTAACTGCTCTAAGGAGAATCGCAAAATGGAGTAAGAGTTGGAGCAATTTAGGTATTTTTAGACCAGGGAGGGAGTTATTCAGCGTCTTGTTAACTGTAGGTTTGGTTGGAAAAAGTGATACATAGTATCTTCGGGAGCAAGACGAACAGCTGTGTTATAGTCTGCCATTGCCTGTAACATTTCGCCCATTTCATGGTATACTTGGCTACGCCATAGGTATAAAAGGGCGTTGTCTGAATGAAGATTGATGGCTTGGGTATAATCTTCAAGCGCTCCAAGCTTATCTCCTAGGTGTTTCCGACGGAAATTAGCCCGTTCGGTGTAGAGGTAAGCGTTTTGAGGATGAACGCTAATGGCGTTGTTTAATTCTGCGATCGCTTTTTGAGGAGCTCCCTGTCGTAAGAAAACATAAGCTTTTTCAATATATGCAATAGCAATTTGCTTATTTCCAGATTTGGTGACTTCTTCTATCGTCTCTGGCTCATCTTTTGCTGTATTTGCTTTCTGTTGAGAATCCGGTGGGATGGAAGGTTTGCTTAGGTTCAACGCTTTGTATGCTAAGCAAGCAGTTGAGCCTAGAGCTAAAACAATTCCCACGGCAACCAGCACTGTCGTAAAATCATGTGCAGCTGTGCTATTAGAGTTGTGAAAGGTTTCTATATCTTTCCCAAAAGGGCTTTCTACACTATGAGAGGCTTGTGCTGGCTGAAGAATCGCGAGGCTCGCTAGTCCTGATAAAGTTAGGATTGGTTTGGGAGAAACGATATTATTCTTCATGATTTGGTTGACTCCGTTACATGGCGCAGCCCTTAAGCTTCTGTGTGTTGTGAACAACGACTAGCATCAGAATTGCCTAGCTATATTAGACTAAATCTGTCTTTAAGCTCTTTGTGGAAAAAGGTCTGATGACATCCTGTTCCAAAGTCGCTCCTGCCCCTGCTTTGTAAATAAACCCTGACTTCCGTAAATAGTACTAGGCTATCTAAAATATTAGACGTTTTTGTCTTTAAACAGGAAGCCTTAATTAAATGACTGAATTAAGGTTTTAACAAAGAAAATTAGGTTTAGCCTTAGTCTTAAGTAAGTTTAATCGTTTCGCTGCTTTACTATAGTAAATAAATATAGTTCAGGTCACTCACCTGAGATTGATGTTCTCGGTGATACCTCAATTCATCAATGACCATTTTCGACTCAGATTATAGTTAGCCTCTTGCTGATTGTAGGTTTGGTTGAACAAGGTGATACATGGTATCTTCCGGAGCAAGACGAAGAGCTGTATTATAGTCTGTCATTGCCTGTAACATTTCTCCTAGTTCATGGTATACTTGGCTACGCCATAAGTAAAAGAAGGCATTGTCAGGATGGAGATTGATGGCTTGGGTATAATCCTCAAGTGCTCCTAGGGGATCAGCTAAATTTTTACGACGGAAATTAGCCCGTTCTGTGTAGAGGTAGGCGTTGTGCGGATGAACGGTGATAGCATGATTCAATTGGGCGATCGCCCTCTTTACATCTCCCTGTCGCAAAGCAACATAAGCTTTTTCAATATATGCAGCAGCAATCTGTTTATTTCCTAATGTGATAGGTGTTTGTGTTTCCTCCGGCTCCTCTTTAGCTTTCTGTTGAGAATTCGGTATACTTAAAGAAAACCTGCCTTGGTTCAAATGTCTGTATGCAATGCAAGCTGTTGAGCTTAAGGCTAAAGCGATTCCCACTGCCACTACTACTGCTGTCAACTCATTTCCAGCGCTGCTAGTGGAGTTTTGAAAGGTCTTGATATCTTTATCAAAAGTATATTCCCAACTATAAGACGCTTGTGCTGGCTGGGTAACAGCAACACTGGCTAATCCCGGTAAAGTCACTAAGGATGCGGGAGGAACGATGTGTTTTCTCATTATCTGGGTTACTCCTTTGTTTGTTGCAAATAACACTTATATATAAAAACTGCTTTTGTTAAAAAACTATATAAAGTTTTTTGAATTATCGCCTACCTTTACATAGTGCTACTACATTAGTATTTTCTCAAAGGTCATTAAATTTAGCTTCTGTAAATAGACTTATACTTTAGGTAAAAGTACTACTCTAGTTATAGGAATGTACGTACTATCATTTTTGTATTGTAATCATATTGTTGTCTTTATGAGTTTTATTTCAATCATACTTATTGTTTCTGTACTTACTCATCACCATTGTGGTGGAAAATTTCGGAAAATGCTATACTAAGATTGCATGAAGCTGACTTTTTCTGACTTTACTTTCCAAAAAAATTTTAGTAAGGGTCATACCCTTACACGCTGAAATTATTGTCTTGCAGTGGTTTTAACGAGATCGTTCACGGGCGAGGACGCCCGTACCACAAGAAGTATTGTTTAGCTTTGTAAACCGTTTTAACGGGTTTGAGCTTTTAGCCCGAATTTTAATTCAGGGCAAAAATACGTATTATTGAACTCCGACTTCGCACTAAGTTTAAGGTTTGGAACAGGTTTTAGAAGTAGACCCTAAACTAGTGGGATGAGATACAGATGAGATAAGTGTTACTTCGCCTTTACCGTTAAATACCCAACCCGTAGCAGGGACAATTTCCAGAACTTCAGATTTAGCAAGTGGTTTGTTAGCAGATGTTTCTGAGAGGGGCTTTTGTGCTGTAGTACTTGTTACCCGAGTATCTGACCAGAGCACATCAGTGTTAAGAAAATCATCAGGATTGGGAGGCAAGCCGCCACGTCCGGTAATAATAAATTTACTGCCATCTGACCCACCAAAAGCAGAACAGCCCTGGGCAATAATCTGTGAGGGATCGACAATCTGTGGTAGCGGTGATTGAATGAGTACTCGACTCGATTCCGTATTGGGACTGTTAATAGTGACTTGACCATCTAACAAGGGGTTACCAGTCAGGGAAATCGCCGTGACATCATTAGTTGGTAATGTGGCTGGATCGAAGTTATTTAAATCAGTTTGCGTTGAACTGCGTGGCGTGAGTCCAATGATACCGTTAGCTTCGATAGTCACATTTCCACCCTGACCCTGAAAAGAGTTAGCTGTAATATCGCTATTCTGCATGGGAACTGCAACAAGGAATTCCGGCTTGGAGATATTAATGTTACCACCATCTCCGCTTTTATCTTTGCTACCTGCATTCGTAGAGATACGACTATTGTTGCTTAACAGCAATATGTCTGAGGTTTTTAGTGTAATATTTCCACCATTACCGGATTGAGTTTCAGCAACGATTTGTCCTTGTTTATCCAAAAGGATAATTGGAGCCGTGATTGTAATACTGCCTGCGCCTTGAGCTTTACTGGTAGTATTAGTATCGTTTACAGTTATGATAGCCCCATCCCGAACTATCAATTTCCCAGTGGAAAGAGATATGTTTCCAGTTTTTCCAGAAATTTCATCAATTTTTCCAGAGCTTTCATTTTCAGTAGCTTGGGAAAAAAGACCACTGCGAGATATTTCTCCATTTTTAGCTGGTGCATTTCCAGTTAGCTCTACAGACTCAGAGGCGTTGACAAACAAATTTCCCCCTGTACCTCCATCTCGGCTGGTTACTGAGATTCCTGCTCCATCCCGCACTATCAAACGTCTGGTGTTAATTCTTATGTTTCCAGCAACTCCATTACCATTACTTTGTTGAGACAATAAAGCGCTACTGGTATCTCCAACATTCGATCTCCCTATCAATTCCACAGATTTCCGAGCTGTTACAGTTAAATTTCCACCATTACCTTTACCTTCAGTGTTAGTTGATATTTGTCCTCCACCTTGGATAATCAGCTTTCCTGTATCAATACTTATGTCTCCGGCTGCTCCTGCTCCTCCTGTTCCACTTCTTAAAAGACTCGCATTTGCTGGATTTGCACCACTGACTATCACCGAGTCAGAAGCCACTATAGTCAAATGACCCGCCTTACCATTAGCAGCTGTCGAGGTATCTATTCTTGCCCCATCTTGGACAATTAATTTACCTGTATTAATGGTTACGTTACCTGCGTCTCCATTGACGGATTGCGATCGCAAATATAAGCCAGTGATTGAACGACTTGAGGAGTTACTAATGAGTTCGACTGAATCAGAAGCGTTCACAGTTATATCTCCCGCACGTCCATTACCTCTGGTAGTTCCCGTCCATATCAGTCCCCCATTTTGGACAACTAATTTGTTAGTATCAATCTTGACGTATCCTGCTGCACCGTTACCTGCGGTTATCGTTCTTATTCGTGCTCCATCTTGGACAACTAACTGACCAGCATTAATCTTGACGTAACCTGCGGGTTTATTTCCTGTAGTTATAGCTGATACGATAGTGCCGTTTCCGTCCAATTTCACTAAATCGGGAGCGTTTATGGTAACGCTTCCCCCTTGACCTTGACCATTTGTATCAGTAGTGATTTCGGAACCTCCCCCAACATTCAGTTGCGAGGCTTGAATAAAAACGGTACCACCTATTTGACTCGCACCCAAAGTATCAGCCTGAATCTTAGCTGCATCACCTAAACTCACGTTCCCGCCTTGAATCTGAATCGTACCACCGTTGTTGTTACTATTGGCATCAATCACAGATCCTTTCATCTCAATCTCTCCAAAGTTTGCTACATCTGCATACCCAAAGGCGTAACCTTGATCGAGATTATTTTGAGTCAGAGGAGTTAAGCTGACCAGACCTGCTTCTGCAACACTACCTAGTTCAATTCTTCCTTCTTCAGCCTTTAAGTTACCTGTTTGCAGGTTAACATTACCACCGACTAAAGCCAGAGTTTTTCCGGTTGGTACCTCTAAATTACCCCGTACAGTAATACTCCCAGCCCTTGAGCCAAACTGTAGTCCTGTGGGAACACTCATTGTTAACAAAGGGGTGGTTTGAGGATTTTTGGCGCTAAACTCTTTCCCATCCGCAAACTTTAAGCTGTCCGCTGTCGTAGCTATAAACGAACCTCTGAGGTCTAAACTGGCGTTTTGTCCAAAAACAATCCCTTGAGGATTAATTAAAAATAGGTTGGCATTTCCTGCAACCTTAATTAGACCATCAATGTTAGAGATAGATAAACCTGTGACGCGGCTAATGATGTTTTGAATAGCAGCAGCATTGTTAAAATGAGCTTGCTCACCAGCGTTAACAGAAAAATCTTTAAAGCTGTGGAACAGATTACCCCCCTGTTGTGTACCACCATTAATATTCCAGATTTTCCCTTCTAAGTTAACAATTGATGGATTCGGTAAAGTACCATCAGAGGTAATCTGGGCAATAACGCAATCTGTAGAAGAAAAGCCTCCACTAACAATTCCAATCCCAAGTCCTAAAAATCTGCCCCAACTCCAATTCCAACCGTTAGTACTTAGCATCAATACTCGTACTCCTTGACAAAACAGCAATGGCTAAGCACCCTGACATAGCACAATAAGGATTGATACAAGTAAGTTTGCACAAAGAATCACTACTGGTTTGTAGTTGCGCTTTAGCGCTAAAGCGTAACCACAAACAGAATCTAGAAAATTTACGTTTTGTTACATAGTTATATTTTTTCTTGTTAACTTACTTACTTACATCCTCTACTTCCATTTAATTAAATAACGCTGCATTAGTGTTAAATACAGTTCGTTTAAATTAACATAAAATCTGACTTTTATGCAAAATTAGAAACCCGGTTTCTCAAAGAAACCGGGTTTCTGGGACGTATTGCAAGTCATTCGGTTATATATTTACAAGTCATAAATACTGTATCCGGAAAAATTCTATTTTTTTACTTATCTTTCACAAAAGACGAATTGAATATATTTTTTTTATAAAAACCTCAGTAATTTTATGGTGTTTTTTCAAAAAATCCAATATTTTATCTGTTAAAAAGTTAGTTGTCCGTCTAAACAAGATTACAAAATAAAAAGAGTTGGTTTGTTAGTTAAGCCCTAAATTAAAATTTGGGTTAAAAGCTATATTCAGTCAGATAAATCTGACTTTAGCTAAAAGCTGCAAAATTTATTTCACACCGAGAAACCATCGTAGTCTTGCAGCAGTTTTTGTAAATCACGCAATTATTAAATCGGTCAAGTTTGTGTAATTTACTACTAAAAAAATCCTTCTCTTTTATCAGTTCGGGCAAAAAAAGAAACAAAGTACTGACTACTCACTTGGAGAGATAGTTAATGAAGAATCAAGTCGTACATTATTCACCTGTAAATTCACGTTTGAAAAGCTTTGGTGCGATCGCCTTATTAGCATTAACAGGTGTATCAATGACCACATCGAAAGCTAGAGCGTTAGATATTGATATAGACTTCATCGATATTCCACCATCAGTAGATACCGAAGGTGCAAGTGCATTAGGGAAAGATGCGTCTGACGTGGGGAATATACCAAACGTGCTACAAAATGGCGGACCTTTGAATAATCCAGTTGGTGGAGGTAATGTCATTGACATATTTAGAGCAGCTGCGGATTGTTGGGAGCAAGCTATTAAAGACGATTTTAGGATTAACCTCAAGTTTGGATCTGCTGATTTAGGGAGTATAAGCGGCTACCTCATTAACAACGACGAGTTTGATCGAACTCAGGTTCTTATAGATGGAGCTCTGGCGCTTCATATCCCTGATAGCTTCACACCAGATGGAACTAGAGAAACAGAAGGCACTATCATCTTCAATAGCAACCCTACTGTCAAATTTTTTCTAGACTCCACTCCCAATACAAGCGAAGAGTATAGCCAGTTCTCTAACAATGAGGGAAATTTAGGAGGTGGTACTGTTAATACAGGACGCGCAGCTAATGTTATTAGTACTGGTACCTCTCCAGGATATGACTTATTTACAGTTGCTCTTCATGAAATTGGACATGCATTAGGTCTGAGCAAAGTCAATGAGGCTGCCAGAAACGAGGTAGAGCCAGATGGTAACATAGATGTAAGAGCGTCACTCCCGTTTGCTGGTACAACTATACCTACAACATTTGCAACAGACGGAGATATTCATATCGCTCCCCAATTCTTTAATGCTGTGGGTATTTCAAGACTGAGAGCAGGACAGCGAAAGCTCCTCTCTGGAATTGATATTTTAGCAGCAGCTGAGATTAGCAAGTTCAAAGACGTTAATCTAAACGCTTGCGATCTATGCGAGAATAAACCATCACAGAAAGTTCCAGAACCATCCTCTCTCGCTTCCCTTTTTAGTGTAGCCGTTGCGATCGCAGCAAGCCGAAAACGCTTGCAAGCCAAATTCTTGAAGTTGAGCTAATTAGTCAATTGAGAGAAAATACTGAGCCCGAGAAACCCGGTATCTTGGAGATACCGGGTTTCTGTCGAATTGTGGAGCCTCAATTATCCAAAAGTCCCTTGCTACGTAGTTCTTTAAATACCTCTGGATCGCGCCCATACTTTGCTATACGTTCTCGAAACTTCATAATTCCGCGATGTGGACTCATTTCCTGTGCCTGACGTTGCTGATGTCCCCACTCAAGCCAATTGGTAAAATATTTACCAACCTTTTCTTTATTATGCAAATAATACAAAATTGTCGCATAAACTTGTTCTAAAGTCACAGTGCGAAATTTTGGAACAATCTCCTCTGGGCTCATTTTGCGATGTATGTATTCGTAAAGAATGCTTTCAATCCCCACTCGTGTACCCTTAATCCGAATGTCACCAGGTGTAAAAAAGTCAAAATAGTCTTCTAGTTGCATAATAGTAATCACGTAAACTTTTTCAAATTAAGTGCTGACTAGCAATCGCAGTCTGTTTCTATCTTACTCAAGAAAATGTACCTACATTATTTATAGGGAAAGTACCATAGTGTAGGAGAAATTTGGGATTAATTGGACACCCAACCTTCTTTACGTTTTCGCGTCACCTCTATACAGGTAGTTAGAGCAATAGTTCTACGCTTAGAACAACTCGTCTAAGAAGAATGGCACACCTCAATGGTGGCAACTACCGATCATGGTAGGTAACTGTCGCCCCTCTACACATGGGGCTGACTCAGCAGCTGTAGCTAAGGAGAGCCAACTTGAACATTACTACCCAAGCTTTTAGAAATCACCAAAAATCTGGATTCAGGGTTATAGCGCTTATAGAACTTGATGCCGATGTTTCTAGCAGCATTTAAGCCTGAATGAATCCAATAGCCACTTTCGGCTATTGCGTGCGTACCTGGATGCGGTTTAAGGCAGTAGTTAGAGTAAGCATTAAGCCAAATGTGAGAGTTATTTGCTAGCAGTTCTGCTTCTTGGTGATCTGAAGTTCTAAATAACTCTCTACCATCAATTGCAGAATACTTAGAAGTGTTTTTTGGGTTAACTCTAGAGGTAAAAATGTTGAACTTTGTTCTAGCTATATGACTAGTAAAATCAACTATTTTAGACTTCAGCCAGTATGCACGTTTTTGGTTTGACCGGGCTGAATACTTCCCTTTTTGAGGGCGAAGATTACCCAAATGTTCAAACACAATTACTCGACAGTGATGCTTGTGGGCAAACTTAACTATCTCTGAAGAAATTCTATACCCTTCACTCTTTTCTCTTCTAGTAATCCCTTCAAACTTAGTGCTAGCAAAACCTTTTCCAACCGTACCAGTTTGACGCATCTTCTGAGCAATCTTTCCTAGTGCCCTCTTCCTACGTCGGACATGAGAAGCGTGTCCTTTTATGAAGTGTCTCGCTACTTCTTTAACTTCTGAGTTAACGTCGGGTTCTAGAATCGAAAGACTGCAAATTATATCGCCATCTAAATCAATATCTACAGAGCATACGCGCTCGTTTTGTAATGCTTTTAAACCTCCCGTTGCATCATGATATCTTTCTAAAGTCCAATTTATCCAACAAGAACCGTCTCTTTTAATAACGATAGTTGGACAACCTTTTACCCATACAGTATCGAATAAATAAGCTGAATAATTAAATCTTACCCATGCCCAATTGTTATTTTTCCTAATCTTCAGGATAACCGAATTACCAGTGTCATCCTTGAACATACTGTACTTGTAATAAGTGGGGCTGTCGAACACAACGGTTGGAAGTTTAGGCGGTTTGTGAGGTTTGTGTTTCTTGTTCTTTTTGAGAGAACGAGCTACCCGTTTCGCCTCACTTACCTCCCAGTTTTTGTAATTAGAACGCCACGACTTGTAATGACCGCAAGCCGTACTAATTACATCCCACCTTAGATCCCGTGGCATATCTGAATACAGAAAGGGATACAACGCATTTTCACCCAAAGTTAATGCCTCGTACGCTTGACGCATTTGCGCTTGAACCAAGTCCACAAACTCAGAATGTTGATTAATGACTTGAATGTAAAAAGCAACGCTGTCTCTATACACTTGCAACGTCTCATTTAAGTCAATCCCGTCGCGTATTAACTTAGCTCTTAGGGTTTTTGTCTCTATCCGCTTTCCTTTCTGCTTCTTTAGTGCCATCGCTTTGTTCGACCTTCAAAGTTTTTCTTTGTCTAAGATATCACTTTCTGTCTAATTTGTACACTCATTACGATAATCTTTTTCTATTTTTTTTTCATAGCGACGAAGGAAATAGAGCTTGCTGCTGAAGCAATGCATGATAGACATGAAGTCTTGCATTAGTTCATCATGAGGACTCAGTTTTGAGTTGTTGAGTACTATAATTTGGCAATCATGAAGATTGCAAAGCCACTCAAAGAAGTCAAACCCAAAGCGAACCAGCCTGTCAGGATAAGCTACAACAATTAGCGAAATCTCTTTCAGCAAGACTCTTTGGATTAAACTTAAAAACTTTTTGCGTTTAAAGTTTAATCCGGAGCCGATTTCGCTAATACATTCATTGCCTGGATACTTTTCTTGAAGGTACAGCAGCTGTGCTTGTAAGTCGTCTTTCTGGCTTTGAGTGGAAACCCGTGCATAAAGTACAGTCTTTCCACGTGGTAGATAATGGTGCTTTTCTAACGAAGACGCCAAGTATCTTCGATGGTTGCTATCTGGCATTCTCATACTTTCGATTACCCCTTTGTCGGCTAAACGAGCCAGGGTTTTTGGGTGAATGCCGTATTTCTCGCTTGCTTCTCGTGGGGATAGGTACATATCAGACTAATATTGTGTTATGTCCCATTATAGTCCAATATATACCGAAAATCATTTATTAGACGTTACGTCATTAACATCCGTGAGAGGTGAGAAACCCGGTATATCGAGATACCGAAGAAAGAATTAACCGCAGCCTGTAGCAGATGTTGGCGTCAGCCTTGCCGCAGGCTACGCAGATAAATTGGCGTTGCAGAATCAAATTGATATGAGTAATTTGGCTAAAATCATTAGCTATAAGTTCAAAGGCTGATAGCTGATAGCTGATGGCTGAGCGTTCTGATGACAAGTCTCAATCTAGAGAACATCCAAGATAATTAGGAAAAAATAAAAATTTTGGAAAATAATAGATTAAGTCGAATATGACAAGACCAGTTAATTTTCTCTCCTGAAAATATGACTCACAACTTTTTGGAACACTTACACAGTCCCTCTCGCCCAGTTATCGTCTTTGACGGGGCGATGGGAACCAACCTACAAACTCAAAACTTGACCGCAGAGGACTTTGGTGGCGCACAGTATGAAGGTTGTAACGAGTATCTCGTGTACACTAAACCAGAAGCTGTCGCAAAAGTTCACCGAGATTTTCTCTCCGCAGGGGCGGATGTGATTGAAACGGACACCTTTGGCGCTACTTCCCTTGTTTTAGCAGAATACGACCTTGCTGATAAAGCGTATGACCTCAACAAAACAGCAGCGGAATTAGCAAAGCGTGTTGCGGCGGAATTCTCGACTCCAGAAAAACCTCGTTTTGTAGCGGGTTCTATTGGACCTACCACTAAGCTCCCAACCTTGGGACATATCGATTTTGACACATTGAAAGCTAACTTCGCTGAACAAGCGGAAGGGCTTTTCGATGGTGGTGTAGACTTGTTTATAGTGGAGACTTGCCAGGATGTGTTGCAAATCAAAGCAGCACTGAATGGGATTGAAGAAGTCTTTGCTAAGAAAGGAGAACGCCGTGCGCTGATGGTATCTGTCACAATGGAGACAATGGGTACTATGCTGGTGGGGACGGAAATCAATGCTGTATTAACAATATTGGAACCTTTCTCAATTGACATTCTTGGTCTAAACTGTGCTACAGGACCAGACCTCATGAAACCACACGTTAAGTATCTTTCGGAACATTCTCCCTTCGTGGTTTCCTGTATTCCCAATGCTGGTTTACCAGAAAACGTTGGCGGTCAAGCTCATTATCGCCTTACACCAATGGAATTAAGAATGGCGTTGATGCATTTTGTTGAAGATTTGGGTGTCCAAGTGATTGGGGGTTGCTGTGGGACACGTCCGGAACATATTCAACAATTAGCAGAAATTGCTAAGAATTTGAAACCAAAAGTTAGACAGCCTGAGTTGGAACCCGCAGCTGCTTCAATTTACAGCACTCAAAATTATACTCAAGATAACTCCTTCCTGATTGTAGGTGAACGCCTCAACGCTAGTGGGTCCAAAAAATGCCGCGAATTGCTCAATGCGGAAGATTGGGATGGATTGGTATCAATGGCGAAGGCGCAGGTGAAGGAAGGCGCACACATTTTAGATGTAAACGTTGATTATGTGGGGCGCGACGGCGTGCGTGATATGCACGAGTTGGTGTCTAAATTGGTTAATAATGTGACATTGCCTTTGATGCTCGACTCTACGGAATGGGAAAAGATGGAGGCGGGTCTCAAAGTGGCTGGTGGTAAGTGTTTGTTGAACTCTACTAACTATGAGGATGGGGAACCCCGTTTCTTTAAAGTGTTGGAACTGGCGAAGAAATACGGCGCAGGTGTCGTTATTGGTACTATTGATGAGGAGGGAATGGCACGGACTGCACAGAAAAAGTTTGCGATCGCCCAACGTGCTTACCGTCAAGCTGTCGAATACGGAATTTCAGCACACGAAATCTTTTTTGATACCCTAGCCTTACCTATTTCTACGGGGATAGAAGAAGACCGTGAAAATGGGAAAGCGACAATTGAAGCTATCCGTCGCATCCGTCAAGAATTACCCAGTTGTCACGTTCTTTTGGGGGTTTCTAATATCTCCTTTGGTTTGAACCCCGCAGCGCGAATTGTTTTGAACTCGATGTTTTTACATGAGGCGATCGCAGTGGGAATGGATGCAGCCATTGTCAGTGCTAGTAAAATTCTCCCCATCGCCAAAATTGAAGAACACCATCAAGAAGTCTGTCGTCAGTTAATTTACGATGAACGCAAGTTTGAAGGAGACATCTGCGTTTACGATCCCTTGACAGAACTGACTACACTGTTTGAAGGGGTAACAACAAAACGCGATAAGGGAGTTGATGAAAATCTACCCGTTGAAGAACGTCTCAAGCGCCACATTATTGACGGCGAAAGGATTGGTTTAGAGAAAAACCTAGAAAAAGCGTTAGAGCAATATCCTCCTTTGGATATTATCAACACCATCCTACTTGATGGTATGAAAGTTGTGGGCGAGTTGTTTGCTTCTGGACAAATGCAGCTACCCTTTGTACTGCAATCAGCAGAAACCATGAAAGCAGCCGTGGCGTACCTAGAACCTTTCATGGAAAAAACAGAAAATGGTAACAGTGGTAAGGGTACATTTATAATAGCCACAGTCAAAGGCGATGTTCACGATATTGGTAAGAACTTGGTGGATATCATCTTGTCCAACAATGGTTACAGGGTGATTAACTTGGGAATTAAACAACCAGTGGAGAACATCATTGAGGCATATGAAAAGCACAAAGCTGATTGTATCGCCATGAGTGGTTTGCTGGTGAAGTCCACTGCTTTCATGAAAGAGAATTTGGAAGTTTTCAACGAAAAGGGAATTTCCGTTCCCGTGATTTTAGGCGGTGCGGCTTTGACTCCCAAGTTTGTTCATGAAGATTGCCAAAATACTTACAAAGGTAGGGTGGTTTATGGCAAAGATGCGTTTTCTGACTTGAACTTCATGGATAAATTAATGCCGGCGAAAGCAGCTGGTAAGTGGGATGATATCAAAGGATTTGTGGATGAATTAGCCTCTCAAGAATCAGCGGAACCCAACGGAAAGTCACCAGTCGATACGACACAATCCCCAAACCCCAAACCCCACACCCAACACCCTGTAGAAATTGATACTCGTCGTTCTGAGGCTGTGGCTGTGGATATTGAACGTCCTACGCCGCCTTTCTGGGGAACGAAGATTCTTCAACCGGAGGATATTCCTTTGGAGGAATTGTTCTGGTATTTAGATTTACAGGCTTTGATTGCGGGACAATGGCAGTTCCGTAAGCCAAAGGAACAATCTAAGGAGGAGTATCAGGTTTTCTTGGATGAGAAGGTGTATCCGGTTTTGGAGGAATGGAAGCAGCGGATTGTTGGGGATAGTTTGTTACATCCGCAGGTGGTTTATGGGTATTTTCCTTGTCAGTCTGAGGGGAATAGTTTGTGTATTTATGAAATGAACCGCAAAGGCGCAGAGAGCGCGAAGGAAAGAGTGAAGTTTGAGTTTCCACGGCAGAGGTCTTTGCGGAGGTTGTGTATTGCGGATTTCTTTGCACCGAAGGAAACGGGGGTGATTGATGTGTTCCCGATGCAGGCGGTGACGGTTGGGGATATTGCTACGGAGTATGCTCAGAAGTTGTTTGCTGATAATCAATACACAGATTATCTGTATTTTCACGGTTTGGCTGTGCAGATGGCGGAAGCGTTGGCTGAGTGGACTCATGCTCGCATTCGTCGTGAGTTGGGCTTTGAGGCTGAGGAACCGAATAATATTCGGGATATTTTGGCACAGCGCTATCGCGGTTCGCGTTATAGTTTTGGTTACCCAGCTTGTCCGAATATTCAGGATCAGTATAAGCAGTTGGAGTTGTTGGAAGCAGAACGTATAAATCTGCACATGGATGAAAGCGAACAGCTTTATCCCGAACAGTCTACGACGGCGATTATTGCTTATCATCCGGTGGCTAAGTACTTTAGCGCATAGCCTTTGACCGAAGCCCCTTTGGGGCGGGTGTGGGGATAGACGATCGCCCCAAAGACTCGGTACAAGCCTCTCCTTTCAAGGAGAAAAGAGAAAAAGATGTGTTTCCAGACGCTTTGCGCGAGAAATACAGTGTCCTTGTTTGACACCTCTTCTTGAAAGGAGAGGTCACTACACCCTACACCCTACCCCCTACACCCTGTTCATAATTTGGATGTGGCTTTAATTTTGGGGTATATTCCAATACCGCTCAGGATTTACCCTGAATTAAATTCGGGCTTTGTAGAGAGCGTAAATTTACGCTCTCCACACCCGTTAAAACGGGTTGAAAATCATATACAGTCAGATAAATCTGACTTTAGCTTTAAGCGGTGAAATTTATTTCTTGGCTCTATCCCTTGCAGTATTGACCCAACATTGACAAGCGTTGACAAGCGTTCATTAAATGTCTCCATATTTTGCCCAACTTACTGCTTTAAGCTAATTTCAAAAGATAATTGCGAGGTGTAGAAGCATACATCAAACTCTGCAAAGAAGTTAACATGACCGAGCAGCAAAGGAACATTGTTGGACTGACTCCAAGCAAATACCAAAGGAACTGGTGGAAATTCACCCACTATCGCTAGCAGAATTAACCCTCGTGCTGGAAATTTTGCCAGGTTTCCTCCCAATTGCAATGGTGTTGCTTGCTCTTCCCAAACTGCTCCTAACTCTTGTCCGATATTATACGGCAAAACATTGACATCAGCCCCTGTATCGAGCAAAGCAGTCACTTGCAAGAAGCGATCGCCATGATTCAAAACTAAGTCTAAAAATGGCACATGGAGAGTCAAACCTAAATTATTTTGTTTTTTAGTGTAGGAGAACCTTTGTCCTTTAGACATTCTTGCTGTGCTTATACTCTTCTAGCATTTTGTTCATAATATGAGCAGCTTCATAACAGTCACAAGGCGAATTCATAGAGTCACTTACATCGGTTTGAAGCTGATGCAAGGGGTTGTCTATTTCCTCTTCTTCTCTAGAAATTTCAAGGATTAGAAATTGCATGACTTGCAGTTTGTCAGCACGAGATAGCTTTTGCAGGTTTGGCAACAGTTCAGTAACAGGCATAAATACAACTCTAAGACCATAAACTCATAGTATCATCATGACACAAAAGTTTTTAAGATAACAGTCTACCAGTTGTATTGATTTAGCGATATAAACTTGTTAGCTAAAGATAGTTCAGTTCCTTCCAAATTTGCGATCGCCTTAACCATAGCAGCATAACTCATGCTTTTTGTAGGGTTGGCATCCTGGTATATCGCTAGAATTCCTGAATGGTTAAAGTTTGCCTCATGTAACTACAATAGTAATTGACCGCAGAATTGTTTCTGCAAATGTTGCTGCTCCTAGATTCACTCGCAGTGATTCAATCCTTGCCTCTTGGTTAGGTGAAACATTAAAGTTGAGCCGTTTTGTTTCTCCAGTATGATTCATAGGACTTGCTGAAATACATCATTAATTATATGTATAAGTCTAGTTTGCTATTCTTCTATGTTAGTAGAGACGTTGCAGTGCAACGTCTCTACAGGGGTTAAATGTCAATCAATTTGTCTTATCCGAGCAGTATTGGAATGCGATCGCACTACTTGTTACTTCAACTCAATTCATGGCTAAAAGTCTTGGTTGGAATTCAAACTTACACGTTTACACTTTTCATGGATTGTGTAAAAAATTACTGGAGCAAGCTGCCCTAACACCAGATGAAAACCAATTTCCTCAAGAGCAACTCTTCAAAGAAATTTATCCAAATCGTCTCACACAAGCTGCTGATAAGCTCAAATGGCGTGTAGATGCGGTAATAGTTGATGAAGGACAAGACTTTTATGAAGACTGGTGGACAGCGCTCAAGTTGTTACTTCACGAACCTGACGATGGTATTTTCTACTTTTTCTATGATAATAATCAAAACATCTATAATGCTGGTTGGAAACCGCCTTTAGAAGAATCTCCCTTTTCCTTAAATAAAAATTGTCGCAATACTCAAAAAATCCATGAATATGTTTCCAAATTCCATCCAGAACCCAATGCAACAGCATCTTTATGTCCATTAGGACAGGATGTAGAAAATCATAATTATCAAGGCGATTCTCAATTAAAAAATACAATTGGTCGTCTTCTTCATCGTCTAGTTATCAATGAAGGATTTTCTACCAAAGATATTGTGATTCTAACAACCACACGAAAACAATCACTTCAAAATCAAATGGTAGGACAATTTCGTATCAAAGCAGATCCTGACATGAGTCGCAATGAAATTCTTTGCAACACAATCTATTACTTCAAAGGACTAGAGAGTAAAGTGGTCATTCTAGTTGAAACTGAGTCAAACAATCCAAAATACAGAAATCTACTATATGTAGGTGCTTCTCGTGCTCGTCACCATTTAATTGTTCTTCAACCCAAACCGTAAATTTTTCATCTCCTTTACAGAAATTGAAAAGTTGTCAGTATTGATGCATCTATCATTAACTACCCCTACACCCTACACCCTACACCCCACACCCCATAACGCCACACCCTTTTTCCAGAAAAAGTTAACTTTTTACAAGCATTAGTTAAAGTTAGTACGTGAAATAGCGATAATCGAATTAAATCGACTTACGACCCCGATTTACGCATTCTCGTTTTATGAAAACCATTATCTTGCGACGTTATTTATTCATCCAGTTCCTGATGTTAATTGGACTACTAGGAGTAGGCTGTAGCACACAGACAGAAGTGCTACATTCAGAAAAACTGACTGTAGGTGTAGTTAGCTACGGTGAACAAACGCTTTCCGTCGAAAAGTACGAACAATTCAAAAACTATATAGCTACACAAACTCAGTCAATAGTAGAACTAGAACCAGCTTACAATGAATTACAAGCTTTAGAACAAATTAAGCGCCAAAATTGGGAACTTGTGTTTGCACCTCCAGGCTTAGCAGCAATTGCAATTGGTAAAGAACTTTACATTCCTTTGTTTTCAATGGAGGGAATTAGTAATAGACAACGTTCTTTACTGATTGTTCGAGACGATCAACCTATACAAACAATAGCAGACCTTTCTAATAAGACTATTGCTTTGGGACAAAGAGGTTCTGCCGCAGGTTACTATGTTCCCTTGTATGATTTATACGGATTAACCTTCTCTGAAATCCGTTTTGCTCCCACTCCTAAAACATTATTACAGTGGGTGAGTGATGGTAGTGTCGTTACTGGCGCGATCGCTGAGAAAGATTTTGAACGCTATCAGCGAGAATTCAGTACAACAAAGTTCAGAATTTTACACACAAGCCGATGGATACCTCCCGCAGTTGTACTGCTTGCACCAACCGTAGAACGTAACAGACAGCAGCAAATTCAGAGAGCGATGAACGAAGCACCTGGATATATTATCGCAGATGCGGGTTATGTCCCAGCTGCCAAGATACCAAGCTATGAGGAGTTTATAAAATTAGTTGAAAAAGTCAGACCTCTTGAAGCACATGTCAAGCAAACACCAGCCGTTTTGCTGTATCAAGAATCTGCTAACCAACAGCATGAGGATCGACAAGCAATGTGATGATATGGAAATCCTCAATCATTTATGAAGGCGAGAAACCTGGTATCTCAAAGATACCGGGTTTCTTGAGTTCGCAATTGTTACAAATCAAATAGGATTGCTATAGATGTTGAGTGTTTTATCAAAATTGGCGTTAAAATGAGGATGGTCTAAGTAAATAATTGTCGATTTTGTAACAAATCTTTTCAGGAAATATAGGAAAATCTTGTGTAGTCTTAAATCAGTTATCAGTACACAGTGAACAGTTATCAGGCGTATGGTGGGGGACTGATACCCACTACTAACGCCTTCAGTTCAAATGGTAGGGAATGCAAAACCCCGTAATGAAACTGATAACTGATAGCTGTTAAAGGACAGTTTATCAATATAATTTTGAATTTAAAAATCAAATTGTTTATTTGTAAGCAATATATCTAGAGTAGTTAGGAGTTAATTTAATATGTCTCAGTCTCCCTTAATAAAACCAGAAATACCATCTGGCACTTTGATTGATAACCGCTATATCATTCAAAGACTTTTAGGACAGGGAGGCTTGGGAAGAACGTATCTGGCGTTTGATACACGTCGCTTCAGTGAAGCATGCGTCCTCAAAGAATTTGCACCAACCGGTTCTGGAGAAAATGCTCTCGAAAAATGCCGCAATTTGTTTAAAAGAGAAGCAAAAATTCTTCATCAGTTGGAACATCCTCAAATTCCACAGTTCTTAGCTTGCTTTGAAGGAGATAGTCGGCTGTTTTTGGTGCAGGAATTTGTGGATGGAAAAACTTACTCGGCTCTGTTACGAGAACGCCAACAGATGGGACAAGCTTTTACCGAATACGAAGTTCTACGATGGTTAACCAACTTGTTACCTGTATTGGATTACGTTCATTTACACAATATTATCCATCGAGATATTTCCCCTGACAATATCATGTTGCCTCAAGGCAAAGATTTACCAGTATTAATTGATTTTGGTGTAGGTAAACAAATCGCTGAACTGAGTGAAGTGACAAAAACCAGTATGGCAACGTTTGTTGGCAAAATGTCACTTGTTGGTAAAGTAGGGTATGCGCCTCGCGAACAGATTAGTTTGGGGTTATGTTCTCCTAGCAGTGACCTTTATGCTTTAGGTGTTACAGCAATTGTACTACTAACAGGTAGAGATCCGTCTTTCTTAATGGATCAGTTTTCTTTAGAGTGGAAGTGGCGTCATTACATCAATGTCAGTATGGGATTTGCTCAAATTCTTGATAAATTGTTAGCAGATACCCCACGTCAACGCTACCAAAACGCAGGAGAGGTTCTAACCGATTTAGCACGTTTGGGACAACCTCAAGTCTCAGAAGAATTAACGACGCTAGAAATACTTCCCACCACAGTAGCTGAGGAATTACAACCAACAGCAACAAAAAGAACGTTTCAATTTCAACAGCCAGAGTTCATCGCCAATGTACCCTTCAGTCAAACCAATTCCCCTGGTCAGAAAAGTCCACAACAATCTTCATTCCGCAATACAAAAAAGCCCGCACTCGATTCAGCTTTCATACAACGTTGTCAGCAAGAATTGGCGTACCACATTGGACCAATAGCAAGTCTAGTTGTAGAAGAGGTATTGATTGAGAACTCTAATCTTTCTCCTTATGAATTCGTCGAACTTTTAGCACAAGAAATTCCAGAAGCAACAGCATCTCTTGAATTTAAACGCTGTTTGAGTTCATAAATTTGATAGTGGATAGTTGATAGTGGATAGTTGATAGTGGATAGTGGATAGTGGATAGTGGATAGTGGATAGTTGATAGTTGATAGTTGATAGTTGATAGTTGATAGTTGATAGTGGATAGTTGATAGTGGATAGTTGATAGT
>JAWQFQ010000026.1:0-65537 GCA_035967975.1 Scytonema sp. PMC 1070.18
CGTTGAAGCACGAAGCCTACACCGACCGCGAAGGGCGGTGTAGGTAGTTCACTAGCGTTCCTAGCTTCCTCTGATGCTGACTACATTACAGGTAGCACTTTCTTTGTAGATGGAGGACTGCTGTGGAATTATCAAGAGCAATAAATGATTGACTGTTATTCTCACTATTTACAACAGAGCTATCATGACAAACGCCAATCTGTTTATTCCTATCATTTTGGGTACTCCCCGTCAAGGTCGTCAAAGCGAATATGTTGCCAAATTTCTTGTGGAGCAGGTTGCAGCACGAGATGACGTAGATACGGAGCTGATTGATATTCGTAATATTCCCATTGCTACTGACGATGCAGGCGAATCTATTAAAGATCCTCAATTTTCTGCCCTTGTTGAGCGGTCAGATGGGTTAATTATTGTTGCACCAGAGTACAACCACGGTTACCCCGGTATGCTCAAACATGTACTGGACACTTGCCTCAAAGAATACATTCATAAAGCTGTCGGTTTGTGTGGTGTTTCAGCCGGTCCTTTTGGTGGTACGCGAGTGATACAAAACCTATTACCTGTGATGCGTGAGTTGGGTCTGATGACGATTTTCTATGACCTCAACTTTAGCAATGTTCAAAATTTGTTTGATGAGTCAGGCAATTTGATTGACAAACCAACCTATATTCGCCGCTTAGAACGGTTCATGAACGAGTTAGTTTGGATGTCAACTGTACTTAGGTACGGGCGTACAGAAGTCAACTTGGAAAAGAAAGACACTACCCAAGTCAACCTCCACGCTAACAAGCCCTGTCCAGCAATAGCTGCTCAGATGGGTACAGATGTGATGGATACGGTTCTTCAAGTCAGTCATAATGCTCAGACTGGTGAAGTGGAAGCCACTCCAGTTGCTTAATATCAAGTCTGGTAAATCACCTATAATAGAAGTGATTTAAGTCCTTAGTATAGAATTGCACAAGTTTGTAGCGTTATAGTTTGTGTTTGAGATGCATGCGCTAAAGCGCTACTACAAGCTTTTACTCGTCACTATTTTACTTTTTCTCAGCCCGTTGAGCGATAAATTGCCTCAATGTTAAATTCAATATCTCCAGGAAAATTCACATGACAGTCAATCTTCAAGGAATATTGCAGCCACCAGGACAAGGATCGTCCTACTGGGTGCTTGGGGACTTATATACTTTTAAAGCAGTGGGTGAAGACACTGGTCAAGCCTATGCCCTTGTTGAGATTATTGTTCAACCGCAGAGTGGCTCCCCACTTCACATTCACACTCATGAGGACGAAGCTTTCTATATTCAAGAGGGAGAATTAGAATTTCAACTCGACGAACAGATAATTAAAGCGACGCCTGGAACTTTTCTCCATTCTCCTAAAGGTCAACTCCACAGATTCACAAATATTGGGACAACGCCAGCAAAATTGCTGTTTTGGTTGATACCTGCGGGTTTAGAAAAGCTTTTCATGGAGGTAGGTCTCCCAGAAGCAAATCGGGAGGCTCAACCACCTACTGTGAGTCCTGCAGACATTGAAAAAATTGTAGCAACTGCATATTCGTATGGTTTGCACATTTTTCCTCCTTTGTCTAAGTCTTGATTTATCAAACTATAGCGGTTCTCAATTGAGTGTAATACATACTTGAATTAAAAAACCGCAGATGGACGCAGATAAACGCAGATAACTTCATTCAAATAGACATTTGGTGAAAAAGATGTCTATTCAATCAGACAGGCTATAAATCCAGAAAAAATACATATCTGCATGAGGTGAGATTATGACAAGTTTAACTCAAGAAGAAATTAGATTGGAAGAAGCGTTGAATCACAAAGCCCATTGGCGCAGATGGGGACCGTATTTGAGCGATCGCCAATGGGGAACTCTCCCATCTCCTTAACGCCAAATCCGACCCCTGCGGAAGGGTATCTTTGTCTCCTCAGGTAATAAATCCTTTGCCACTCTCTTCCACCAGTATCCGTAATCCTCCAGTCCAGTAGAATTGGTCAGGCGTTCTATAGCGCTTGCCTCGTCAACTATCGGTATCAGAGACTGACTCCAGGAGGCATTGTATATCTTGCCGTTGTTGGGATTGCTTGTCCTGTCTTTGACTGTAATACCGCTACCTTCCGATAAAGGAAAGTAGTCTGTCAGTCCTGGTTCGTTACCACGCAAGCGATGGTACATATCCCTTTGAATTTCACTTTGCGATCTCGGGCGATTCCACAGCCGCACTTCGCTGATTTTGCCGTGGAAGAATCTGTCCGAAAAATCGGCTTGTCCGCCAATCCGCACTTTTGCGCCTGTGGAACTTATCCTGGGAATCACGGCTTGATTGTCATTTTGCACTCCATTGATGTAGAGTTTTGTTTCTCCGGCTTTATTCCCCGCTTTCACAACGGCAACGTGATTCCAGTCATTTAAAGTGATGCTGTTATTGGTCGAGGCGATCATTTCATGTGGAGCATTTTTCTGAAACTTTAACTCGTTGCCTTCTAAGTATAAAATATTGTCACACTCACCGTAAATCACCCACTTACCCAAATCGGTTGTGTTAGCACCAGCAATGGTAGTTGGGTCATATGTGGGACAAATCCAAGCCTCAATTGTGAAGTTCCCGGTTAATTTGGCGCTATTTGAATCGATATCTACATAATCATCCGGGCTATCAAAGACTAGTACTGACTGGAGGGTTGTCTTTAAAGCTACTGGTTTAACGACCTTGAGTGCAGCCAGGGGTATGTCAGAGTTCTGCCAAGTAGCGCCCCCATAAATTGTGCCGTTTTGAGCGTTTGGAGTCTTGTCGAAGACGACATCGCCCTCGCCTTCAGCCAAAGCCCAGTATCCCACCAATCCCGGTTCATTGCCAACCAGACGGCGAGACATATCTGCTTTGATTTCTTCAGTAGTGCGGACTTTATTCCAAAAGCGAAGTTCACTGATTTGACCGTACCAATATTCTTTACCTCCAATATCTTTCCTGCCGATTTCGCACGCAGCCTGACTGATGTTAGCTGGCGCATTTCCTTGCACAATCTCGATTAATTCGCCATTCACATAAAAATAAGCATCATAATCGTTATCTAGTGCCACAGCTAAATGATACCAAGTGTCTACAGCTAGGTTAGCTTGGGTGGTGTCGTAATCTCTAATATCGTAAGTGGTAAATCGAATTTGGTTACCTGTCAAACCAAAACCATAAGCTCTTGGTTTGGAAAATATTCTTTGCACTGAGTCCAATTTGTTTGTTTTGACCCAGGCTGATATGGTAAAATTGTTGGTTAATTCAAAATTGCTAGTGTAGCTTATTTCTACATAATCATCCTGACCATCAAAGTTTAGTACAGACTGGATCTGTCCCGACTGTGTGTCCTTAACCATAGAGGGTTCCTTCCGGTTTTGTTGAATAGAGATTGGTACAGGTGCAGGGGTTGGTGCGATCGCTTGGAGTTTCAAGTAGTCAATAGAGTGTTTTCCGTCTTTGCCACCATTAGTCGTAATCGACAACCTATGCTTTCCTGCAGCAAGTGCCCCCAAGGGAATTTCGTTTTCTTTGAGCTTTCCTTCTCCTACTCCGACAATTTTCGTCAACAACTCCCCATTTAGAAACAGGCTATCCTCTTCCGAACCGTAGAAATTGTAGAACAGAATCAACTGACCCTGACCATAGTCACGCTCCAAGGTAAAATCGATGTTGAGCTTATCAGTTGAGATGCTCTTAGAGGGTTTTCTAGCCTCTGGAGCGGTGATGATCCCAGGAATGCTGGGATGGTTAATTGAGTCAGCATCACTGCCGACAGTATAATCATACTCCTCACTCCAGGCTCCTTTGGTAAGAAATTCTTTTGACCCGTCCCCAGGTCTACCAATTTGCCAGAGTATTTCTGGTTCGCTCATCGTCACGACTACTCCATAAAACTCAACTTGTAGGGCATCCTACAACGCACCCTACAACTAAAGGATGCGCCAATTTACTAGCCTTCGTGGCAGTTGTAGGGAAAAGGATCAGGGGTAAGGGGGAAACAATAAAAAAACCTTTCCCTTTAACCTTTCGCCTTTCCCCAACAAGTGCAAGAACTCTTGAATTGGTTATAGGTTCTGTACTGATACGCTGCTGGATCGTTGAAGTTTGCCCCGTGCAACAAATCTATGCGAATAGCCACCAAATCTGAAACCGTGCCTAGAGTCACATCAACTGTCCGATGGGGATAGATATACACGCTTTCGGGATCATCACGTTTAATCGTGCCTTGAGTCACATCAAATCTTTTTACTGGGGCTGCAAGTATTGGGAATCTCATTGTTTTGCTAATTGCTGATTTCAGGATTGTTAATTGCCAGACTACCATTTCTCCCCCCCCTCATAGTCTACGGTGTACACACATCTCACTCAAAACCTCACCCTTGATTTTTGCTACGCAAAAATCTTTCCCTCTCTTTATTAAGGAGAGGGATGCCCGACAGGGCAGGGTGAGGTTCCGAACGCGAGTGCGTCTCGTAGAGAAGAATATTGGGTAATTCGATGACTTGTGTGTACACGGTAACCCTCATAGTAAGAAGGCAGGGAGAATAGCAAACGCAAAATCTGTTCAATAAGGTGTAGACCAAGTTTTAACATCGCCCAAGGTGACGGGGATAATATCGCTCACATCAATGGTGAAGCGGAACACCTTCTTCGCCCGACGGCTATTTTCTGGGTCAAAAAACTTCAGTTTCACATCCCAACAATCGCTGTCTAACCGACAGAAGGGGCTTTTCTCCACAGTGATGCTGTCCAGTTCCATGCCTGTCGCCACCGCTTGCGAGAAGGTAGTCGCGGCTTGAAAGGCATTGGTAGCGGCAAAGTTAAGCGCCCGGTCTTGGGAAGTTGTTCCCAAATTTCTCAAATCATAATAAATTCGATTCAGGAAGCTTTCTAGGGTGCGCCGCATTCTGTCCTCGTCGGTTGTTCCCTCCTCTTGACCTACCGTTCGCAACGCCGCAGCAACGAGGGTGTTGACTTTCCAACCGTAGATTCCGCGTGTATTCTGCGGTTCAATCACGGGAACGACTTGCCCGGAGAACAGCTTAACGGTTTTGCCTGTTAATATCCCAGGGATGCTGACTCTTTCGACATAATCTCCGCTGGTTTCCGCTTGTATCTGCCCTGCTAAGAGTTCTTGCAAAACTCCATAAACATCTCTGGCAAACGGACCAACAGGTTCAATGGCATAAATCGGAGTTAACTCCAAGTTCAACGTCCAAATCAATGATCTTGCTTCTGAGGGATTACTTTCCAAATAATCCACCATCTGACGGGCATCGTAGGGGTTGGCGGGAACTCCGGTGTTATCAATCTCTACTGCAGGCATGAATTGTTTAAACGAGTCGCGCCGTGCTTCTGTGCCGAAATCGTAACCCAAGGTTCCCAAGGCGTAGACTAATTGAGCATCAGCCAGTTCGCTAGGGGCTTGGCTTGCGGTGATGTAGTTGGAGAAACGATTTGGCATAGCAGTAGGTCGAGTAGTAGGTATAGTTGGAGTCGTTATAGGTGCGGAAGTGACAACAGAAGTAGCGGGAACAATTTGCTCTGGAATTCGCTCTGAAATTTGGTCTGGTGCGGTAGGTACAAATTCTTCCGGGTTGGGTGAGGTCTGAGTGTCAGTTGTTCTCTCACAGCCACAACCAGCAGCTTCAACGGTTTCGATGGTTTCAATGGTTCCTAATTCCTCAGACACGGTTCCTCCTGTAAGATGTTGCAATGCACCAGAAATATTCAGCTTGCCCAGCAAACAGCGACTCAAATCATTGGTATCGTTTGGTGTGCAAGGTATAGCAGTTTCTAATAAGGCAGTTTTCACTTTGTGGGGATCTGGTTTTTCGCCGCGCTGAACTTGTAGACTTAGCAGCAAGGCGGCGACTCCTGACACAATCGGGGCTGCAAAGCTAGTTCCACTGAGTCGAATTGTACCACCTCCCGGTTTTGCACCTTTGATGTTTTCTCCTGGTGCCAGGATGCCTTGGTTCTCATATCCCCAGTTGCTAAAGTCGATAGGTTTGCCTAGGTCATTCATCGCCCCCACTGCCAAAACACTAGGAAGGGCGGCGGGGACGTGCAAGCATTTGCAACCATCATTACCAGCCGCAGCAACAATTAAAACGTTGTTGTCATTGCACAGTTGCACAGCTTTTTGAAGCCAGCCATCTGCTTCACCAACATCTGTGAGTTGTCCACCGCTGATATTGATAATGTGGGCCCCTGCATCGACAGCTTGTTCTATGGCGCGAGATAAATCCAGTTGAGATAGCTTGCGTCCACTATCAGGAAATACGGGAATTATTAATCCTCGACAGTTGGGAGCAATGCCTTCAACAACAGAATTTGGTTGACCAAAAATGACGCTAGCAACATGAGTTCCATGTACAGACATGGTGCCATCAGCAGTGGCTTCACCTTGTACAAGTGTAGGTAGTTTCGTCAATTTTGCACCCACAAAACAAGGGTGATTTTGGTCAACTAATCCGTCGAGTACGGCGACACAGATTTTTGAGTCGCCAGTAGTTGATGCCCTAAGCTTCTGGATGCCTGGGATTTTTTTTGTGTTAGGCATTTGAGCACGAAGCGAGCAAGCAAAAATGTGAAAGATTCAATCAAGAACATACAAAACTTTTGCTTTTTTTGATAGTCAAAAGACACAAAAGTTAAACTTTCACAGATTTGACCAAATCATATTTAATTTATTTATCAAATAAATATAAACATATTATATAATTTTTATAAAGATTTATTATAAGAAATCATCATGACAAAGATATTGACAATTGCTTGAGTTTATCATTTTGATGCCAGAGGAATTAATTCAAAGAATTGCATTCAGCAAGAGCGAAAAGCGGCAAGAGCGCGAAAATCGTTTGCGCGGACTTAATCTGTTCATTGGACGCGCTATGCATTCGCCGCCTCATATTTCGGCGTGGCCAACTCAATGTTGTTGCGCGGTTTTTTGATCTGACTTTAACCGCGCTCTGTGATGATGCGATATTATGAATGAATTGGCGACTCGCGTTGCGCGTTAGGCTCGTTTGAGTGTTACTCTTTACGAAGAAAGGAAAAAACTCATGTCTAAGAGAAACTTATTTCCCCAACAAACTGCACCAGTAGCGAGAGAAACAAACACTAAGAATTCTTTCGGAGAAAATGAAAAAGGGATAGTTCCCTCGAAAACGGGACTAACGGATATCTGGCACCTAAGTGTTGACCCTTTTGCAGGGGATGATGCGAAGTAATCACCCCAATCATACCAGTTACCTCAAAGAAGTTACTCTCAAAAAGAAAGGAAAAAACTCCTGTCCAAGAGAAACTTACGTCCCCAACAAACTGCACCAGTAGCGAGAGAAACCTACACCACCAATTTTTTCCAACAAAGGCAAGGGGTTTGTGCTCATTTGGAAAGTACACCTCCCTATTTACCTCCCTTTGCAGGGGATGATGCGGAGTAATGACCCCAATCATATCACTCACCTCATAAGGTAAGAACCCTTTTTCCACTTTTATTGGCGCACGATTCGCCTCAATGAATTGACGTACAACTTGTGTCAGTTCGGAGTTTTCCGATCAGAGGCAATCGCGATCGCTAAAGTAAAAAATGAAAAGTCAAAAGTCAAAAAAACGACTCTTGTGGTTGACTTTTGATTTTTGATTTTTGAATTCCCCAACCCGATGCTACCCCAGTAGCATCGGGTTGGGGTTTTCTCCTTGGGCTTGTAAGTAGGTCAACATTGAAAAGCGTAAAATAGAGTCTTTGCGATTACTTCGCTTCACCCTTCGGGTTCGCCAGTCGCCTAGGTCGGGAAACCCTCCTGCAGCGCTGGTCTCACTGCGTTCTGCTCGTAATGACATTTCACGTTTAATTAGGTAGATCGCTACTTACTTCTGACAAAACCCTTTATACTTTTGGGCACATTCTTTTAAACTGCTTATTCTTAATGCGATCGCCACATGAAGGCTCCCTTTGGCAGCATCGCACCTTTTCAATAGTCTTACTCTGGCGCGATAGCTTCGCTTGCCTTACAAAGCAAAGCGCACGCTACGCGCTTTTTGCAGATCGCGCTTTGCAAGAGACGCCCTTGGTGTATCCCTTGACTCAAAGCAGGGAAATAATTACAAAAAACATACACAACTTTTGCACACTTTGATAGTCCAAATATACAAAAGTTAAACTTTCAAAAACTAATGAATAAAACGATTTGTTTTACTTATAAAAAAAAGAAATCTCTGCTAATTAATAAGAAAAAGTCATGGTCAATCGGTTGACAAGCGTTATCATTTTTACCTATGATTTCATAGGAATTCATGACCGCCATTACACATTTGCGTGACCCGCGTGAGCAGTGTTTTGTTAATTGATGAAATTGCACACTGCCTCAGCGTGAGTGTGTTTGTGTTTGCTACGCCTGAGTGGCGCAATAATTACGGTTTTTGTCAGTGACAAAAACCTCGCACCAAAGGCGCGGAGCGTGCGTGCGATTGGCGTGAAGAGCGTGGGTGACTCCTGGGCGTAGCTTTTGAGTGTTCCTCTTAATTAAGGAAATAAAAAACTCATGAAAAAGAAAAACTTGCAGCCGAAACAAACTGCTCCCGTTGCTCGTGACAACACAGCTTCCAGTCCTACCTCACCCTGCGTGGGAAATGGGGGAGTGGTTCCCCACTACAGTCCGTGGCCAGGGGACCCCTTTGCAGGGGATGATGGGGGGACTAGTTACACCCATCATACCAGTTACCTCAAAAAAGTCAAACCCTTTTTCCACTTCTATTGGCGCACGATTTGCTTCAACAAACTGATGAACAACCTGTGCCAATTCGTCGTTTTCCGATACCTGGCACGGGGGTGGTGCGAAATGGGACTTTGATTTTTTGGAGTTGGTGGTTGAACTAAAGTCCGTGAGATGAACCCCAGCCAATAACTTGCTACCCCAGTGGCATCGGGTTGGGGGGATCAACCAGTGCTTGAAATTACAGCCAACCACTTTTTAAACATCCTCTAAATGAAATGCAATAAGCTTTTGACTTATCGCACTTACAATATTGTTACTTCAATTAAAAAATATACTTCTACGAAAGCGTTACAGCTTTAACATCAATTGTAGTCGCTGTTTGAGGAGAATTTGATTCAGCAGGAGCGACTTTTTTACGCTTTTTCAACTCTTCTATAAGAATTTGGGAAGCTTCTGCAACGACAAAGCTAGCAATCAGACCATCATCTACCCAGCCTAATATAGGGATAATATCTGGTGAAATATCTAACGGACTGATTAAATAGAATAAACCAGCAACGATTGCTAGAAACCGATATTTAGGATTGCGTAAAACTTTACGGATAGCATTTTGAAATATTTGGGTAAAAAATTTCTTTCTCATTCAAGACCCTCTGACTCATGACATTATCTTGGCAAATTTCCTAATCAAAGTAGAAGTGTAGATAACCGCTAAATTTGTGGTAAAAACTGTCCCTGCATGAGTATGTTCGGTAAGTACTAGTACTCAACCACATTAATTTCGACAGGTACCAAGAAACCCGGTTTCTTCAAGAAACTGGGTTTCTGAAGAACGCAGCTCCTTAAAATATCTAGCAAAAATATGCACATAACCTCATGCTACCTTGTCAAACTCAATATAGAGGTGCTTCAGTCCCCGCATGAGTATGTTCGGTAAGTACTGGTAATCTTCTTGTGCCAAGCGGATGTTCTTCAGCCGTAACAGCAAACGCTCATAGGCAATCTGCATTTCTTTACGAGCAAGCATAGCGCCCAAACAAAAATGAATACCATAACCAAAAGACAAATGATTGCTGGCATTATGACGACACACATCCAAACGCTCACCTTCTTGAAATTTCATAGGATCGCGGTTAGCAGCATCGAAGCGAACCATGACCAAAGACCCAGCTTTGAGATCGACGTCTCCGAGTTTTGTATCTTGTGTCACAACTCGCCACATTCCTGCTGTCGGACTTTCCATCCGTAGAACTTCTTCCACAAAGTTCTCAATCAGGGAAACATCTGTTTGTAGCAACTTCATCTGCTCTTGATTCTTTGCCAGCAGCAACATTCCACCCGCGAGCGCACTGGTGACAGTTTCATTACCTGCGACTAGTATTTGCTGAATTATACTTAGCAGCTCCGCAGTGTTGAGCGATCGCTCTCCAACCACCTTCGCCTGTACCAAGTCGGTGATTAAATCATCCTGAGGCTGTTGTTGGCGTGATTCTATCACATCATGAAAATAATGCTGAAAAGCAACGATCTCTTTAGCACACTCAATCTCCTGCTCTTTAGAGAGTATGTGACCTAGGCGTGCAATAAAAGCATCAGACCATTTCTTGAACTTCGGCAGATCTGCTTGTGGCACACCTAACTGCTGAGCAATAACTTTGATAGGTAGGGGTACGGCAAACTCACTCACGAATTCACACTTGCTCTGAGTGATGAAACTGTCGATGAGTTCATCAACAATCTGCTGAATCAAGTCATGCATTTTGTTGACACGCGACGAAGTGAATGCTTTATTCACTAGCGCTCGGAATCGCTCGTGTTCTGGCAGATCTGCCGTCAGGAGGGTATTCATCTGAGGCCAACCTTGAGCATAAATTTTCTCCAACTCGTCATCAATTTCTGTTTTGCCAGCCAGTAAAGTAGAGAAATTGCTAGAAAATACTCTTGTATCCTTAAGAACTTCTACCACTAATTCATACCGGGTCACAAGAAAGAGCTTGACGTTTGTCCTAGGACTGGGTAACTCCATAACTGGTGCTTGCTCTTGTGCCAGCTTGTAGAATTCATAAGGGCACACAAGCACTTCAGGGTCAAAGAAGTTGTAGTCCGACAGATGTTTCATGCTTTTGATGGCGCTCAGCGATAGTTTGCTTTGAGTCAGTGTGCAGTCAACATCATTTTAACAAGTTAAAGCAAACCAGTGCGTGTTTCAAAATATGCAAGACTGGAAATCTTTGCTACTAAACAGCCCTTTAACGCTCAAATTTTTGTATCGGTTGACAACGGTAATTTTGAGAACATCATGTTCTATAGCGGTTCTCAGTTGGGTGCAATACACGTTGGAGGGTGAACAACCGTACCCTGCTCTAAGGCTCCGCTAACGCCCCTACATTGGTCTTGATATCACTGTATTGGATTCAAGTGAGAAGCGCTCAAAAGCCTTGTTTTTGCATTGTAAATAAAAGTTTTTTGACTTAACCCAGTAAAAACTTGCAATCGCTCTACATCTTTTGGAGGACAACAAATCCGTTGGCTGGTATAATCACGGAAATTCGACCATTATTTGCAGGGATGCTTGCGCCCAAGTTGCCAACGTTATATCCTCCATATCGCTCGGCATCACTGTTAAAAATTTCTTGCCACGAAGAGATGGGCTTTGACAGCAACCAGTACGTAGTCTACAGACACCATAACACCCAACACGACCACATCCACAATCTGCGCCAGTCGCATTCGTTTAGATAACGGCAAGATAGTTCATGATAGCTGGGGCTACAAACGCAGCGAAGCTATTATTCGGCAAATAGAACGAGATTATGGCTTACAACCAACTTACTCATGAGTCTTGAGGTAATCGAAGTTTCAACAGCAGCAATCGATTTCTACAAAAATCGCAGAATCTCTACTGTTGAAATGGAGAATAAAGTATGGGTTGAGTATAACGATAACACCTTTCTATAGAGTTCAAGCATATAACAAGGGTTATGGTCAATATAGCTCAACCAATCCGCCAAACTAATGCGTAGGACTGTGGAACGCCTGTTACCCTATAGGCACGCACCAAAATGTCAACTTTCCCATTTGGAACATTTTCCCAGATTACCTGTTCCACATTGTTTTGTCGGTCAAATTCCATTGATGAAGGATCTATGTTTCCATGTCGCTCTTGACCACCAGCTCGCACAATTAAATCCAGATCATTTTGCAAAGCCTTACCTGGTGGATCAGTCCAAACTAACGTTACTTTTAAGATTTGGTTTGCTGAAGTAATACTGATTTCAGTTACTTCCTCTTCTTCTGTATCTAGCTCAGTACTTTCATCTTTAAAGTTGACCTGCTCATTGTCTGCAAATGGACCAACCGTTGCTGCTAAATCCACCCGACCAAATCCTTGAGAAAAATCAGGAATTCCTGAGGTTTCAGGGGGATTATACTTACCAAGTAGTGGCTTTGCCCCATTAATTAACATAGCCTTTACCAGAGCTGCACTCGGCTGATGATTGCAAATCTTTTGAAAATACTCCCTGACTACGGCTGCACAACCGGCAACTAATGGAGTTGCCATACTCGTTCCACCATCGAAGGCATACAATTGATCCTCAGATTTCCCCCAAAATGGCCCAATCGAAGCATCTCTCGATAAAGTAGACAAAATGGAAGTTCCTGGTGCAACCAAATCTGGCTTATATCTTCCACGTTGGTCATCCTTGGCTGGTCCTCGACCACTAAAAGGTGCTATGCCTTCTACGTTATTTGCCCAACTATCACTAGCAATCGGGTCAACAGGATAGCTTTTTGGCCATATTTCTCCATAACGCTTTGAAAAGTCAGGTCTCAAATTTTCTGATGCGCCTACAGTAATGCAGTTTTTGGCAGTTCCAGGTGCAGTCATCGAGCCTAGTTCAATGCTTCCAGTTCTGCCCCGATCTGCCCCTTCATTACCCGCAGCGAAGCAGATAACCATATCTCTATACTTATATACAAACTGATCAACTTGCCAAGATTGCGTGGTATACTCTCCCTTGGAGCCATTCGTTCCCCAAGAATTATTATGGACTCGAACACCATCATCATAGGGTTGCTGAAACAAGGTTGTAAGATCCAACGGCAATCCACCAGGTCGTCCTTGTCTATCCAAAATTGACTGCATGATGAGCTGAGCCTTCGGTGCAGTACCCCGTACATAACCTCCTATAGCCTCAGATTTACCATCTGCTAATACTGATCCTGCTACATGAGTACCATGACCATTTGGATCGTTAGCATTTCCTGGGATTCGTTGAATTTGACCATCTCTAACCTCGACTCTATCTGGTCTGCCTAAACTGTAAAGTTTGAGAACCCTGCCTGAAAATGCTGGATGAACATCCTGGGTCGAACCTTTGTCAAAACCGGTGTCACAAACTGCAACAATTTGCCCTTCTCCTTGCAAGTTACATTGCAGATTAGTTTGCTCTGCTCTAATAATTCTAGCTGCTACGTTGTTAAGGAATGTTGGCTCGTTATATGTTTCGATATGCCGTACCTCATCAATATCAGCAAGCTTATCAAGATGTTCAGGACGAACATGAAGCCGAACTGAGTTACCACTAATTTCAATGTCACTAGGACTTAAGTTTGCGGCAGCTGCCAAACGGTCTTGAATTTCATTAGGAGAGACATTGTTATGAAACACTACTTCTACTTGTTTCGTCTCGTGTGACATTGAAGTATCGATCTCACCCAGAGCAAGGAGATTTTGATCTGTTAATTCTCCTGATGAACTACGTAACTCTGGATTGACCTTGAAATCTTTCAAATATACATTAGCCCAGGTAATATATGACAAAGCTCGAATAGGTTGTAGATCTATTGGTAGATAGTGACAGATATATGTATTGTCTGGAACGTATTCCATAATCTCAACTCCTAATCCTACCAACTCTTCTTTTTGAGTTCGATTAAGTGGTTGATTTGTTTGGATAAGAATGTAGTTTGAATCGACACTATCTTCTACATTAAACCCTGCAAAAGCCAATGCAGGAGTTTGTTCTTCTGGTTCGATAGAGATGCCATTGATCGTAATTTTCGTCATAGTTTTATTCAAGTAAGTTTGCGTCAATAATTTTGTGATTCCAGGTAAATTCACAGTAGCCTAATCTTTTAGCAGCCTGCTCCTCTTCTGGAGATAATTCCTTCCATTTTTTATTTTCTGATTCTGAATAGACTAATAATTTTCCATTCCATTGTTCTGGTGTCCATCCCAATATTCCCCATAAATTTTGGATATTTATATCTAATTTATTCCATTCATACTTTTTCCAATAAATATGGATATTACCTGATCTAAGAGCATCAGATATACTAGGACTATTCCAGTTATCTTCACAGTAATTTAATTTTTTTGCTGCTTGTTTTTCTTTCAGCGTAAGCTCATTCCAACTTTTATAATATGACAGTGGATAAACCGATTCTGGCCCTTCCCAATTGGAACAATTCCATCCCAAAATTTCTAGTAATCCCTGAATCTGTGGATCAAACTCATCCCATCCAAAGCTACTCCAATATTCATTTGGATTACCTACTCTGATAGAGTCAGCCAAACTAGGAATAATGTTTAAGCATGATTCATCATTAATAACAGCAGAAAACTGCAAAGCTCCTTGGGTTGAGTTTTCATCCAGCCAATCACGTACTAGCTTGATGTGTGTTTTAATTACAAGTTCAGCATAATTTACCCAATGTTCTACGTAAAATTTTAGGATTATTTTTGTGATTTTAAAGAAAGTCTCTGTTGATGTTCTTTTTCTGCCATGCTCAATAATAGCTACATTGCTTTGATAAATAAAAACGATAAGATTATTATTAGTTGCTTGAACTGTATTCTGAACAAATAAAGTTTGGCTCTGCCAGCTATCACGCCGAGATACAGCTGCCTGAATCAATTGATACAGACTCATTCTAACTCTACCTCTATCTGCATCTGTAATGCCTTGGTAGTAGTTAACAATATCATCAACAACTCTATTCCAATCCTCATTGACTCTTCTATATTCTTCATTTGACGAAGGATATACCTCAAAGAAAGGAGAGCTTGTTAACGTATTTACATAATCTATGAATGCACTATAGTTTCCTTCTTGCAATGGTGCAGCAGGATTAAAACCTGTAGAAATCCTAGCCATATCCATTACAGTGGTACATCCCGTTGCGGGGCTATCTTTAAATGCTTTTAGCAGCACTTCATATTGTTCTGGTGTTGCTTGTATTCCACCAGCAGATAAAACTTTACGTAGTGCATCATCTTTTGCCAATACTAATCTCCAATCACCTGCTATTTGGGCATTTGCGACAACAGGTTGCTCAACTCCAATAATTGCCGCCATAGAAATATTTTTCTCCTTGTTACCAGAAGCAGGTTGAATTTCAATTGGATTATGCAAAGCACACCAAATTTTTATTCGTTCTAATTCTTTCATTTGAACCTAGCTCAATCTTTTTCTAAGGTAGAAAATTAGATATTATTTATAAAGTAAATCTTTGGATAACAAGACGATGCAGCATGATAGGAGTCATGAGAGTATATATGCAGCTTCAATCATTTCTGTAAGAATTTCATATTTACAGATAGTTGCTATCAGTAACTGCCTGCAAAATTTATTGTTAAGTTAGATTTATTTAACAATAAACGTCGGCTAAAACCAAATTCAAACAGTGTTCCAAATTTTCGGACGAGTCTATAGCAATCCTATTTGAGATGTAAACAGCAAAACTCTGGAAGGCTTGTAAATGAAAGCTGCGACAAATGTATTGTTTGTAATTCATTTAGGATTGCTATATTACTTCTAGACGAGGTACAGGATTAAGAGAAGCAAGTCAAATTAGTTTTCACATCACCTCCCTTGGTAGTGTTGTCATCCAACCAATCTGATATTAATTTTACATGGCGATTCATGACCATTTCTGCATATGCAGGCCACGTCTCCTTTTGAAAAGTCAATCTTGCCTTGATAATTGTGATGTCAGTTTGCTTCGAGGTACTGCCCTTGCTTTCGCTTTCTTCTAACGAGATACTACTAGAGTAGATGAAAACCTGAACTTCCTTTGCCAAGTCTATAGTACTTTGTGCAAATAAGTTTTTTGTTTGTCGGGTATCTTTACGACTTGTGGCAGCTTTTGCCATCTCTTCTAGACTTTTCCTGATAGAATCTTTGCTTTGGGATTCAATTCCTTCGTATAGATCAACAATAGTCTTAATTGCGTTGCCCCAATCCCGTTCTCCTCTGTGATAATCATCACGACTTGACTCATTCAGGAAGAAAAAGGGAGCTTTCATAATCCTGACAACATAATCTTCGAAAGCCTTCTCTTGTTTCTGACGCTCCTCTTTAGGATCTTCGGGCTTACTAAGTGGATTAAACCCTGCTGCAATTCTTGCCATGTCCATCACAGTAGTACATCCTGTGGCTGGATTACTCTTGAATGTCTCCAACAACTGGTTATATTGAAATACAGATAATGATTGCCCAGTAGAAGGTAAACGACTAGAAAAAATTTTGTCTTGCTCTAAGGCATTCTCTAAACCACTGCCAGTAACCATAGCACCAGATACAACAGTAGGAGGCTCAATCCCAGACATACCGCTAAAAGAAAAGAAGGTTGATTCTTCTCTTTGAGCATTAGCTGGATCATTCATAGTACACCAGTAATTCACCTTCTCTAACTCTTCTGGAATCGTTATCATTGCTAATATCCTCTAACTATCTTGAGAATTGTTTTTACTCAATCCAGTTATAGTCTGCATCTTGAAGCTCAGATTTATCAACAGAAGTTTAGGTCCTTAAAAAGAAGTTTATAGTTTTCTTATATCTATTTGCAGTCAGCCATGAAAACTCAGTATTTTTGCTGGTTTAAAATTGAAAATATATCTTTCTTAACTTGCTTAAAATTGCTAAAAGTCCTTAAATTCGGTTAAAAAACTTCATTTTACTCAGAATACCGACTATATCTAGACTAGAATCATATCCCGATGAAGGAATTTCTACTGATGGTAGAAGGCAATCAATGTATTACGCAAAAAAACTGATGCTATTAAGTACAATCACATTCATCAATTTTGTTGCTATGTCGTTGTCATCTCAGCAGAATTAGGCATTTCAACCGTTAGAAAAGTCAGTAGTTAACGGTGGGACTCTGGACAGAAACCGTAAAATTACTTAACTGTAGCAGTAGAGAAAAGCGGCTAACATGGAACTAGCCAGATAGTTGCACTCTGTTCAGTCTTCCAGTGTTACGAGTTGTAATAGGGCTTACGTACTGTACAATAAGACTGGATTATGCATAGCGTGCGCTATTGTGCGGAAAGCATTGTCTGTATCTGCAAATCAATTGCATTGCAGCAGCAAAATGTGTCAGGGATCTACAACCTAAGTTTCATCTAAGTTAAGTGCGTCAGTTTATTTCACTTACACTTATATAAAAAGTAGAAGCAGGCTGATGTTCTTTAAGTTCAAAACTTCACTAAGTTGAGGTGATTTATTTCTACTATGGCTTACAAAGAAAGGCAGAGGGCAGGTTCCCCCAAGCAAGGAATTCTGTCTCCTGCCCTCTGAAAGAAAACTAAAGTTGCTGAGTCTAAAGCCCAGAAATAGTAGCTTGGGTAGAGCGCATAAGCGTTACGTCACATCTTGCACCTAGGTCAAAAACCAGGTACGCGTGCAAATCATTCATATCGCTTAAGGCTTAATTTGTCGTTCAGACACCCTGTTTTTTAGGTCTTGTTGAGAATGGTACAAGATGTCAGTTACCCAACAAATGCTGATAAATGTTGGGTAAAGTTCCTCAACCCAACCTACGCATTTTCGTGTTTTTAGGCAAAACCTACGCAGTCTTGAATATGTAAGTTCTAGTAGAAAACCTTTTAGGAATCGCTTCTTAAGTCATTTCCCAAGACTTTTGCAAGTGATCTGTTTTCTGTCAGTGCATCTGATTTTACTCAGCACAGGCAGAAAAAGTCGCCTGAACATAAATATTGTATCTACATACTTCAGAGGTTTTCGATGAAGCCCCAAAAACAAAGCCGTAAACGTGGTGTGATTCTTACCCCCCAAGGATTTCAGAAAGTTCAAAGCGCAAAGTCTGAATTGGAAAGTACTGAGAATTTCTACAAACGCTATACTCTTGCAGATTTAAGTGTTCGCACTGGCTTAAATCCAGATACCCTAGCAAAAGTATTCGCCTGTGAAGTGGGTGTAGATAAGCAAACTTTAAAGTGCTGTTTTAGAGCATTTAATCTAGAGCTAGAACCTAGTGATTACCAACTTGTAGATTCAACATCTAAACTTCCTAATCAAGCTGATTGGGGAGAAGCCCCAGATGTCTCTCTTTTTTATGGACGAACTGAAGAATTGGCAATGTTAAAGCACTGGATTTTAAATGAGTTTCCTGTGGAAGGGCAAAACCAACGTTGTCGTCTCATTACCTTGTTAGGAATGGGTGGTATGGGTAAAACCTATTTATCCGTGAAACTAGCTCAACAGATTCAGGAGCAATTCGAGTTTGTCATTTGGCGATCGCTATTGCCCCTTCCTTCTTTAAAAGACTTATTATCCGATCTGATTGTATTCTTATCTAATGGAAAAGAGACTCATTTACCAGACAACGTGCATAGCACAATCTCACACCTCATTCATTATTTGCAACTCCACCGTTGTCTGCTAGTTTTAGATAATGCTGATACTGTATTGCAAGAGCATCGTGTCCACAAGGATGATTATGGGAATTGTACGTGCTTTCCATACCAGGGGGATCGAGAGTATCGTGAATTCTTTAAAAGAATAGGAGAAAGCACTCATCAAAGCTGCGTAATTTTAACGAGCCGCGATCGCTTTCAAGAGATGTCTCCCTTGGAAGGAGATACACGACCTGTGCGAGTGTTTTACCTCAAAGGATTGCAGGTGCCAGAAGTTCGAGCACTCTTCAAAACCAAGGCTTCTTTTAAAGGTACTCGAGATGATTGGAGCAGGTTGGTAAAATATTATGCAGGCAATCCTCTTGCCTTAAACTTCGTAGCCACCACGCTCCAGCACTTATTTAATAACAATATTTCTGATTTTTTGGAACAAGATACTATAGTATTTGGTGAAGTATTCAACCTGTTAGAAGAACAATTTAAAAAATTATCAGACACTGCTCAAGAGGTTCTCAAATGCTTAGCGTTCCATAATCAACCTGTTTCCTTATTAGAATTGCGATCGCACATAAAAGTGACAATTTCATCCCAAGCTCTGTTAGAGGCTTTAGAATCTCTGAGAGCGCGATCGCTTATTGAAACTCATGGTTCTGTCTTCTCACTTCAGCCTTTAGTCATGGAATATGTTAATTCTCAATACATTCAAGAAAAGAGCACAAAATCCCAGAAAATCGCTTTTCTTAAAAACTAGTACCGCTTGGCAGAAATCGGACCCAATTTGCCTGGATAGGGATTGCGTGGACCAGACAATGTTAGCAGTTCAACATTGATACTCATTGCCATCCTCAGCACTTCAGCAGGCGCATACCAACGAACCACTTTTGCCAGCTGCGCTCCTTGTCGGGTTGCTAGTTTAGCATTAAACACAGTGTCGGTGTCCCAAGCTGTCTTGAGATTGTATTGCATCGCCTGGTCATAGCCATTGTCGGTACCTTGGGTCATTTGCAGTTGTTTGGCACGCTGGGCTGACCCTTCTGGAAAGGGAACCGCATCTTCATCATCTAAGAACGGCTGAATACTGAGCCAGATCCCTTGTTCAGCCGTCAACTTTGCCGTCTCCTCATCCATCAGATGACCCTAATTCTTCTTTCGCCAGCAATTAATTCATATTTACCGTCAGGAAGTGGACGAACTAGCATCGGTTCTAAAAAGTTTGAATCAAAACGTTTTGATTCAAATTAAGAAGATTGAACCCCTGTTCTTACATATGTCGATTTCCTCAGCTTTGTCCTCAAGTTCAGTATCGGGAGGAAATTTTTCACGATAAAGTTGCAAATAATTGATTAAATCGGTTATGGCGTCTTTTGCTTAGTCAATACTCCCAACAATAAACCCAACAGGATGGTTAATTTCGTGTGCTACTCCTGCAACTAAGTTACCAAGAGACGACATTTTTTCACTTTGGACAAGTTGTAGTTGCACCTTTTGTAAATCCTTTAAAGACTCGTGCAATCGTTGTGATTTTTCGTGTTCTCTTCCATATAAACGAGCATTTTCTATAGCAATAGCTTATATCTTGCACCTGGAAATTTGAATGTCAATTCCCTGACTAAGTGCCAGTTCTCTCAGGCGTTCAATATCTTGAACCGTCTCACCGTTTGCAATTTCTTGCCGAACCATATCAGCTAATCGATCCCATTGTTCATCAGTCGTTGACTCAAACTGTTGTGTCCATGTCTGTTCATCTTTCAGTTCAGCCATAAGACGGGACGCGATCGCATCTTGCTGATCTGCGGGAAGTTTTTGGATTTCTTTGATAACTCGTTGAAGAAGTTCTGTCATAATGTTAATGTTTGTAATATTATAGCAAATACACTACTACTTTATCTCATTTCATCTTGTCTGGTTCAGGCAAAGGTACCGTTCATATATTCCTCTTTGTTGAGCTAAGACTGCCGCACAACCTCTTCAACTTTCTTACTTAACCTCTATATACATCATTATTTTGCCATTATTTTGCCTATCAGTTACAAAATTGACCATTAACCCCTAGGTAATTGCGGAGGGGTTCTGGTTTCATTATTCCCATCGAAAGGAAAATTCTAACTATTAGACATCTCCAGAAATTAAATATGCATGACCCGAAAGCCTTGGTAGGGGCTCTCGGCCGTTCGCCCTTACATCTTTTCCACCAGATGTCTATTGAGAATTTTACCCTAAATTAAAATTAGGGCGCTCAAGTTAAAACTGTTTTATCTTTCTGGTTCAATCAGGGCGTCACTCCTAAAAATTTGCTATAACCGTTAAGAAGTGTTAAGTTTAGCAGTCAGCAGCGTGTGCTGAAAATTTGAGGCGTCATATTATGCTCCAAGACTACCAAGTTCGAGAACAAGAAACCATTTTGCAAGATATAGATGGTTACAACCCAAGTTTGTTTCCAGCTTTCCATCAAACTGTTCAAAGTCATTTCCCTGGAACTTTGCCATTAGAAAGCTATATGAGCAAGACTTATGAGTGCTTGAGTTTTCATGGCTTTACTGATGAAAACACTATGGGAATGGTGGCTATATGTCGTGATGAAATTACAGATCCACTCTTTGATGCAGTCACGAGATACTGGGGTAAAACATTCAACTGTTGCAGCTTAGCAGGGTTTGTCACTATGGGTAAAACGGGTTTGGCTGCAGCAACAGACCATACTCCCATCTTTGACGGTCTGCGTCGTTTCACTTTTTATGCTATGCCTCATATTGCTATTTCTCGGTATGGCGAGATTGGGAAAGTATATCGTCAAGGTCTCGACAAACCCTCTCATGCTTGCGGTGCATTGGAAGCTATTGTCAAAGAACTTGAATCAGGATGTCTCAATCTAGAAACTGATATGCAAGATATTGAGCAAAGCATTATTCGGCAGAAAATTATTTCTACCCTCCAATATGGAGATAAACCTGATTTAGTTGGGATTACAAAGTTAGCTTGTCAGATTATTTCTAAAGATATAGAAAAGCTTTTGAAAACTTTAAATTCTTCTATATTCAACTATGCTGTTATAACGGGTATTCAAATTCATGGACCTTTGGAGACACAATGGATCTACCCTCAGAATTTTTATGTTGTTGGGTCTGAGGGAAAAAAAGTGATTGATTTATTGTAAAGCGCTAATTGGAAAACGAATGGTAGGTTGGCGAGACAGTAAAGCAAATGTCAGCCTCGACATTCCTGGACGAAGTGAACCAGCTACAGGACGGTTAATATCGATACCAGAACGGCAAATGCCGTTAATATCAGGATTGACTAAAATAGAAGTATCATGCAACAGTTCAGATAATTATGGGTAAAGAAGAAGAACTACTTGAAAATTGGCGAGAGCTTACCCCGCAAAATCAACAAAAAGTTTTGGAGTTTGTTGAACTACTTAAATCTGAGTCAGAAACAACACCCCCCGAATCTGATTTTGTGCCACAAACACCCTTAGGCAAAAAGTTATGGGAAATCCGACAACGAGCAATCGCATCTGGATTGCAACTGCTCAAAGAAGATGAGATAGAACAAGAACTTGCTGTACGTCGAGGTGGATATCGTGAGTCGTAAGAAAACTTACATAGACTCTGGTGTACTCATTACTGCTTTCCAAGGCATTCAAGCGGTTAGTATTAGAGCCAATCGAATTCTCAACGATGAAAATCGGGACTTTGCCTCAAGTTGCTTCGTTCAGTTAGAAGTTTTACCTAAAGCAACTTTTAACAAGCAACAAGACGAGGCAGAATTTTACGAAACATTTTTTAGTGCTGTTATCCACTGGGCAACTGACTTAGAGCAAATTATGCAGGATGCTTATCAAATTGCCTGTACTTACGGTTTAGCTGCGATGGACTCACTTCACGTGGCGGCAGCCTTGCAAGTTAAAGCTGATGAATTGATCACCACTGAAAAGTCAACCAAACCAATGCACCGAGTCACAGAAATCCAGATTATTTCAATCTGATGCGATCCTCTTGCTTGATTGGAGTGCGATCGCAAGGCTTGAAGACGCTGATTATGAAGGGCACTCCCTTTCAATGCTGCAAAAAATCGCTTACGCTCTCAATCAACGGGTCGTGATTCAGCTTGCTCCAATAGAACACGAGCAAAGTGCATAGAGCGCTCTAGTAGCGTGCTGTTAGTCAAACTTGAAGCGGAAGTGGACAAGGTTGTGTGCGTGCTGATGCCAGAGGCTTTGTATGCCATTGGTCTCTGGTATGAAAATTTTGAACAAACGAGCGATGCAGAAGTATGTGAAATATTGGCAAGACACAAACTGTTGGTAGCCAATGACTGATAAATGGAGGTTGCGTTAATGGATTGGATATTAATACCAAATCCATTTTATACATCAACATTTATCTGTTCTATTTGTCTAGCCGCTTTCTCCCAAAGCTTTGCTGAAGTTTCATCTTGCCAATGAGTTCGGAGATTTTCTGCTTTTTTGTGACATATTCGCTCTAACATTTCTAAAATGGTAGATAATGTCAATTTATCAATTAATGATTCTAAAATCTCCATATATTCTTTGTGCATCATAGTTATCTCCTGAACATTAGCTATGTCTCCTAGTATAGCTTTACAGCGATCGCCAAAGCCAGGAGCCTTAACTGCAATTACATTCAGTACACCCCGCCGTCAGTTAACGACTAAAGTTGCCAAGCCTCTGCTGTCAAAGTAAGCAAAAGTTAGAGGTGTAGACAATTCACAGTATTCAATATTCGTTGGGTTTCGCTGTCGCTTTACCCAACCTACAATTTTCCTTAACTACTCCCTTCCCACTACAAGATTACCGACTTCTTAGTTTCCTTCTTCGCGCTCTTTGCGTCTTTGCGGTTTATTTAAATAGATAATCTTTGGGCGGAAAAGGAGTAAGCAGTATTGACACTACACCCACCTTCATGATATTCAAGATTTTATGTAAAGTTGTACTAATATTTTTCCATTTACATTTCGTTACATAGTTATAAATTTTCCTGCCGACTTACTTACAAAACTTGTTCATTAGCTAACTGCAAAACCATCAAACTGCCGCATGAACGGCGAGTGATATGCCAACACAATGTCGTCTTTTGCAACTCCTCGCCTTACAAATTCATCCGCAAATCCAATCTCAGTGCCATCATGCTGTATCCAAATCTTGCTATCTTTAATATCGATATGTACCGAACACCCGTAAATTCGACGCTCGTCTTTCCATCCTGCACTAACAACTTGATAGTGATCTCGTTCTAAATCAAAAACAGGCATCACTTCAATTTCACCTGATGAGAATTTATAGCTTGCATATTCTTCTAGAACTTGTTTCACTAACTCTCTATATTTCTCTACTCTTTCCATTCTACAATGACCTCCTGCTTGGGATCATAAATCAAAATTTTTATGCTATACTTATGTACTATTCTCTGCACAAAGCGTTTTTCAAAAAAGCTTTTATAAGCCTGCTTTGGCACAGCTAAATACAATATTCGTTCTGGTTGATCGAGTTCCAAAGCTTCCTGATAGTTGAGGAATTGTCCCAAGGCTGTATGAAAAGTTGAAATGGCCGATGCCTGTAGGAAGGTTTTAATCTCTACCGCAATTTTTTCTCCTGACCTTTCTGCAGCCAGCAGTTGCTCTGCTCCCAAATCAATTAGCAGTTCAACTTCCTCAACAAGAAGGCGCAACGGATCATCCGTAATTGTCCAACCATCTTTTTCGAGCGCTCGCCTGACCACATCATGAAATGCATCTCTCACAGACATAGTGATTGAATGTGCAACCGGACGGGTAAAAAGTAGCCACTACCATTATATAATGTAAATGACATTTAACCCTTGTAAAGAGGTTGCACTGCAACGTCTTTACATATCCAAATTTCTAATAAAAATCCAAAACCTACGCAGTATTGGTGCTGGTTGTAGTGGCAACAACTGCACCTGTGAGAAAGTATAGTAATTGTCGCCTCGACATTGAGGGACTTTCTAGAGGAAGACTCTCTGACATAAATAAAAAGAATGCTTCGTTTCTCAATTAACTCTACAAATATCTGATGGAAACGAGTAGAGTCATTAGAATATTGTTGATGAGCAGTAGAATAAAAGCGATCGCACCCCACATTCAAGTAAAGTTGGGGATTTTTTTTCAACCTAGGTAAAATCATCAACACTAGAAAATTAATTTATATGACTATATAGCAATATCATCGAATTTAAAAAACATCTGGTGTTGGGCTAGGATCGGTGTGGATCGTCCCGATCAAATTGGTCGCGAAGGCATTCTGAGAGTGCATGCAAGGAGCGTGTCTCTAGCAAAAGTGTCGAGATCGGTAAGCTAGCAGCTCGTACCCCTGGTTTTGCTGGAGCGGATTTAGATACAATTCAAGCAAATCTTCGCTCACATAGGAGCGATCGTATTGAAAAGGGATGGGCAAGTGCAATTTGTGACTCAACGGGCAGAACAACTGTTAAACCAATATTTTTTCCCATGTACTCCAAACTTATTGCCAGAACCTTTGCGAGATTGGTTCAACCATGAGATTGCACAAAATACATTCAATGAATATGTACTATCTCCTTGTTTACCCTTGTACATGAGGCAAGCAAGACGAAAGCTACTTTTGAACCTTGTTCCTTACACAATTAGGGAGCAATATCTCTTGCTCTTAGAGGAACAAGAACTGTCATCCTTCTCTATTGATGATTTGGAGTTGCTTGGACTCACGAAACGCGAAGCGGAAGTACTATTTTGGATTGCCAAAGATAAAAGTAATGCTGGAATTGCAAAAGTGCTGAGTTGTTCTGAAGGAACAATACGAAAACATCTGGAACATCTTTAGAGGGTGTTTGAAAAGTCGGTTAGCTGGTAAAAAAGCTCTCTCAGTGTAAGCTGCAAATATAGTCTTGCTTAACTCATCTAAAATCTAGAAATTGGGGAACTCAGCGTTCCCCTTTCAAGATACTAGTTGCACTTAAGCCAAGTTTTTTATCTCCAAGGATAGTAGGGGTAGAGCGACCGCCATTTAACTAGATAGTCGCAATGGTCTAAGTCGTACTATCAAATGGATGAGACTGTATCATTGGCAAAACCTTGATTTTGAATCCACAGCTGGATTACCTTGTAAGAACGTAAGACAATCCTGCTGACTGTTCATAGTAAATATCCCATTGCTGAAAATTGTTGTTATTTTTGGGCAAAAGTCTTATTTACCCAATCTTGAGGCTGGAGAAAGATTTCGGTGAGCCTTGCTTCGGGTGTACCTGGTTCTGGTTCGTAACAGTATTCCCAGCGAGCAAGAGGTGGTAGAGACATCAGTATGGATTCTGTTCTGCCATTAGTTTGCAGACCGAAAACTGTTCCCCTATCGTATACCAGATTAAACTCTGCATAACGACCCCGACGATAGAGCTGAAACTGGCGTTGGCGATCGTCATACTCTATTAAGTATATCGATATTCTCGAAACACTCGCAACAGTAAAAATAGTCGAAAAATTACAAAAAAATGGAACAGGGAACAGCCCGGTAGAATTGGTTCCATAAAAGTCTCCCAAAGAATGGTTGTACGGTATTTGAAATAAATGTGATGATCTACGACTAAGCAAGCTTACCCAGCAAATGCCCCTATTGAAGTCGTTCAGGGTTCCTGTTGCAACTGCGATCCCGATACACCCCAGGAGTGGGATGATGAAACTGTGAGAGCAAAAGACAGAAAAAAGAAGGATGAACGAGATAATTTATCCCTACTTCCTACAAAAGTCATCCCCGATCCTTACAAGGAAATGAGGTAAATCAGTAAAATGATTGTTAAAATGTATACGCCTTGAAGTAATGTCAGTATTCATCCGAACAAGGCTAAAATATGGGGTAACAACGTTAAAATCAAGTCAAGCCTATGACAGTTCGACAACCCCGCTACAGCAAAGAAGAATTTGCAAGGGCGGGTGATGAGATTTATGAGACTCAGGTGCGCTCTCAAGTCGAGGAAGGCAATCATGGTAAGATTGTAGCGATAGACATCGAAACCGGAGATTTTGAAGTAGATAAGAGCGAAATTGCTGCCTGCGATCGCCTTGAAACTCGTCACCCAGATGCTCAGATATGGATTGTTCGCATTGGCTCTCGTCACGTTCGTCGATTTGGCGGACGTACTCGGACAACTGCATGATTACTGGAGTAGTCAATGCGGACTTTGAACCCATCATTCCACTTTCAATTCTTCGTGCTGATGGTAGAATTTTTACGCAAGATGCGATTGTAGACACAGGGTTCAATGGCTGGCTTTCACTTCCTCCTGATTTGATTGCTGAGTTGAACTTGCGATGGAAAAGGCGCGGACGAGCGATTCTCGGAGATGGCAGTGAGTGCGTTTTCAACATTTATGAAGCGGTTGTTATTTGGGATGAAACTTTGTTAACAATTCCAGTGGATGAGGCTGACTCAGAACCACTCGTTGGAATGTCGTTAATGGAGGGCTATCATCTAACGATACAGGTATTCGAGAACGGTCATGTCGAACTCCGCAAAATCAACACGGTCTAACAATTCTGTTGCACACCGATCATATCAAGATGGTTGGTTGAATTTGAGAGCTTACTAGCGGCGATCGCTGTGATAATCCGCACAATCCGAGCAACCTGCACTTCCAAGGTGCTGGGTTCTCTCTTTACCATTGTTGTCAGGTGTGCCACTTGCCCAAACTCCGTATGGGCACCCGTTGCATAGACGACAGGTGTAAAAAACCTACACCTGTGAGCCCCTGCCCCCTGCCTCTTCTTTGACAATTATTGGTTACCATTCCCTATAGAGCTTTTGGGCATGAAACATAATTTCTTCATTAGGCAGGAGAATCTTGGCTGGCTGGCGAGGATAAGAAGTTTCAATGGCGTATGTATCTTGCTCTACTACTGTTGCCACTGCACTTAACAAAAAACGCCTCAGTAGTGGTTTCAAAATTGGGTGTAGTTGACTATAGACTAAAACGAAGGTTTTAGTTTGGGTTGCAGTTTCTGGATACAACACATGGACTTGCAAAATTTTTCCAATGGGGAAATCCGCACGAAAAGTTGTCAGTGCGGGAAAAGCATATTCTAATGTTCCAATGTAAGTCTTGGGTGCGGTAAGGACAAGAGGATTGCGGAGGATATCATTCCAGGTACTATCGTTACGATCTAGTTCTTGCACAACTTTTGCCCAATATCCCTCATGCTCAAATACGGGAATGCGATTGGCTTTAATGCCAAATAACTCCCGGTGTGTACCGTTTTGATGGTTGTAGTCATAATTGATGGATATGCTATCCAAAAAGGTACCGCAAATACTTTTTTCTCCCGCAACTCCTAAAAATCTCATACCTGCACTCACTTCAGGGATAAGATCCGGGATAGGAATTTTGGGAGTATAGCCGCCGTATGTCCAGATACAATCGTCTTTAATCACGATTTCCAGAGGAGTTAGCAGAGGTTGAGTGCCTACTTTACCGCAATTATGCAGTCTTCCCTGTCCATCAAACTCTAGTGCATGGAAAGGACAGGCGATAGTTGTAGACTCAATGTTTTGGCAAATCCAGCCATCTGATAACGGTGCTTGCATATGAGGACAAATGTTATCAAGGGCAAATACTTGACCTTGCTGATTTTGCCAAAGTACATAGTCACGATGGTTGAGTGTGACTTTATAAGGTTTGTTAATGCCCAACATGGAACGATGGGCAATTAACCAAGGTGCGCCCGGTAGAATTGGTTCCATAAAAGTCTCCCAAAGATTGGCGTTACGGTATTTGAAATAAATGTGATGATCTACGACCGGGCAAGCTTACTGCGAGAGCGATCGCCATCGTTAGAGTAGAATTGTGACAATAGTTTCATCTTTGAATCTTAAGATACGACACATTATTCACATTTGTCAACTCAGAACGTGACCAAACCAGAATCGAAACCAATGCGCCGTCAACCTAAGCAAAAACGCAGTCAACGACGGGTAGAAAAAATCCTCCAAGCAGCAGCAGAAGTTTTTGTTGAAGTGGGATATGAAGCCGCAACTACTCACATGATAGCGGCAAAGGCTGAAACGGCGGTTGGTTCTTTATACCAGTTTTTCCCTGATAAACTGGCAATTTTTCATGCTTTGGAAGCTCGTCACATGGAACGGGTAACGGCTATTCATGCCAAGCTGATGCAATCAACAGACAAACAAAAGCCATTATCAGAGTTTATTGATTGCGTGGTGAATACCTATGCTGAATATTTTACAGATCCCATACCGCGTGTTGTATACATTCAGTATTTTGTTGCACCAGAGCTGTTTAAGCTCTTTAACGAAACCTTTAATGAGTGGTTAATACAACAATTTGCTGGCTTGTTTCGCAGTTGGAATCCAGATTTAACTGTAGAAAAAAGCGAACTGTTAGCAGAAACGGTTCATTTATGTTATAACGCTTTACTACTCAACGCTTTACGCAAGGATGAACACCAAAGACAAGCTCGTTATGCAGAAATTAAAGCTTTATTAGTAACATACTTGACACCCCATACACAGGAAGCACCGCAACAAGTAATGAAAGTAATGATATGTCCTCACTGTCATTCATCTCGTTTATCTAAAAATGGGCATCGGTATGGGAAACAACGCTATCTTTGTAAAGACTGCGGTAAACAGTTTTTGGAAAAACCTATCCAAAAATAGAATGCTGCCAGATATCATTTATGATTGAATTTGTATCATTCATAATTGCTGAGCAAATACCTCCTGTATAGTGCTCAGTAATGCCTGGGCTGTAAAAGGTTTGGGCAAAAGTTTTTGGATATTCAGGTATGGGTTGCGATCGCAAGTCCAATTAGGCACCAGTCCGCTCATAACAATGAATTGCACCTCTGGATTGATGCGTTGCAATGTGAGAATTGTAGTAGTACCATCCATCTTTAGCATCATCAGGTCTATCAACACCAAATTGATATCATCCTTGTGCTGAGCGTAGAGTGCAACTGCTTTAATTCCATCGTTAGCAGTTAAAACCCTATAGTTATGGTTTTCCAGGGTAGTTCTGGTAATCTCGCAGATAGTGACTTCATCATCTACCACCAAAATCAATTCGCCATTACCGTGAGGTAGTTCTGCACGGATTATGCCTTGGGATTCATTGGCACAAATACTCGGTAAGTACACCTTAAAGGTACTCCCTTTTCCCGCTTTGCTATCGACACTGATAAAACCACCATGACTTTTAATAATACCTATGGCAGTGGAAAGTCCCAGACCAGTTCCCTTGCCTGGTTCTTTTGTGGTAAAAAAGGGATCAAAAATGCGGTCTATAATTGTTGACGAAATACCTGTTCCAGTATCAGCAATAGTGATGACAATATAAGAACCCACCTTCACATCTACATACATACGAGCATAACTTTCATCAACCCAAAGATTTTCGCCGCTAATCTTTAACAAAGTCATAATTGCCTGTCAGTGACTTCTGAGAGTAAGCTGTTTGAACACGATGCCGATCCAGGGGATGAATCGTCTCTACCCATCCCCTACAGTTGGCTGACACACTCTCGCAGGAGTATCCCCAAATGCTTTCATAGGAAGGGCTGACATAGAGCGTCTGAAAATCCCCTAAGTCTGTCATCCAGAAAACCATCTCGGTCATGTTCTCTGCTAATTGACGAAACCGTTCTTCGCTTTCCTGTAAAGCCTGTTCGGTGATACGCCGTTTGTGCCGTTCAAGAGCCTCCCGTAACTCCCTCTCCACTGCAGGTACCAAGCGGGTGAGATGACCTTTTATTAAGTAGTCATGAGCTCCTGCCTTCATTGCTGCAACGGCAGTTTCCTCACCAATAGTACCGGAGATGATAATGAATGGTAAGTCTAACTTCCGGCTTTGGAGGATTTTAAGAGCTTCCGGAGCACTGAAAGCAGGCATACTGAATCCGTCCTTGTTGATAATAAATGGCAAATTGCTCTCCGAAGCAGTGGTCGTGGATTTTTTCAGCCATAGCTGATGGAAAATCTCGATCCACATCCTCAGACACAAATTCACCATCATCCCAACCCGAGTTTGGGTAGAACCGAAACATACCGACTCGATCTGCTTTCAAGAGTTGGCGAACCTCCATAGCGGTGGCTTGAAAAATTTTTTCCAAATCTAGTGGTTCCCGCAGGCGAGCGATCGCACGGAACAAAGCTTTCTGCTGCTCCAAATGGAAATACGCTTGCTTAATCTCCTGCTCTAAATGTTCAACTTCACCTCCCAAGATTTGTTTGATTTGCTCAAATGCTGCTTCATCGCGACAGAAGCCCCGTAACCTTGCCAATATCTCTGGTTTCATTAATTTTAGTTAGTTTGCTCAAAAATCGCGGTTGAGTTCCTGACTCAAAAGATTAACCAAACGGTTGGAGCAACGCGGTCAGAGGTTTATTTATAGGGGTTAATACATCATAATCATTCATCTTATAAAGAAATCTAACTCTACATCCTAGCCAATAAACGTGAGGAATTTGTGAGCAAAATATAACTTTTTATGTAAGTTAGCACAAATAATTATCACGGGTTTGTAGTTGCGCTTTAGCGCCAAAGCACCACTACAACTGAGGCACGTGATTCTACATTCTGTTACTCTTTGTTGTCAAATAAAATTTACAATTTCCTCACCATTTTCTCATTATATTTTTCTATCTTAAAGTTAAACATCATGCATCTTGGAGCATCAAGCCCACTAATGTGGGCTTTTTTATTTTTTCTATTAGCTGTTAGTTGCTGGTTGTTAATTATAAATCTTTTGTCCACTAACTCTCAATACTGCTGGGATAAATATGCGTGTCAGAAACCCGGTATCTTTGAGATACCGGGTTTCTCTAGTCACCAATACCGTTAACCGAACTGTATTGGATACGGAATCACATCAGTTTCTTCACAAAATTTTATACAATCTTTACTAGATCCTCACTTTTTATACGTACTATTGAGGTTAAGTAAATTCTTACAGGAAAAAAGCAAAACATCTACAATCACCTCAAGTAAGTAGGTCTGCTTAATAATTTGTTTTATGGGTAGAGCGAGAGCAGCACCCATCAAAACTCTGTACGTGTTGGGTTTCATTTCTTAACCCAATCTACACTGGATTGTCAGTTTAATTATGTCTGCTTACTTGTAAGCGTTCAGCCATCAGCTATCAGCCGTCAGCTTTCATGAGCTCTAGGGGTGTTTAATAAGCTGATCAACAACGCCTAGAGAACGCCCGAAATGTGTTTCCAAGCTGACTGCTGACGGCTAAAGTGCTGAACGCTTACGAATCCTCTAATGAATAGTTAAAAATTTCTTGACCGTAGATAACATCGCCTGCGATCGCCTATTTGGATAACTAGCAACTTGGGTTATTAGAAGATGTTTTAAAAGTCTCTTTGTTAGTAGCATGCACACTTCACATCCACCATTATCCCCCTAAAAAAGGGGGACCGTTAGAGATTTTCCCCCCTTTTTTAGGCAGGGCTGATTCATTCCCTAAAAGGCTTACAAATGCAAGGGTTCAGGAGATAAAAAACGAGCTTGGCATTCAATGTTAGGCATCAGGATGGTCAACAATTTATGACTTTTGCCCTGATATTTATCGCCAATCATATTGACAAAATACATATCATTACGAATGAATCAGCCCTGCTTTTTTAGGGGGGCTAGGGGGGATCAACCAGTGCCTGAAATTACAGCCATTCACTTTTCAAACATCCTCTTAGAAAATAATTCTTACTTAACTCTAACTTAAAGTATCCGGAAAATGTGAAGATTATGTGAAGAACAAACAGGTAAGTTTTATATTTATTCACAAGGTGGAATTGTAAAAAATAATTTACAATTTCCTCACCAGTTCCTTACTTTTGTTTGATACTTTAAAAAACAGATCCTTATACTACCCAGAATGGTAGTAGTTACCCAATTACATCCCCCCCTGTGTCATCAGCACTGGGGTTTTTTTTACTATTTAGCTATTTAAAAATTTTGGTTATCAAAAAGTGATAGTATAGAAATACGATCTGGAATTGTCCTTATCTGCTTCAACCTGAGCCAAGTGAAACCAGATAGCTTTGCCATATCATAAACGGATATATTATCAAAGATGGGTATTTTGCCCATCTTTTTCAGAAAGTTACCTTGGTTGTATTTATTAGCCAGACTCAGCGCTTTTGCAATTGGCTCTCTAACGAGCGAAAATGGCGCTGTATCATCCTTGCGGTGCTATGATTTTCTACCTTTGAAGACCGAGGATGATGACGATTCTGCACTAGTACTAAAGCCGCAACCGCAAGCAAAAAATAACCAAAACTTTTCTGAAGCCTATGCGCTGGAACAAATTCAGCTAAGTATGCACCGAAAATTGTCCCTGCACTTGCAGCTACTATGAAAGAAAACATTAAGTTCCAATTCAAAGAAACGTGTCCCAAGTAACCTAAAAAGCCTGCTACTGAATTAAATACTATAATTAATAGTGATGTTCCAATCGCCTGTTTCATGGGTACATTTCCCAAAAGTACCAAAGCAGGAACGATCGCAAACCCACCACCAACCCCAACCAATCCAGTCAGCACCCCTACCCCCAAACCTTCAGTCATTAACCACAACCAGCAATACTTGCAGACAGGGGGTGGATAAGATACTAGTGTATCATCTGCCGCTACAGGCTTGGAACTACGGTAAATCATTAACACTGCAGCCACTAACATCATGACTGCAAATATCATCATTTGTAAAGTTTCTGTAACTACTGGTAGTGTAGCAATTTTTGCACCAGCAAATGCCCCCAGCATCGTCGCCGCACCAAATATCAATGCGGTTTTGAAATTTACATTTTTAGCTCGCCAGTGGGGAATCACTCCCAACAAACTAACAGTACCTACAATCACCAAAGTCATGGCGATCGCAGATTTTGGAGGTACACCCATGACATACACTAGAATTGGTAGCGCCAATACCGAACCACCACCACCAATCAAACCTAAGCTCACCCCAATACAAGCAGCCAGTAGATGTCCAATTATCCAAATCATACGCTGCTCCGTTGATTATAAGGGAGTTTTGCCAGTAGCATTCCTAACGCACAAGTATCTGTAATTCCCGCAAACATTAATCCCGCTCCCACAAAGCCACTGAGAAGTAAGAACCAGGGAGAAACAAATGCTCCTAATAATGTACCTGTTAACATTAGAGAACCAGCGATAATCTGTACCTGCCGCATTAAACTAATAGGGGCATTTTTGTTAACTTTGGTGGGATAACCTGCTTGTTTCCAAGCACCCATACCCCCGTCAAGATGGGTTACTGTTGCAAAACCCGCATCAAACAACTTTTGAGCAGCCATTGTCGAGCGATTTCCGGAACGACAGTAGAGAACGACTTGGGTGTCCTCATCTTGGTAAACTTTGCGCGGTTCAAATTTGGAAAGGGAAACCAGTATTGCGCCGGGAATATGCTCCGCTGCAAATTCAGCAGGTTCTCGGACATCTATCAGTGTGACAGCTTGTCGCTCAATTAATTTTTTCAGAGTTTGAGCATCAATGGTTTGTAATCTATTCAAGCGAGAAGTAGACATAACTTTTTATACTTAGTAATGTAGGATTTTTAAACGCAGAGATAAGCAGAGTTTGTGTGAGATTTAGTTACGCAGCCACATGACCGCAGCGCTGGTTAGCGGGTACGGCTTCCATCATCTTTTTAGGATTAGGTAGATTCAAGTTTTCCATCAATTGGATAAATTCATTGCGGTTATGTCCCACAAATCGGGGATTCCACTGTTTCTCTTCCCTAATGGTGGATACTGTGTTACCGCGATAATCATGACCAGGATATACCAAGGTTTCATCAGGTAATGTAAACAATCGTTGTGAGATCGAGTCATACATTATCCCTGCATCCCCACTCTGGAAATCAGTCCGTCCACAACCACGAATTAATAGTGCATCTCCAGTCAGCAGGTGAGTTCCGTTTACTAAATAAGCATGATGGCTATCAGTATGACCCGGAGTTGCGATCGCTTCTACCCTCACACTACCCAATTCCAATACTTCACCATCCTTGATCAACCTATCTGCACATCTAGCTTGGGCGTTCTCCGGTACAATTCCCAAACAACCCGTCATCTCCCGCAGTTTAGCCGTTCCAGTAATATGATCGGCGTGGATGTGGGTTTCTAGACAGTATTTTAGAGTGAGTCCTAGTTCTTTGAGTAATTGGCGATCGCGTTCCACCTGTTCTAACACCGGATCGACCAAAATCGCAGTTTTAGTCCCTACATCAGCAATTAAATAAGTATATGTACTTGTTTCTGGGTCAAAGAGTTGTCGGAATAACATCATGGCTAACTCCATATGGAAATCAATCCTTGTTTTCATTATATGACTATACAGTAATATCTTGATTCTGTCTAGTAGTCTATGTCATGAATTTTGATGTGAAACTGGGATTTTCACTCCCGACGATATACTTTAAGCGGTCAGCACATCGCGTATCAGCTAAGAGCCAAAATTAGAAACTGTGGAGATTATTGGTAAAGCGATCGCCCTCAGTCACACCTTAAATGACCAATGACAACGTTTATCCTGGTACTATATACTATAATCTGGACAATTTCGTCAAATTATGTTAAAGACATTAAAAATTGAAAATTTTCGTTGTTTCCAAACATTTAAGCTTCAACAGCTTGGCAAGTTAAACCTGCTTGTCGGTACTAACAATAGTGGTAAAACATCAATCTTAGAAGCAATTCAACTGCTTACCTCTCAGTCTAACCTCGAAACATTACAAGAAGTAATGATTGGTCGAGGCGAGTATATTTTAAACGAGGAACGAGATGGCAGTCGTGAGTTAGATGTTCGCCATCTTTTTTATGGTCATGAAATTGATGTAGGTAGTAAATTTTCCATCATTAGTGGCAATCATAACAATGAAGGAGGAATTGTTTTCTCTGTAGAAAATACAGCCCAACTTAACTTATTTGAAGAATTACAAGAGTTGGTATTGGTTATTGAGTGGTTGGGACAGAAGTATGAAAGTATAAAATTACCATTGTCACCTGCGGAAGGTCTTCCCTTAGATTATGTCAGGCGGATTCGTAGAGATTTGAATAAATCTGGAGTTAGAACACAATTTATAACATCATCCTTTCTAACAGCAAAGGAAATGATTAATTTATTTAATAAAGTAGTTCTAACTTCTGAGGAAGATTTTGTTATAGAAGCACTCCGAACCATTGAACCAAAAATCGAACGCATTGCTCCAAGCGAGATTAAATATAAAGAAACTGTCTCACGTAGCGGCTTTCGAGTACGTCTATCTGATAGCGATCAACCTATACCTCTTGGCAACATGGGAGATGGAATATGGCGAATGTTAGGACTTACACTAGCAATTGTTGATGCAAGAAACGGTGTTTTACTAGTGGATGAAATTGACACCGGGCTTCACTTTAGCGCAATGTCTGATATGTGGAAATTAATCTGGAAAACAGCTAAGCGACTGAATGTTCAAGTTTTCGCTACAACCCATAATAGTGACTGCTGGACAAGCCTAGCTGCAATTGCAAATACTGAAAGCCCCAGTGAGGAAGGTATTACAATTCAAAGGATTGAAAAAGGTAAACCAAGCAGTATTGTCTTTACTGAGCGACAAGTTGTAATCGCTGCTGAACGAGGAATTGAGGTGCGGTAGAGAATGGCTGACATTCATCAAAATGCTCAGGAAGTCGTCCAAGATGCAAAAAGTAAAGGCGCACCATTTACAGAGCCTCATCTTGATAAAGCAAATATTTATACCTGGTTAGCTTGGCAGAACCCTCCAGGACGACAACTACATCAAGCAGTTACCGAACGTATTCTAAACCCACATCACCCTCATGCTCAAAAGTTTGTAAGTTGGTTTAAAACTTTGTATAGCTTGACTTGGGTTCTTGCAGCTATCAACCAAAGTACTATCGTGTCGAAGCTGGCGGAAAATGCACACGTCCCAGAATTCGGGAGTTGCAAAAAATAAAAAAATTACAAAACTTAACTTGATTTTTATATTACTATCTGCTTTATATAGTAAATAAAGCAATGTTATTCGCTGATTGAATTTAACCCAGACGCATTGTGGTAGGGAGTGGAAGAACAGCGATCGCGAGGGTTTAGGTATGGGTCAACTATTTAACAAGCTTAAGCAGGATATTTTATATCAGCATGGGATGAATGCTTGTCTGAATTGCGGTGTTGCTTCTTTGAAGGAGTCTTGCAGATATGGGGATTTCTGTTGGCGATCGCAAGATTAAACTCAGAAACATAGTAGATGTGTTAGTGAATGACCTAGACATTTCTAGTCAAATCAAAAAGCCTCTTTGAAGAGTACTGACTTAAGCTATGCAGATATGCGTCATTCTTTATTAGAAGGAGTTGATTTGAGCTATTCTAATCTCAGTCATACTGATTTAAGAGATGCAAAGCATCTCCGACCCGAGCAAGTTAAAGTAGCTAAAAATTTTCAACAAGCGATATACGACTCGGACTTCTCCAAGCAGCTGGGTTTACACTTAGAAACAACTTCAGTATTATTGCATTCACCCAAAGTGACAAAAGCAGGTTAATCCCAAAGCATTTTGTTCATCTTGTTCACGGGCGAGGACGCCCGTACCACAAGAAATATTGTCCGACTTTTTTATTTGTAACTCCCTGATATGGCATCTATATCTTCTGTTCAACCATTCGTGATTAATATTTCTCCCTCGGAATTTGCCAACTTACCTGAACCTCCCTTACTTATAGATGTGCGTAGCAAATTTGAGTATGGAATGTTTGATGCACCGAGGGCAATTAACCTGAGTTTGCCAAGTCTTTTGATAGGTAGGATACCAGGTTTGCGTCGCTGGTTTTACCCCCAATGGTTTCGGGATTTATCCAAAAGCCAACCCGTTGCTGTGATTTGTTTAACATCACATCGCAGCCCTATCGCATAAATTTGCAATACCAATGAGAATGAATCACCTAATGCAGGATACACACTGAACCAATCGAACATTACTTACAATTATTTAGCAGGACATTCTGGCTTCTTGGGAAGATTACTCATTCCTTGGTTTGCGAGTCGTAACCACCGCACTTTCCATTTTCTTTTAGCTGCTTTGCCAACGGTAGGTATTTGGTTTGCTGCACTTGGTGTCAGTACAATGGCTTTTAATCTGAATGGATTGAACTTCCATCACTCTATTCTAGATAATGAAGGTCAGGTCATCAATACTCATGCCGATATTCTAAATCGGGCTAGTCTGGGCATTCAAGCAATGCACGCACCTAATGCTCATCACTTCCTGGTTGTACTGACAAGCAGTGAAGCAATTCCAGTCAGTTGACAATAAGGATCTGGGGTAATATTACTCGGTTAAGGGTTGTTCGCGCTGTCAGAAACCCGGTTTCTCCAAGAAACCGGGTTTTTAATTGTCACACTTCACAGTTTCTAATTTTCGCGCTTCCCTTGTAGTCTTTCCTACACACGTAGGATTACAATCCACTTAAAACATCTTTAATAGTACGGAGTAATTCCATAACAGTATAAGGCTTTGATAAAAATGCTTTTACACCGATATCACCTACTTCTACAAACTGAGATTCTGACATCACTCCACTATTAGCAATTATTTTAATAGAGGGATTCATTGTTTGTAAAATACGCATAGCATTCAACCCATCCATTGAGGGCATCTGTAGATCCATAAGCACCAAGCTAATTTCATTTCCATGCTGAGCATAGAGTGAGATTGCTTCAATACCATTACGAGCAGTCAGGATTTTATAATTATATTGTTCTACTAAAGTTTTGGTAGTTTCAAGAATAAATACTTCGTCATCAACTATTAAAATCAATTCACCATTTCCTCTAGGTATTTCAGTATCAAAAATGTCCTCCGTGTCTTCCATTCCAGTAGCTGGGAAGTACACCTTAAATTGGCTACCTTTATCAACTTCACTGTGTACTTCTATAAAACCACTGTGGTTTTTGACGATTCTCCTTACAGTTGATAGCCCCAATCCCGTACCTTGTCCCACTTCTTTAGTCGTGAAAAAAGGTTCAAAAATGCGTTCCAATTGCTCTTGGGGTATACCGCAGCCTGTATCTGATATAGTGATGACCACATAAGCACCCGCTTTTGCTTCTGGATTCATCGTTGCATAGTTATCATCAATGTAGCGATTTTCGGCTTTCAAACTGAGAACACCCCCATTAGGCATGGCATCACGAGCATTGACACACAGGTTCAGCAAAACCTGATTGAGTTGAGTAGGATTTGCCGAGACTAACCACAAATCTTGTGTTGGTCGATTAGTATAGATTTCAATCGATTTTGGAAATGTGTTTTTGGCAATCTGCTCAATTTCCTGAAGTATGTGTTTTACTTGTAAAGATATGTACTTCCCTTCTACTCCTTTTCCAAACAACAGAATTTGCTGGACTAACTCGGCTCCACGTTTACAGTTTTCTTCCAGAGTATCCAATAGTTGCCGATCTTGTTCATCAAGATTAGAAAGTTTAAATGAAAGCAGTTGGGCAATTATCAGAATCGGAGTGAGGATGTTATTGAAGTCATGAGCAATACCACTTGCTAAAGCACCGAGGCTTTCTAGCCGTTGAGTGCGGAGGAACTGTTCTTCCAGTTGTTTTTTTTCCGTAATGTCTGTGTTAACAACAAGAATTGATTTTGGTTGTCCTGTTTCATCACGTACTAAAGTCCAGTGGCTTTCAACAACAAGGTTCTTGCCGCTTTTTGAAACCATCTGCAACTCACCTTGCCATTTTCCTTCATTAATAACAGTCAAAGTCACTTCTTCAACTTGTGGTATGATATTTCTGGAAAAAAGTTCGGTAGCCTTCGCTCCAATCACTTCTGATGCCTCCCAACCATACAGTTGCTCAGCACTAGCGTTCCAAAATAAAATGCGATGTTCTAAGTCTCTGACAAAAATCGCATCTGTAGCAACATCTAACAAGGCAGTTTGTTCGCGAATTTTCTGTTCCGTTTGTTTGTTAGCGGTGATATCAAAAATTACGCCATCAATCTGCAACTGTTGACCATTAGTAGTGTAAACGGGTTTACCCTGTTCCCAAAGGTAACGAATGTTACCTTCTTTGTCGCGAATGCGGTATTCAAATTGGAAGGGCTCGTTTCTGGCAACTGCATCCTTGACCATTGCAATTACCCGTGTACGATCTTCTGGTAAAATTAGAGGGTCGATTATACAAACTTCACCAGGAGTCAAGTCCTCAAGTTTAGATCCCGTTATTGTCTCTGCTATATTGTTGAAGAGAAATGTACGGTGATTTTCTCTCGGAAAAACTCTGTAAACAAGAGCAGGAAGATTGTTAGCAAGGGTGCGGTATTGCAACTCGCTCTCTCGTAGCGCTTCTAGAACTTTTTGGTTCTCAGTAATTTCTTGCACCATCACATTCACACCCAATACTTTACCACCAGATCCCTTTAAAGGGCGGAAACTTACTAACCAAACACGTTCAATTCCCGGTTGTGCAGGCGTGCTACCGCGAATTTTGTGATTGACAATTGGCATTCCTGAATAGATAACTTGCTGATAAAGCAGCTCCAATTCTGCGCTCATAGTAGGAAGCACTTCCTTGATTGTACGCCCAATATGCTCCGACACAGACAACCCGTTCATAGCCGCTAGGTGTTCGTTGATACGGATAAATCGCAAACTTGTGTCCACAAAGCATAAACCAACGGGAGCAGTGGCGTAAATAGTTTCCAGTTCTGCTAATTGCTGAGTGACTATTTCTTCATTATGGTGTAGTGCTTCTTTCATATGCAAATCTTCAACTATTGCTTGGTTTTGTTACAGATACTATAAATTCATCATTAAGTTCCTTTGTAATAGTTCTGCTGTTGTATGAACCGTATGATTGCGTTGCTCTGTTGAATCAGGGATTCATACAAATTTATTATTGATTTGGGTGTGTATATTTGGTAGCATACTTTTTTTGGTTGGGTAATGTTTTAACTATTTGTAATTACAGCCATTTTCAGGTAAATAGACCACAGTTGTAGGGGCGTTGGCGGAGCCTTCCCGGAGGGTACGGTTGAGAGCCCTTACTTTGGATGTGGTTCATTTAGGTGAAAACTGCTGTAAGTTATGTTGAGGTTGTCCTGGCTATATTTTTAGAGTAAAAAAACATTTTGAAGTTTTTGTGAGGAAATACTCAAGACCTATCACAGAAGAAACATTTTTGAAGTATCTCTACAAAAAGAGATATAGCAGACCTAAATTATTTGTAAAGGCGAGAAACCCGGTATCTCAAAGATACCGGGTTTCTGGGGTTTGCAAGTTTTACAAATCAAATACAATTGCTATATATCTCAAAAACTACTAGCATAACTCTTGAGATAAAGAACAAAAACATAATAAAAATTATTACAATGGCAAGCGCACTTGAAATCTCGTCTCCCCTGGTTGCGAGAAAATCCGAATATCTCCTTGATGTTGGTCTACGACAATACGGTAGACAATGTGCAGTCCAAGCCCAGTCCCTTTACCTACATCTTTTGTTGTAAAAAATGGCTCAAAAATATGCGATCGCATTTCTGGAGAAATCCCATAACCATTATCAGTAATTTCTACAAGCAAAAAGTCAGTTTCACAACTTGTACGAATCCCAATAGTCGGAGCTTGTCCATCATTTCCCACACCCTGCTCTAAGGCATCAATTCCATTATCAATCAGATTTGTCCAGACTTGATTAAGTTCATTACCATAAGCCCAGATACGTGGTACTTTCGTATCATAGTCTTTAATGACCATCACATTTCCCTGCTTGAGCTTGTGACTTAAGATGGTTAAAGTACTTTCTATACCATCATGTACATTGATTTCCTGAAGTGGTGCTTTATCCATATAAGAATAATCTTTGACCGCTTCAACGAGGGTAGAAATACGCAAAGTACAATGGTCGATTTCGTCTAACAATCCCCTTTCTTGAAGTGTTATTTCTATCCAACCCAGGACATTTCCTAACAATAAATCACCTACATTTTTTCTTACACTCTCCAACCATTCAATATTAAGTCCTGCTGTTACCAAGGTAGGAGCTAATTTCCAAGCATTATTTATATTGCACCCTTCTAGCCATTGAGTGACTTCATCCTCTAAATCACTTTGGGCGATTGGGTCTAATTTTTCTGCGGTTTTCGCACGGGCGATCGCATCTTGCTGTAACTCAGCCAAAAAAGCTTTTTGGGAGCAAATTAACTGCTGTTGATTGAGCTTAATAGTCAGTGGTTGTAACACTTCTCGAGTTTGACGCAGTTGTCCCACAGCTCTGCGACACGCAGAAGCGGGATTATTCAACTCGTGTGCTAAACCTGCGGCTAAAGTACCTAATGCTACTAACTTTTCTCGATGTTGAGAAATCGTCTGTACCTCTTGCAAGCGTTCAGCCATTGTGCGGAGAATTGTTGTCATCACACAGGTACAACTAGAAAGCATTTCCCAAAATACGTGTAATGGTAATTCAAAAATATGACAGCGAGTCACAGCCCGACCACTAGCCCAAAAATGGGTTTGACCCATTAAAACTGGTAATTCACCAAACAGCGTTTTTGGTTCGTAAATTGCTAGTAAAACTTCTTGATTACCCACTTTCTGTGTAATCCGTATTTGACCTTCAAGCAATACAAAAACATGGTTAGCAGGGTCACCTTCATAACGATGAATTTCACCCGGTTCTCGCCAGACTTCTACACCCTCTGCAAGCAACCATTGCAATCTTTCGTCACTCAATTTAGAAAAGAGCGGTACTTGGCGTAAAGTATTGATATCAAGCATAATTTATAAAAGCTGTGTTTAAAAGATTTCACATCAATTTTACTTTGAAACTTCTGTACACGATTTTGGAGATTGAATAGGTAACCGGACACGAAAGCGTGTATCACCGGGTTTAGATTCAAAGTAGATATTGCCATGATGTCTATTCACAATAATGCGGTAGGCAATTTCCAAACCCAAACCAGTCCCTTTACCTACACCTTTTGTTGTAAAAAATGGTTCAAAAATTCGAGATTGAATTGCAGGTGGAATACCTGCTCCTGTATCGGCGATTTCAACGCCAAGACAGCTGTTGTCTTGATAAGTCCGAATGGTTAAATCTCCCTTACCATTCATTGCATCTATAGCATTGTCAATCAAATTTGTCCAAACTTGATTGAGTTCAGCAGCATAGGCGCAGATTTTGGGTAAATTGCGATTGTATTCACGCTTAACGATGACTCCCTTTTTCAAGCGATGCTGGAGGATAAGCAGAGTATTTTCAAGTCCATCATGTATATCTATTTCCTGTAAAGAAGCTCGATCCATATAGGAATAGCCTTTAATTGCTTTTACCAAATCGGAAATACGACTCGTACTTTGCTCAATTTCATTAATGAGCCCATAAGATGCGAGGGTTGCTTCTAACCATTGAAGAACATGACCAAGACATTCAGGAGGAATGTTATCTGCAACAGAATCTAGTTTGTTAGTATCGAATCCAGCATTAACCAGGGTTGGAGCCAGCTTCCAACCATTGCTGATGTCATGGTCTTCTAACCAGTCTGAAACTTCGTCTTCTTTATCACTTTGGGTAAGAGGATCGAGTTTTGAGGTGTGAGAGGCGTGTTTTGCGGCTTGAGATTGAATATCAGCTATAAACTTGATTTGCTCTTTAGAGAGTAAATTTAACTGCAGTGTCAGAGTTTGCCAATTTTGAAAATTTTCCCGCAGTTGGGAAGCTGCTCGTCGTGCAGCAGCTCCTGGATTATTGAGTTCGTGAGCAAGACCTGCTGACATCTTACCCAACGCTGCCATTTTCTCTTGTTGGCGCAACTGTGCTTCTACATCTTTGGCTCGTCCAGCCATAGCTGTTAAAATTGTATCAGCTAAAGGCGAACATTCGGCGAGGATTTTTCTAAATCTATCGATGTCAATTCTTAAAACTAGACTAGGGGCGATCGCACGAGCGCTAGCAATGGAACTCGAACTTGTCAGCATGGAAAGTTCGCCCATGAATTCCCCTTGGCGATGAACAGCTAGTACTCGTGTTTCGTCACCAACTTGCTTAGTAATTTCAATTACGCCTTCGAGGACAACGTGAAAGTGATAGTTTGTGTCACCTTCATTAAATAAGATATCGCCTGTATTGAGTTGTATTTCTCTACCATGCTGCTTCATTTCTTCTAAAGCTTCATCTGGTAATTTGGGGAACAGCATCATTTGATTTGGATCGTGCAGCATGGAGACTCCTTTGGTTTTAAATTTTAACCGCAGATGAACGCAGATGAACGCAGATAATTTTTTATTGTATCCGCGTGTATCTGTGTGTTTACAATCATTAGCCATTAACCATTAACCATTAACCATTAGCTGACTACTCATAACACATTGCTAAGGTATCGATGGACAAATTGAACGCAGATGGAACCTTCTCCAACACCGGATGCGACTCGCTTTATTGAACCATGTCGTACATCACCAACTGCAAAAATACCGGGGATGTTTGTCTCTAATAAATAGGGAGCGCGTTCTAATGTCCATCCTTTGATGCGTCCATCTTTGTATAAATCTGGACCTGTTAAGATATATCCTCTTTCGTCTCGTTCTACTACTCCGTCTAACCAGTCGGTACGGGGTACTGCGCCAATAAAGATAAATAAGGATGTGGCTGGAACAGTTTGGGTTTCACCTGTGACGGAATTGTGAATGGTTAGCGCTTCTAAACTGGTTTCTCCTTTTGCTTCTGTGAGAGTGGTATGGGTTTTGACTATGATGTTTGGTGTTTCGGCAATTTGGTCGATGAGATACTGAGACATACTTTTGGTGAGGGAGTCGCCGCGTACTAACATTGTGACTGTGTGGGCAAATTTAGAAAAGTACATTGCGGCTTGTCCGGCTGAGTTTGCGCCTCCGATAATGTAAACTTCTTCGCCTTGACAACTTATGGCTTCACTTTGGGCAGCGCCATAGTATACTCCAGCACCTGTTAAACGGTCAAGTCCTGGTACATCTAACCGTCGCCATGATACACCTAATGCTAAAATTAGGGCATGGCAGCTGATTTCGCTACCGTTCTCTAATTGTACAAAGCGATACTGGTCTTGTAAACGAATACCCGTAACTTCTTGTGGTGTGAGAATTTCTACACCGAAGCGTCTTGCTTGTGTTACAGCACGTCGAGCCAAATCGGCTCCGCTCAAACCTGTAGGAAATCCAAGGTAATTTTCTATACGAGAACTGGTTCCTGCTTGCCCTCCTGGGGCTTCTCGTTCTACCATGACTGTACGTAGCCCTTCTGATGCACCATAAACTGCAGCTGCTAAACCAGCTGGTCCACCACCGATGATAATCAAATCGTAAAATGGCTTTTCTGCTTGAGTCTGTAGACCTATTTTCTCCGCAACTTGTAGGTTGTTCGGCTGTATAAGGGTGGAACCGTCTTGGAAAATAACGAGAGGTAAGTTTTTCTCACAACTAGCACACGTAACTAGTTGTTTTGCTTCTTCAGATAATTCAATATCTAACCATAGATAAGGGACTTGGTTTCTCGCTAAGAAATCTTTAATTTGATGGGAGTGGGGAGACCACCGATTACCAACCACGCGAATTCCTTCAAAAGGTGGTCGAAAAGTTGCTAGCCAATCACCTAGTAAATCGTCAAGCACTGGGTATAATCTTTCTTCGGGCGGGTCCCAAGGCTTCATTAAGTAGTAGTCAATATGCGTATTGTTGATGGCGCGGATGGCTGCATCTGTATCTGCGTAGGCGGTGAGCAATGCCCGTTTTGTGTCAGGAAACATTGACATTGCTTGTTCTAAAAATTCTACGCCTGACATTTGTGGCATTCTTTGGTCTACTAGGAACAACGCCACTGGTTGATTGCGGAGTTTAATTTGTTCTAAAGCTTCCAATGCACTGCTACCAGACTCGGCGCGGATAACTCGGAAGCGATCGCCATACTCCTGTCGCAAATCCCTAGCCACTGCTTGTAGCACTTCCGGGTCGTCATCAACGGTCATGATTACGGGTTTAGTCGCCATTACCTTTTATAACCTCTCTTATTCGCTCTTGCCCCTACACCCCACACCCTTACACCCCCACACCCTTATATCATGTCAAATACTGATACAAACCAATCAAAGTTCCATCTGGATCTCGAAGATAGGCAGTTTTGATGGAGTAATATGGATTGTTCATTGGTGCTGCGGTAAATTGCACACCTTTATGTCTTAATTTCTGATACTCTTCTTCCAAATCTTGAACCATAAAAATTAATGCTACGGTGTCTTGACATTCAGCATGGGGAGGCTTTTCTGCATTATGAATCATATGTGCCATTTCCTCTCGCCGGAATAAACTCAGCCTCATATCCCCGGCGTTAAATTCGATATATCCCGCTTCTTCATCTTCTACGGTCACTTCAAATTCCATGACATCTTTGTAAAACAAGAAACAAGCTTTTAAATCCTTGACAAGAAGTCTTGTATATGACTTACCAACTTTCATTTCTCCCCCATTTTTAATAAATAATCTATGTGTTTGCGCTATATTCTCCGCACAATTGATAAAATGACTCAATAAGCGGGTAATTCATTGGAAACAATATGGGTCATTACAGTAAGGTAGACTCAAGAGTATCCGCCTGAACGTAGTTTTGTTGCATATCCCGTTGGTTCAACATTGCAGGTCCCTGCCAAGACGGCATCCACTATATGCTATCACCAACTGCTCGGTTGCCATAATAAGAAAAACGATTATGCAAAATTATGCCACCTCGACCATCAGAATATAGTTAAAGAAGAATTGGCAAGACTGGATGATGAAATTTGCAATCGCGAGATTTATCCGCCAGTCAAAAAATAAAAACAGTGTGATTATTAGGAGAGCAAAGGAACATGACATTAACAGAAGTACTGAGCGTCATTCGAGAGCTTTCTGTCGCAGATAAGATGGAATTAATGCGTATTCTCGCGTCAGAAATAGAAACTAATGACGATATCTATCCTTTAGAACCAAACAAAACTTATTACCTAGCAACACCCTATGATACTTTTGGTGTAGGGGAAACTTTAATGCAAGCTATGAAACAGTCTAACCAGGCTGATTAAACAATATGCGATTCAAATACTCAACAAATAATTCATCACAAAATGAGTTTGATAGTATGTAGAGACGTTGCAGTGCAACGTCTCTACAGGGGTTAAATGTCAATCAATTTGTCTTATCCAAGCAGTATTAATAGTGGTGCTACTATAAATGTTTTGCCCTATGAAATTGGTGCTCAGCTTGGTGCTACTTGGGATGATAGCAAAGCTATCCTTCAATTAGCAGGAAATTACTGTTAGAGGTTGTTTGAAAAGTGGTTGGCTGTGATTTTAAGTACTTATTGATCCCCCCTAGCCCCCCTTAAAAAGGGTGGAAAATACTCTAACGGTCCCCCTTTTTAAGGGGGATTTAGGGGGATATTGAATATGATTGCTACTGATGAAAGGACTTTTCAAACATCCTCTTACGGGCGATCGCATCTTTATTTTCAGCTTAATCCAAAAGAAGCCCCATGTTCTCCGCACTGCTGAATCATTTCTGCGATGAGCCCTGTCCAACCAGTTTGATGGCTAGCTCCTATACCCGCACCGTTGTCTCCGTGAAAGTACTCATTGAAAAGAATAAAATCGTACCAGTGAGGATTGGTCTGAAACACCTCCGTACCACCGTATACAGGTCTGCGTCCAGAGGAATTTTTCATAAAAATTTGACTTAACCGAACAGACAATTCAATTGCCACTTCTTTTAGAGTCATTTCATTGCCAGAGCCTGTTGGACATTCTACTTTAAATGCGTCCCCCATATACTCATGGAATTTGTGGAGTGACTCAATAATCAGGTAATTCATTGGAAACCAAATTGGACCGCGCCAGTTAGAGTTACCACCAAATAAACCTGTGCTGGATTCGGCTGGTTCGTAATCGACTCGGTACTCGTGACCATTGACTGTTAGAATATACGGATGGGATTGATGAATCTTGGAAACAGAACGGATACCATAGGGACTGAGAAACTCAGCTTCATCTAGCATCTTTTCGAGAAGGCGGCGTAATTTTTGTTCTTTCACGATCGCCAGCAATCTCCGGTCTCCAACTCCCATTTTTTGCATACAGGCGATACCTGTAGTCAAGTCAGGTCGGTTTTTGATAAACCATTCCGTCCTACGCTTAAAGTTTGGTAAGTTCTCTATCAATTCTGGTTCTAAAGTTCCCACGGCAAATAAAGGAACCAATCCTACTATAGAACGCACTTTCATGGGGTAATGATGACCATCAGGAAAACGCAATACATCGTAGTAAAAACCATCAGTTTCATCCCACAGAGCTATCTCATCTTTACCAATACCATCCATTGCACCAGCGATGCGAAGAAAATGCTCAAAGAACTTGCTAGCTATATCCTCATAAGCAGGCTCATCTTGTGCCAGTTCTATAGCAATTGTTAACATATTCATGCAGTACATAGCCATCCAACTGGTTCCATCCGCTTGATTTAAGTAGCCGCCTGTGGGTAATTCTGCACTGCGATCAAAAACCCCTATGTTGTCTAACCCTAAAAATCCCCCCTGAAAGATATTGTTCCCTTCAACGTCTTTGCGGTTCACCCACCAAGTAAAATTCAGTAGTAACTTTTGAAACACTCGTTCTAGAAAAGATTTATCAGTACGCCCGTAGATTTTTTGCTCTATTTTATAGACACGCCACGCCGCCCATGCGTGGACTGGTGGGTTAACATCACTGAACGCCCATTCGTAAGCCGGAAGTTGACCATTGGGATGCATATACCATTCTCTCGTCAGGCGAGAGAGCTGTAGCTTAGCAAAGTCTGGGTCAATCATAGCCAAGGGAATCACATGAAATGCCAAATCCCAAGCCGCATACCAAGGATATTCCCATTTATCAGGCATTGAAATAATGTCATCATTGAAGAGGTGCAACCATTGCGAGTTTCTACCCTGCTGTCTTGAGGCTGGTGGCTGTACAGTTGCTGGGTCACCTTTTAACCAATCTTCGACAACAAAATAGTAAAATTGTTTGCTCCACAACATTCCTGCAAATGCTTGTCTCTGGACATTGCGCTCGTCTTCGCTGAGGGGAGAAGGAGAAATTCGTTGATAAAATTCATTGGCTTCTTTGATGCGATCGCCTAAAATCTTATTAAAACTATCCCCAAATGGTTCTGGTAAGTCTGAAAGGTCAGAAAGTCGCAACTGTACGGTTTTGGTTTCTCCGGGAGCAATTGTTAACAAATAGTGGGCTGCAACTTTTGTACCAATTTGATTGGAATTTACTGCGTCTTTGCGACCATGAATCAGATAATCGTTAATGCCATCTTTGACATAGGGAGATGCATTCCCAACCCCAAACAATCTTTCGTAATTAGTCTCATTTTCTGTAAAAAATAATTCTTTCGCTTCATTGCAGTATAACCATCTCTTTCCTAACGTCGGTTCCGATGCTTCAATCACACTGACTTGAGAATTTGAATTCCAGATTTTGAGCAAAGGCTTCTCGCGATCGTGAAACCAAGACCAAGTGTTACGAAACCATAATGTAGGTAAAAGATGGAGCGTTCTTTCTTCAGGTCCTCGGTTAACAGCGCTAATTTGGATTAAAATATCATCCGGCGTATTCTTAGCATATTCAACAAACACATCAAAGTAGCGGTCTTCTGCAAATACACCTGTATCAAGCAGTTCATACTCAAATTCTCGACGACTTCTGCTGCGGTTTTCTTCCACCAGTTGAGAGTAAGGAAATGCAGCCTGTGGATATTTATACAGGTATTTCATGTAGGAGTGCGTCGGGGTATTATCAAGGTAAAAGTAGTATTCTTTAACATCTTCCCCGTGATTACCCTGACTTCCCGTTAAGCCAAAAATCCTTTCTTTCAAAATGGGGTCTTGACCATTCCACAAAGCAATAGCAAAACACAATCTTTGGTGGTTATCAGAAATTCCAGCAATACCATCTTCACCCCAACGATAGGCGCGGGAACGAGCGTGGTCGTGAGGAAAAAAGTCCCACGCAGTACCATCATCGCTGTAATCTTCTCGCACTGTACCCCATTGCCGTTCGCTGAGGTAGGGACCCCAGCGTTTCCAGTAGGCGATACGTTCTCGGTCTGCTTGCAATCTAGCTTCTTCTTGTGTCATATTTTTTACTTTTTTAATTTATATTGAACCGCCAAGACGCAAAGGACGCCAAGGTTAAGATTATTATCTTATCTGCGTTCATCTGCGTCCATCTGCGGTTTTTTTGCTCCTATCAATATCAGTAAGAAATCTCTTTACGATCCTGAAAAAACTTTCCACTCAAGCTTAATGCAGCTTCAGTTGCAAGCCAGATAGCAGTATCAGCACCTTGTTCGGGGGAACGGGGTGCAGAACCACCACCCATATCTGTTCTTACCCAACCAGGACTCATGGTGTAAACTGCGATACCTTTTTCTTTTAAGGCATCAGCTAACATAATGTTTACACCGTTGAGGGTGAGTTTGGATAAACAATAACTAGGAACGTTATAAGATAGCCCGTTTAATTGACCGTAGCCGCTGGAAACATTGATTATACGTGAGTTTTTAGCTTTTTCTAGTAGGGGTAGGAATGCTTGGCTAACATCAAGGTGATGGATTTTCTGACTCAAGTGCTTTGCGGCTTGGTGAATGCTTTGGTCATCTGTAACATCAAGTTCTACGGTATGGACTTTTGAGTTTGCCGATCGCAGTTGTTCTGCGGCTGCTTTGGCTTTATCAAGCGATCGCGCTGTCACAATCACCTCAAACCCCTTATCAAGCAGTCCTTTACAAATAGCAAAACCTATGCCTTTGTTACCACCAGTGACAAGGGCGTATTTTCCTTGAAATTGCGAGATCACATTCTGACTCCCTACTCATACTGCTACTACTAAAACCCAACGTAATTCGTAATTGTTATTTCACGCTTATACCCAGAGGCTTGTATCCAAAATTCATTAACTACGAATTATCAAACGTATCCACCTCCAACTTGAAATGTGTGTCCTGTAATCCAGCGACATTGGTCGCTCACAACGAATGCGACAACATCCGCGATATCCTCTGGTTGTCCAAGACGATTGAAGGGCGATCGCGCAGCAGCTGTTTGGGTATCATCACCAGAGCTTGCATACATATCAGTCTCTGTAGGTCCTGGGGAAACCGTGTTTACGGTGATTCCGCGATCGCCAACTTCCATTGAAAGAACTTTGCCCATAAGTTCTATAGCTGCTTTACTACCAATATAAAGACCAAAACCAGCCATTGGACGAATAACCAAACCACTGGAAATATTGACAATGCGCCCGTTGTTATTTAATCGACGGGCGGCTTCCTTCATGCAAAAAAATGTACCTTTGGCGTTTAACCCAAAAACCTTATCAAAGCTTTCTTCGTCCATCTCGACCAAAGGTCCACCAACACCTGTTCCTGCATTGTTGACAACAATATCTGGAGACCCAAAACTTTGTTGTGTTTCCTCAAAGAGCTTAACAATCTCTTCAACTTGGCTGAGGTTTGCTTGAACAGCGATCGCTTCGCCGCCCTTGTCTTTAATTCTGGTCACAACATGGTCAGCTGCATCCTCATGACCACCGTAATGAACAACGACTTTAGCACCATCTTGAGCAAGTCGTTCGCAAATGGCTGAACCAATACCGCCAGAACCACCAGTGACAATTGCCACTTTTCCTTCTAATGATTTCATAGTTTGTTAGTTGTTAGTTGTTAGTCGTTAGTAGGAAGTTATTGTTCTTGATAATTCCATAGCAGTCCGCCATCGACAAAAAAGGTGGAACCTGTAATATAGTCGGCATCAGATGATGCTAAAAAGGCAGCTAGGGAGGCGACATCCTGTGGTTGTCCGAGTCGTCCGAGAGGTATATTCTTTAACACAGCACTCAATTTCTCTTTATCTTCTAACAAACTTTTGTTAATTGGTGTTTCAATGGCTCCCGGTGCTATGTTATTGACTGTAATTCCTAATGGTCCCAGCTCAATCGCCAAGTTTCGCATCATCATTTTTACACCGCCTTTGCTAGCACAGTAGGAGGTAAAGTGGGGGAAAGGCAGTTCTTCATGTACTGAACTAATGTTAATAATCTTACCTGAACGCTTTGTCTCCCTTAAGTGCTTAACAACTGCTTGTGTTGCAAAAAACACGCCTTTGAGATTCACATTCAGTACGGTATCGTAATCCTGTTCTGTTACATCCCAGAAGGAAGCATTCTTTTCTACACCTGCGTTATTTACCAAGATATCTATCTTGCCAAAATGTTGAATCCCTTCATTTACCATTTTGCAAATGTCACTGATTATACTTAAGTCAGCTTTAACAACTAAGCCTTTCCGTCCGGTTGCTTCGACTTTCGCTTTGGTTTCTTCCGCACCTTCAGGATGGGAACGGTAATCAATAATAATGTTTGCACCCTCTTCAGCAAGACGGACGGCGATCGCCTGACCAATTCCTTGGCTACTACCCGTTACCAATGCGACCTTATCTTCAAGCTTCATTGATTTCCTCCTTAAGTCGTTGTTTGAGCGGTCAGCACTTCAGCAGTCAGCACTTCAGCTAAGATCTGACAGTGGGACTTGTAGCTAATTCAATGACTCCATTTATTCCCTTGGGAAGTGCAGCTTATATTTTCTAACACTAGAACCTATAAAAATCTCTTCCCCCTACACCCTACACCCTACACCCCACACCCCATTCTCATCGATGGGGAACTTTCACATTTTTGAAAATACAGCGGTAGTTGGGAACGTGAAAAAGCTTTCCAGTCAAAACTTCAAGCTGACCAAAACTGATTAAACGGAAAACCCATACAGCTAAGATTGCGCCTAGTGGTGGTGCAATACAATACAGCCATTGGTCTGTCCAGAACCAAGTCACAAAAGCAGGTCCGATGCTGCGTGCTGGATTTAAACTTGTACCAGAAATAGGAGCTCCTAGCCAAACCATTATTGCCACTAACAGCCAAGTCATGAGTGGTGTCCAGCGCATCAAGCGACGATTGCTGACAAAGATGAAAATTGCCAGCACGAGAATTGCCGTCATGGTTACTTCTGCTGTGAATACATACCACAAAGAGTATCCTAGTCCGGGTGAAGTCACACCATTATTTACACTTACAGCATACTTTCCCCAAAGAAATACTAGCAAGACTGCACCACTAATTGCACCCAGAAATTGGGCTATAATATAACCGCCAATATCCTGAAGGTGCATTTTGCCTTGTAACCAAAAGGCAAGGGAAACGGCAGGGTTGACATGAGCGCCACTCAGTTTTCCCAATGGGGAAATAGCAACCAGTGAACCTGTTCCAGAAAACATGAGTCCCGTGATGAGTAATCGAAGGCTTCTATTAGGAATCAGTTGTTCCATTGGTAAGCCTTGAGCAAAGTTGAATACAACCGCACTCAATCCCACAAAAACAAGAATTGCAGTTCCGAGTAATTCTGCACCGTATTCCGACCAGTGTAATTTGTGCCACCATTTAGGATTAACCGTAATTTTTGCATGACTCATGCAGTCTTTACCCAGTGTTTTTTATTTATTTGTACTTGGTCAGTGGAAAAGCATTGTTGATGCTACCACAGGGCTTGTTGTCAAATCCTTGAGGCAAATCAAGTTGCATGGTTTTACATTCAACCCGGTTTCTTTTTGGAGATGCGAAATTTTGTGTCTACTCTTGTTCCATACTTTCAAGCGCAAATATCAGCTGATATTTATCACAGATGTTGTCATCCTTACCTCTGTCTTAGAGTAGAAACCCAATCCTTGTCGATTGAGAGGGCGAACGACTGAACCCTTCTCCTGTCACCAGACGCACTCGCGTTCGGGAAGGCTCCGCCAACGCCCCTACACCCTACACCCCTGTGTTTCTAAGAAAAAACCAGATTTTTAGAGCTTAAAATTTCTCTACCGCAGGACGTAAGTCAAGTTCTAAAGTCCACGCAGTTGCATCTTGTTGGTAAAGTTGCCAGTAGGTTTGTGCGATCGCCTCTGGTGATAATAATGTGTTTTCGTCACGCTCCTGTGCCATTTCTCTGACTCTTGACGTATTAATCATACCATCAATAATGATATGAGCTACGTGAATTCCCTGAGGTCCAAATTCTCTGGCTAGGGATTGGGCTAACGCTCGCAAACCAAATTTGCCTACTGCTAAAGCTGCAAATCGGGCTGAGCCTCTCGTACCTGCGGTGGCTCCTGTTAATAAGATAGTACCTTTTCGTCTTTCAAGCATAGCAGGAAGTACCTGTTGTGCTGCAAGAAAGGCTCCAAAACAATTGACTTTCCAATTTGACTCAAATTGCTGTGGTGTTAGTTCAAGGATACCAGCCATCCGAAAAGCCCCGGCATTGTAAACAAAGACTTCGGGAGCGCTGAGTTGCGATCGCACCTGCTCAAATGCGTTTGTTACCGACGCGGGGTCAGTAGCATCAACACTAACAGATATTGCTTTCCCGCCTGCGTTTTCGATATCTGACTGAATTTGAGCAAGTGTCTCTGAGTTTCTCGCCATAAGTGCAACAGCAAAACCTTCTTTTGCAAATCTTTGCGCGATCGCGGCTCCCAATCCTGGACCTACACCCAACACAGCTGCAACTTTTGATTGGTTCATAAACACGTACAATACCTAAATACGACAAGAGTTAGAAGTGCAAATCCCGCACCCACATAGAACACGTTATTGATTCCTCCCAAACTAAAAGCTACGAGCATCAATAACGGTCCTAGGGTTTGACCTAACCCAAAAAATGTTCCGTTTACAGAAAGAATTGTAGCGAGATATTCTTTTGGTGCAACCTCTGTTAAACGAGTTTGAATGCTAGGAGCACCAATCCCCAGACCAATACCAAAAATTGTCGTTGGAATCAATAATAACCAGAGATTTGAAACGAAGGGAATAATCAGGAGTGCTAAAGCATACAAAACAAAAGATGCTCGAATTAATGTTGTAGTATGAAATTTTCTCGCTAGTCTTCCTAACTGTGAAGATGTTATTGTAATAGCTACAGAAACACTGGATAGCAATACACCAATTGTAGAAGCAGGGGCTTCAAAAGTATCACTAATCAATTGAGGTAAATAAGTGACATAAGCTCCGTAAAGAAGAATGAAGTTAGCAGCACTACCAATGAAAAGACCAGCTAACTTCCGGTTTTTCAAAGCTAGGAGAGCATTTCTCAAATATTCCTGAAGATTTCTTTCTCCTTTGGGTTCTGGATTTTTCAATACAAACAATACCACTAAGCCGATAGGAATCGCTAGTATGGGTAGGGCAAAAGGATAGTACCAGCCGAAGGTTGCTAATGTACCGCCAATGATGGGATAGCTTGCTGTACCGATACTGGTGAAACTAGCATTATAACCCATTGCTGTAGTGCGTTTATCCCCTGCATATAAATCGCCAATTAAGGTAATGCTCAGGGATAGTAAAGAAGCTGCACCAATTCCTTGTAAGAAACGTAATAACAGCAAAAGGTTAAAATCTCTAGCAAAAGCACAGGCTGTTCCTGCAATCCCAAATAAAATTAGAGAAGGTACAATAATTTTTTTGCGCCCCAATCTATCAGCAAGGACACCAATAAAAGGACCTAAAAGGACAGCAGGAAGTGTAAAGACAGTTACTAATAAACCTAGATTACTAGGATTGACACTTAATGCTTGGGCTAGTTTAGGAAATGCTGGAGTTAAGCTAGAAACTCCGAGAACTGCCATCAGAGAAACTGCACAAATAATTTGAAAGTTCGTGTCTAGATAAAGACGCTTAGGAGGTTTTTGCTGGTTATCAATGCTTGCTGGGTGCATAAATTTTTACTGATAATTCTTCGCTGAAGGACTTCCAAATAAAAAAATCAAACTATCTCTCTTGTGGTACGTCTGTCTCAGACGTTAGTGAACCAGGCATCCCATGTTATCTAGGTGTTAAATGGAAAAGTTGTCTGGGAGATGGTTTTGGCTGCATTCAATACGAGGCTAAGTAACGTTAGAGTGAGTGGAACAAACAACGCTTTACATGAGTGAAGTCTCATTTGCAAGCCTCCGTGGGGCAATTTTAGAAGAAATCCTCTTCATAAAGATTTGATTTATGAAGAGAGTGTTTTTTACTGTACTTTGTCAGTATAAGCTTTGTGCTAGCGATCGCAGAATCAGGAAATATGTGATTGACAAAAGACAGCTTTAAAATGTTCGTTCTTGGATAAAGCTAAAGCCGTGACTACGAACTTTATTTAGCAATCCGAAAACGACGACGGCGCAATTGAGAACTAATTCCGACCAAGCCTATACCAATTAAGGCTGTGGTAGTGGTTAGTGGTACGCTAATGCTATAGATTTACCCACACTGACCTTGCTGGAGTAGGTGATGTTTCAACTGGGTTGAAGTTCTAGAAAGGGGTAATCTGTGTATCCTTTTTCACTAGGACCGTAAAACGTTTTAGGGTCTGGTTCATTTAAAGGCGCATTGAGTTCAAAGCGTTTTGGTAAATCGGGATTGGCTAGAAATAGTTTGCCAAAAGAGACTAAATCTGCATCACCACTGTTTAGTATGCTGTCACCTTTGGGGCGATCGTATCCACCATTGGTGATTAAGGTTCCTTTGTAGATTTTCCGGAAGTAGGGTGTGACTGGGTTCATGACTTCGTGCTTGGCTAAATCTACCTCATTTGGTTCCATAAGGTGGAGGTATGCTAAATCAAAGCGATTGAGTGCTGCGATCGCGTAACTGAAGGTTTCTTGAGGATTGGAGTCACCCATACCATAATAAGTGTTACTGGGGGAAAGTTTGATACCAACCCTATCTGCACCCCATACACTTGCCACAGCTTCTACAACTTCTAGCATGAATCGCGATCGCTTTTCTGCTGAACCACCGTATTCATCAGTACTTTGATTTGACCAATCTTGGAGAAATTGGTCGATTAAGTAACCAAATGCACCATGCAGTTCTACGCCGTCAAATCCCCCTACCTGAGCGTTTTCTGCACCTTTGCGAAATTGCTCGATAATTTCAGGGATTTCATGGATTTCTAAAGCACGAGGTGTTTCCATTGCGACTTTTCCCACAGGAGTGTGTAGTTGACCTGGAGCCGCAATAGCGGAGGGTGCTACAGGTAACTCTCCATTCAGTAAAGAGGGATGGGAAACTCTTCCAGAATGCCACAGTTGCAAGAAAATTTTTCCCCCTTTTTGATGTACGGTATCAGTCACTAAACGCCATCCATTTACCTGTTCTTCTGTGTAAATTCCTGGACAGTTTATGTATCCCAAACTCATAGGTGAAACCATTGTGCATTCCGTAACGATTAACCCTGCAGTGACTCGTTGGGCATAGTAGTCTGCCATAAGTTGGTTGGGAAGGGTATCAATTGCTCGCAAACGTGTCATGGGTGCCATCACCATCCGGTTGGATAGGGTGTAAGGACCAACTTGAACAGGGGTGAAAAGATTAATATCGGTAGTCACAGGTATTTTTTCCTTGTTGTATTGTAGGCAAACGTTAGTGAGATTTTTAGATATTTTAACTGCTAAATCTGTTCCTAAATATAGGAGATGTTTGTAGTTGCGCTTTAGCGTATACATCACAACTACAAGTCTTGATTAGGTACCGGATTAATCAGTAGGTTCGGTGTATACTACTTCATAAAGGTGAAATTCGTTTTCTGCTAATCCTTGCCAATATTCAGATAAGGGTTTGTATTTTGGGTCTTTGAGGAGTTCCTCAAAATCTGCAAAACTTCGCCACTGTCCGTAGTTTACGTTATGGACACCATCTAGAGAACGATGGAAGTTAGCAGATAAAAGTCCTGGGTTTTGCAAGCTAATTCCTACGTATTCTTTTTCTAATTCTACTAAACGCATTTGGTTTTCTGGCTTGACTCGGAATTCTGCTAGGTGAATTAAATTACCAAAGGTAATTTTGAGTGGGGCGTTTTCTGGCTGGGAAACAACGACTTCGTATACGTGTGACTCGTGAATCTGGTATTGGGAAAGTTTTGCTCCGTTGGCTTGTACCTCAGAATTGTTCAAAAATGCTTGATAGTCTTGTGGACTTTTCCATTGAGCGTAGTTCATCACTCGCACTCCATCTATACTCTTATGAAGGCTGGATGAAACAAAACCCGGTTGGTGTTTCACCGTGGTTTCTATAAATTCAATAATGGTATCAATTAATTCCTGCTGGCGTTCTGGTTCTACGGTGAAGATGATTATCACCGCGATCGCATTGTTGTTTTTGTCAATAGTAGGCATTTGTTTTACTCCCGTAATTGAACAGCAGAAACCTTTGTTGGTTCTCGAAACACAAGTGACAATAGGGGGGGCGCGATGAAAGTGGTGACTATGACCATAACGATGATTGCAGCGTCCAGGGAACTAGGAAGAATACCACTTGCTGAACCTATACCTGCGAAGACGAGTCCTACTTCTCCACGCGGAATCATACCAATACCGATCGCAAGTTTATTTGTACCGGGTTGACCAAACACTGTGAAGCCACTAACGATTTTTCCAATGATTGCGATCGCAATCAAGAAGCTTGCCATGATTAACCCTTCGCGATTCTCTGGAATTGCTGGGTTGAGAACACCAATATTAGTTTTGGCGCTGACTACCACGAAAAAAATCGGTACCAGTACGTCTGCTATTGGCGTGACTTGGTTCTTGAGTTCACGGCATTTTTGCGTTTCTGCTAAAACTAAACCTGCGGTAAAGGCTCCAAGAATAGCTTCTAATTTAATAATTGTAGCAATGTATGCCAGAATAAATGCAAAAATGAGCGCCGGAACAAGCAGCTGACCGCGAGTTTTGAGTTCATCGACTAGTTTGACAAAGTAAGGGCTTGACCAGCGTCCTAAGAGGATTGAGCCTACTAAAAAGGCTACGGCGCTGATGATGAGGTAAAGCACATTGGTAAGTTGTACTTCTCCAGTTTTTGCCAAACCTGCAACCACTGCTAAGACAATAATACCAAGAATGTCGTCTAGCACTGCAGCACCAATGATAATTTGACCTTCTTTACTTTTGAGGCGCTGTAGCTCTTCGAGTACTTTTGCTGTGATCCCGATGCTTGTTGCTGTGAGTGCTGCACCTGCAAAAATAGCCGGAACAGTTGGGACGTTAAATAAAGCTATTAGCCCCAATGTTCCAGCGATAAATGGTGTGGCGACTCCCACAACTGCTACGACTGTTGATTGAAGACCGACTTTCAATAATTCTTGTAAGTTTGATTCTAATCCAATTTCAAATAGCAAAATCACGACTCCAATTTCTGCCATTGTCGAAATGACTTCACTATCTATCTGAAAAATTGTTGCTGCACCGTCTAGACTTAATCCAGCAGTGGCTTCTAAAAAACCCATCATTGCTGAGTTTGTACTATCACCACCACCATCAGGAAATACTAGGAGATGAAAAGCAGAAATTCCTACAATTAAACCGCCTAATAGTTGTCCTAGAACAGAAGGTAAATTCATTCGAGCACATATTTCTCCCCCAATAGTACTGGCAAGGTAGATGATAACCAAACTCATCAATACCCCAGCCATAACTATCGTTGGGTTGTCTGCTTCTGAAGCTGTTGCAAGTAATGGAGTTGTGTACAACAAAGAAGTTATGAGTGACATGGAGTGTGGGGGTGTAGGGGTGTAAGGGTGCAAGGCTCTGCGCCCGCACAGATATGGGGTGTGGGGGGATAAAAAGTAAGGGTGGACATTAATGTCCACCCTTGTCAGTTGATGAATTTATCGGGGGGTTTCGTGGGGAACTCTACCATCCTCAACAGCAGGTTGTAGCTGTCGGGGTTGACGCCGAGAAAATAGGCGATCGCGAATGTTGCCAATCACAATATAGAGGATGGGTACGATAAACAGAGTCAAGGTAGTAGAGACTAACATTCCACCAAACACGGCTGTACCGAGAGATTGACGGCTACCCGCACCTGCACCTGTAGCAATTGCTAGGGGAAAGATACCTAAAAGGGTAGAAATCGCCGTCATGAGAATTGGTCGCAGACGCTGTTGTGATGCTTCGATCGCTGCTTTAGCAACAGGGAAACCTTGGTCGTGTAATTGGTTAGCAAACTCGACAATCAGAATTGCGTTCTTACTTGCTAAGCCAATCAGCATGACCAAACCCACTTGACAAAAGACATCGTTATTTAAACCCCGTAAAGATTGTGCTGAAAGTGCGCCCATGATAGCTAGGGGAACTGACAGCATAATAATCAAGGGGTCAACATAGTTTTCGTACTGGGCTGCTAGTACCAAGAACACAAAGATAAGCCCCAATCCAAAAATCAGTGGTGCTTGACCGCCTGACTGTTGTTCTTCTGCGGAAATTCCCGACCATTCGTAACCAAAACCTGTTGGTAAAATCTTCTGGGCGAGTTGCTCCATTGCTTTGAGGGCTTGTCCCGAACTAAAACCAGGTGCGGGTGAACCGTTGATTTCAATGGAGCGGAATAGATTGTAATGGTTTATTGTTTGCGCCCCAGTTGAAGGAGTAATTTTCACCAGATTACTCAGAGGAACCATTTGATCGTTCTGAGAACGAACATACAATAGACCTATATCTTGGGGATTGGAGCGAAACTGAGCATCTGCTTGGATGTAAACCCGGTAGGTTCTTTGGAGATAGTTAAAGTCATTGACGTAGCGAGAACCCAAGTAACTTTGTAGGGTGTTAAAGATATCATCTACATCAACTTGCAACGCTTTGGCTTTATTGCGATCTACTTCAATTAAGAGTTGAGGGGTGCTTGCAGAGAAGGTGCTAAACACACCTTGCAGCCCTGGTGTTTGGTTTCCCTGCATCATTATCTGACCCATGACTTGCAACATGGTATTTAAGCCACTGTTACCTCGTCTGTCTTGAAGTTGAAATTGAAAGCCACTAAAGTTACCCAAACCGCGAATTGCTGGTGGATTCACTGGTAAAATTCGTGCATCAGTAATAGAGAATAATTTCGGCGTCAAATTTCCGATGATTGCTTGTACCGACTGACCCGGTCCTTTCCGCTCATCCCAAGGTTTGAGAGTTGTAAAAATTACACCATTATTGACGGTGCTACCCGTGAAACCAAAACCACCAACTGCGAAAGTTCCCACAACTTCAGGTATTTTAAGGATTTCTTCCTCTACCTGACGCATGACTTTACTGGTGTAATTGAGAGAAACTCCTTCTGGACCTTGGATGATAGTGATGAAATAGCCTTGGTCTTCGTCGGGAAGAAATGCATTGGGTACACTCGTATAAAGCCACCCTGTTAGCCCTAAAAGCAGGATAAACACTGCTAGCACAATTGCTTTTATACGCACTAAGCGCTTAAGTACCCATTCATACCCATTTCGCATTGCGTCTAAAAACCTGTTGATAGCACGGAATATCCAGCCAAAGAAACCACGCTGTCTTCTTCTTGGTCGCAGTAGCAAACCAGCTAAAGAAGGTGTGAGGGTAAGGGCGAGAAAGGTGGAAATAGCGATAGAAAAGGCAATTGTTAAGGCAAATTGTCGATAAATCTGACCTGTAGCACCAGGGAAGAAGGCTACGGGAACGAATACAGCCATCAAGACGAGAGATGTGGCGATCACTGCTCCGAAGAGTTCTTGCATTGCGGAGGAAGCCGCTTGGCGCGGTGACATCTCTTCTTCCTGAATCAGACGGGCGATGTCTTCCACTACAACAATTGCATCGTCTACCACCATACCCGTTGCTAGGGTGAGACCAAACATGGTCAATGTGTTGATGGAGAAGTTGAAAACTTTAACAAAGGCAAATGTACCAATTAATGCTAGAGGAATTGTGACTACTGGGATGATGGTTGTTCGCCAATCTTGCAGGAATAGGAAAATGACTAAGACAACTAGGGCGATCGCTAGCAACAGAGTGAGGAGCACTTCTGAAAGGGACGCTTCCACAAATGAAGTGGTATCAAAAGCAACTCGATACTCCATTCCCGGCGGAAACTCTTGAGCAAGTCGCGCCATTTCTTCCTTAACTGCCTTTGCTACAGTTAAAGCATTACTCCCAGGGATAGTGAATATACCGATACCTACACCTTCTTGACCCCGAAATCGAAGGAAGGTGTTATAGTTTTCCGCTCCTAATTCTGCCCGACCTACATCTTTCAACTTAACGAGGGTACCATCTTCACCTGTTTTGATAATCATGTCATCAAATTCAGATGGTTCCACAAGTCTACTTTGCGCCCGCAGGTCTATTTGATACATTTGGTCTTTTGGGGATGGCTGTTGACCGATCTGCCCAGCACCCACTTGAAGGTTCTGTTCATTAAGAGCATCAACGACATCTTGGGCGGTGAGGTTACGACTGGCGAGGCGATTGGGGTCAAGCCACAGACGCATAGCGTAGCGGCGTTCGCCAAAAATTCTCGCTTCGTTTACACCGTCAATTCTTTTAAGAGCATCTGCAATATAAAGGTCAGCGTAGTTACTTAAAAATACGTTATTGTATTCGTTATTTTTGCTATACAGACCCATTGCTAACAGGATGTCATTAGATTGTTTGCTAACATTCACCCCTGTTCGCTGTACTGGTTCTGGTAACTGTGGTTCAGCTAATGCTACACGGTTTTGGACATCAACGGCTGCAATATCTTTGTTCCGAGATGCATCAAATGTCACCGTTATTGTACTGGCACCACTGTTACTACTACTTGAGGTCATGTATTTCATGCCCTCAATACCGTTAATTTGTCGCTCTAAGACAGTTGTTACGGTATTTTCTACAACTTCAGCACTCGCACCAACGTAATTTGCCGTTACGTTAACTTGAATCGGGCTGATATCGGGATACTGCGCCGTGGGTAGTGTGGGAATGCTAATTGCTCCCACAAGCAGGATAATAATGGCGCAGACACTGGTGAAGACAGGTCGCTTGATGAAGAAGTCAACGAACATAGGTTCATGGTGATTGAGTTTTAGGGGTGTGGGGGTATAGGGGTGTAGGGGTGTAGGAGGATTTCCCTTGCACCCTTACACCCTTACACCCTTGCACCCCTACTTAAGATTCTGGAATTATGGGTACGCCATCTCTGAGATTAAGTAGCCCTGAGACAATGATTCTATCTCCTATGGTTAATCCTTCAATAATTTGGTAATTATTCCCTTTGATATTGCCTAACTTGACGCGTTTTTGCCGCGCTACAAGTTGGTATTCCTTTTTGGGAGATTCTGGTGTTTGAGCTAAATACACGAATGTTTCCCCAGCTATACGAGTGACTGCTGTTGTTGGGACTAATACTCCAGGACGTTGATTCCAAATCACTCTGGCGCGTGCAAATTGGTCTGCCCGCAATTGATTTTGGGAGTTCTCATAGAGTGCTTTAATAAGTATTGATTGATTATTATTATTGGCATTTGGAGCAATAAAAAAGACCCTACTTATACCCAAGTTTTTTCCTTGTGCGTCCATCACCTCCACTGGTGTTCCTTTACGTAATTGAGGTCCTCGCTCAATTGGCACGTAGATATTGAGTTCTAATGGTTGGTTTTGAGTAATGTTAGCTAATTGTGTAGATGTGTTGACGAAATCACCCACTTTTACAGGTATGTCACCCACTGTACCAGCAAAGGGAGCGGTAATTTGGTAATATTGCAGCTGAACCTGCTGTTGTCTAATGTTTGCTTGAGCTTGCTTTAACGATTTTTCAGCTTGGTTAATAGCGGCTTGCTGTGCGTTGATTCTAGCTTCAGTGGCGCGAAGGGTTGCCCTTGCTGTGGCAAGCCTGTTAGCATATTGGTCTCTAGTTTGTTGTGATACAGCTCCTTGAGCAGCCAAACTAGCATATCTTTCATATTCCTGCTGGTTTAACCTAACATCAGCTTGGTTGGATAGCCGTTCTGCTTCAAGAGACCCAAGGGTTGCACGAGCACTTTCTAGTTGCGACTGAGCGGCTTCCGCTGCAGCATTGACACTGCTGACTGCGGCTTGTTGCTCTCGTGCATCTACTTGGATCATTGGGTCTCCTGCTTTGACTAGATCTCCCGACTTCACAAATATCTGAGCAACTTGACCCTGAACTCTAGGTTGCAGAGTCACCGATCGCCGTGACTCTAAATTAGCTACGAATTCTGTACTGTCCTCGATTATACCTGTTTCCACTGGAGCTATTTTGACTTTTACTGGCTGTTGAGCTCTCGTGGGAGAGGGTTGTCCCGTTTGTGGTGGAGTTAAGAAACGCCAAAGTGCATAGCCCCCGCCCAACAACACCACTAGGGCTACCAATAACCAAAGCCACCGTCGCTGGCTGCGGGGTGGCTCTTCTAAGGCTGTCTCTCGAAGATTATCTTCAAAATGAGTTTGAGACTCGGGGGATTTCATGGTTTACAGGCACCTAAGGAGAATTTAACTGGAGGTAAACGGGAGAATCCCGATTGTAAAATATGTATCTGGAATGATGTTATTGTGCGTGTTCCGCCATAACCTACCCCAATATACTTTTTTCGTCCAGTACTCTAATCTATCTAAATGTCTAAATCTATCTAAAGTTTAATGATATAACTAGCTTACATATAAATTTACCTGACTGTCTTTTCTGTTCTTGCGAAAAATGTTCTAATCTTGCTCTTGTGCAAGTATTTTATTTAAAAATAGCCGATCGCTCTACCGACTTGTCAATTAAGGAATGCGACAAGTAACCTTGCAGAGGCGAATGGCTATTCACCCATAGACACTATTTATGCGTCCCAACCAGTGTTGACACTGCTATTACATAGCACCGCCAGCAAAGTTGTTATTAGCTCCAAAAGAAGCATCGGTGGGATTAACACCACCAGCAAATGTATTCCAGAAGTTGTCACCGGCGAAGGGGTTACTACCATAAGGAGAGTCACTACCCATAGAAGGACCACCAGCGCCAAAGGGGCTGTTGTCAGAGGAACCGCCAACATTTCCGAATACGTCCTCGAAGCTGTTAATACCTACTTCTGACAACCTTCCCCAGGGGCTTGACGCAAATAGATTATTGCTGTCGGTCGTAGAATTTTCTGAATTGCCACTATTAAAGGAGTTGACATTATTATTGAAAGGCAAGCTACCGCCACCAGTGAGATTATCGAAATCAAAAGTTTCCATGTGAACTAATCCTTACTATCGCTAAACAGAAAACTTGCAACAGTCAAGAGAGATATTAATTAGAGAAATTGAAGCTAGCTTCGAGCTTTATTTTCTTGCAAGATCAGCGTTGAACTAAGGTAGGCACACGCTTTTTATAACAACAGTTAACTGCCCTTCAGTGAAATCTCTCGACTTCAACAAACCTCAAATATTGTCATTAAGGAAAACAATTTAGAGGTTGTTCATTGAAGTTTATTTTCTGAAATTTACAAGATATTAAGCGATAGTTTCAATGAATAATCTTTTGATTGACTTGTCAATTTTTTATTTGATAGCGAGTCATGGTAGACGCTCAAAAGCAGATTATGAAGGATTTATAGTTGTATCTGCTTCAATTACACATACTAGAGTGATCGCGAAACTTGGCGATCGCTCCACCGATTATTAACACTACCGCTTTCAAAGCTTCCATTTCCAACTGCTGTTGATATATCAAGTATCCATTTGTGTACGATTGTGCATACAATTAATTGATGAACGCAAGCAGTATGAGGGATAGGCTATGGAAAATGAGTATGATTTCAGTCAAGGTCAGCGCGGTGCAATTGATTCTATAGCGGAAGGTAAGACTCGAATTACAATACGGCTGGATATTCAACTACCCCACCGCTTAGGCGGATGGGGATTGCCAAGAGCAAACTTGGTGACGTAAGTGTTGAATAGCCCTGGAACATATTAGAGTGCTCAATCTTGGTAAATCACATCTGAATCCTTCTCCAGTTCGGAAACACTGTAAGCCCTTTTGTTCGGGGCGTTGCGTAACGGCAAGACATCTGAGATTGAGTGGGCGAGGAGACTGACAACTCACGTAGGATTATCTCCATGCAACGAGTAGCAGTATTAAGTAAAGATGGGGCAAGATTAATGCCCACAAAAGCGAGCAGAGCAAG
>JAWQFQ010000027.1:0-64833 GCA_035967975.1 Scytonema sp. PMC 1070.18
TTTTCTAGCCCTCAAAGTCTTTGTTACCGAAGAGTCGTTAGACATCTATACGCGCAACTATATTGCTTATACGTTGGTAACTTACCATTATTACGAGTGCTATGTTTATTGTAACATAATCGCATGAATTGAAGGCAAATGAAGCAAGCCCGTGTCCGCCTTCACTCGCTGTGTGCTGCAGACGGGTTTCCCGTCGCAGGCGACTGGCGTCCCACGAGTTAAAACTACGTGGCTTTCGTCGTCCCGCGTGTTTTTAGGTAAGATTTACGAAAATTAGAAACCCGGTTTCTTTGAGAAACCGGGTTTCTCCGCATTACGAATAAGGGAAACCCTGCACTGAATGGTATTGGATGTAGGCTACGCAGATGAATTAGAAAGACAAACTACATCAATTCTGTTTATACTAAGCTGCGCTAAAGATTGATGAAGAAATGTTTACCAAGTTTAATATAATGATTTCAGTTCCCCATAAGTATTTTTGCTTATCACCATGATAGTTGATGGATTTCCTTCGCTGACCGCGATTGTCCTGTTACCACTTCTTGCTTCCATGCTTATCCCCATCTTGCCTGATAAGGATGGCAAGCGCGTGCGATGGTATGCCCTGGGTATAGGTCTCGCGGATTTCTTTTTGATGTGCTACACCTTTTGGAAGCATTACGATGCAAGTAGTGCAACTTTTCAACTCGTGGAGAAATACGTCTGGCTACCTCAGTTAGGTCTGAACTGGGCAGTTTCAGTCGATGGAATATCTGTCCCTCTCGTGTTGCTGGCAGGATTTGTAACGACGCTTTCTATGTTTGCAGCGTGGCAAGTAAATCTGAAACCGCGCCTTTTTTATTTCCTGATGTTGGTGCTATATGCCGCACAGATTGGCGTGTTTGTTGCTCAAGACTTGCTGCTGTTCTTTATTATGTGGGAATTGGAGCTGGTTCCCGTCTATCTCCTCGTCTCTATTTGGGGTGGTCAGAAACGTCGCTATGCTGCTACAAAATTTTTACTGTATACTGCAGCAGCTTCAATTTTCATTTTAGTAGCAGGGTTGGCAATGGCTCTTTATGGCAACAATCTCACCTTTGATATGGTCGAACTTGGTGCCAAGAATTATCCCCTTGCTTTAGAATTATTTCTTTATGCTGGATTGTTGATTGCTTTTGGTGTCAAGCTGGCTATTTTTCCCTTACACACCTGGTTACCTGACGCCCACGGTGAAGCTTCTGCTCCGGTATCGATGATTTTGGCTGGTGTGTTGCTGAAAATGGGTGGATATGGGTTGATTCGCCTCAATCTAGAGCTACTTTCTGATGCCCATATTTACTTTGCTCCCGTGCTGGCAACTTTGGGTGTTATCAACATTATCTATGGTGCTTTGAACTCCTTTGCTCAAACAAATATGAAGCGTCGCCTCGCCTATTCTTCTGTTTCGCACATGGGATTTGTGCTGTTAGGGATTGCTTCGTTTACTGACGTGGGAGTGAGTGGCGCTATGCTGCAAATGCTCTCCCACGGTTTGATTGCGGCTGTGTTGTTCTTCCTAGCTGGTGTTACTTACGATCGCACCCACACCATGGCAATGGATAATATGGGTGGTATTGCTCAAGCTATGCCTAAAGTGTTTGCTTTCTTTACCGCAGGTGCAATGGCGTCTCTGGCTCTTCCTGGTATGAGCGGATTTGTGAGCGAACTTCAGGTCTTTATTGGTTTGTCAACTACTGATGTATACAGTTCAACTTTCTGTACTGTAATGGTTTTCCTCGCTGCAGTGGGAGTCATCCTGACACCAATCTACCTGCTTTCAATGTTAAGAAAGGTATTTTACGGCACAGGTGCTGGACTGACCTGCGATGTTAACAATGCCGCTTGGGAGAACCAAGAAGACGAGGGAACTGCTTGTTTTGGTACCGACTGTCTCCTACCTAGTGAGGCAACTTATAGCGATGCCAAACCGCGTGAAATGTTTATCGCCGCCTGCTTTCTGGTTTTGATTATTGGTGTTGGTGTCTATCCCAAGCTAGCTACGCAAATATACGATGTTAAAACTGTTGCTGTTAATACTCATGTGCGGCAATCTTATATTCAATTCGCACAAGCAAATCCTCAGATATATGCCAATAAATTCTTTCCTCCTGAAATTGCTAAGTCTGAAGTAGCTTTTGTTGCAGGAGATATTAAGTAGCCTCATCACCTCTAGCCATTAGTAGCCCCTATACCCCTTCTAAACTACACCCATACCAATGACGAACGGCAAGCCAAACAGCTGAAAGCAAACCTGCCAAGCTGAGGGTAACTCGTCCATCGGTTTCCGTTTCCGTTGGGATGATACCACTGGTAACGAGAGAGTAGAAACTCGGTATCTCAAAGATACCGAGTTTCACCGCACCTTAGCTACCGTTAACCGACCAGCAGATATGGAAAACAGACGGATGGCAGTGCAGATAATTGTGTCAACGACGGATGGGGCAGTTTCACATCTTGCACTATATAACCCCCATTAGTGCATTCTGTCTGCAAAAATTAATACAACTCAGGTAGGAGTACTGGCAGCGATAGACTGCTTGACTATACCAGAGATGCAGTTTAAACTCTTGTGGCATAACAAAATTTACGACTGATAGTAGAAAATTGTTAACGCCCAAGGTAGAAGTCCGTACGGAATATAGATGTTACTATTTTTTTAAGTGAAAAGATTGTAGGGTGCATTAGTTAACTATAGTTCAAAGTCGTGAGCAACTAGACTGATCGCAGTCTATGTTGACGAGAATCACAATCTGTTTGTGGCGTTCATCTATCGCCAGAAGCAGTTATTGTGAAGATAATGGACTTGTGAGGAGAAAAACGGAAGCGACTTAAGGTAAGTGAAAGGGGGACAATATTATGATGAACTTTAAGCTTGTAGCATCTCTTTTAATCGCAACTCCCCTGCTCTTAACTGGTTCAGTTAGAGCTGAAAATCCGCAACACGTACAGCGGTTACTGGAAACCAGAGAATGTGTTGGATGCGACTTATCCAATGCTAACCTCAGTGGTACTCATTTGATTGGAGCTGATTTAAGAAATGCGAATCTTCAAGGAGCAAACTTGAAAGATGCGAATATTGAAGGTGCAGACCTCACTGACGCAAATATGAAAGGAGCTAACTTAACGTCAGCTTTTGCAACAAATGTTAATTTCAAGAACGCCAATCTTGATAAAGTCAATTTCACCTCGGCGATGATTTACGACTCCAATGTGCATGGGGCTTCAATGGAAGACCTTACCATCACTAATGCTGAAATCTTTAATACAGGTATAGGTATCGGTGGTGATCCTCAAGAAATTCCTGATTGGGATTAGTACAACAAGGCAAAAGTCAAAAGTCAACAGTCAAAAGAAAGAATGTTTACTGTGTCGGCTTTTTACCTCCTTCAAATGGTAGCTTTATTTCCGTGCCCACTGTACTAGTACAAGAAGGTGGCTATATTGAAGGTAGGAATAGTTCAGTTTTGTATACTTATCAAAGCGTCTTTTGCGAAAATTAGAAACCCGGTTTCTCCAAGAAACCGGGTTTCTGGGTCTTCAACGGTTGTGAACCGAGCAGTATTGCAAATGCCCCTACACCCGACATCCTACATTAATTGACTCTAAGAGCATAATATAAGTTAAATATCGGGTAAAATCGGCTTTTAGGTTTGTAGAAATTAGAAGTAGACTGATTTTTGCAGCCTAATGACTGGCAACTCACACCGCGTGGGATAACCATAACCTGAAGGTTCTAGTTTTGAAAAAGGGCGAACTTAGAATGCGCTCGTTCCAATTCCTTCTATAAGGTGATTGCTGTTACTTTATTTTGAGCTTTCTACCTTGTAGTTGATGAACTAGTCGTTAAGGGGCAATTATGGTTATAGGCAACTCATATTGTCCTTTTCTTACCCGAATCAGTTGTGCTAACGCACTGATGCATGAATGGATCAACAGCCTTTTGGTTGTAACTGTCCGGATAAAAGTAAATCAACTTTGAAAATTATGGAAGTGGAAATGCAACAACCGGAATTTGCAGAAACTAAATCTCCTGAGGCAGGAATGCCAAATATGAACAACCAAACAGGAACCATAACCAAAATCCAGCCTACTGCACAGTCTCAAGAACAATGGCTCAAATACGGAGAACAAGTGTCTGGGTTTTTAGCATTACTACCTGAGTATCTGGGATCTTTCTTCAATCGTTACAAGCAGCCCCTGGTTACTATTGGTCTGATTATTGCTGCCCTTGTCTCTGTAAAAGTCGTTTTAGCAGTATTGGATGCTTTGAATGGTATTCCCTTGGTAGCACCTACTTTTGAATTGATTGGTATGGGTTACTCAGTTTGGTTTGTTTACCGTTATTTACTTAAAGCCTCCACAAGGCAAGAGTTAACTGGTGAAATTGCGACTCTCAAATCACAAGTTGTAGGCAAAACGACTTCAGAAAATAACGTAGATTAGTCAGTTGTCCTGCTTGTCAGCGTTCAGCTACTAGTACCTCAGCACTCAGCAAGCAAAATATGTTTGACGCCATTCTATGGAAAAGAAGACTAATGAAACACCAGTGGCGTCGCTGAGGTGCTGAATGCTAATAGCTAATAGCTGATGGCGATGAGTGCTGAGTGTTAACAAGCACTTAGCACTCTTAAAATCAGTCAACACTCAAGCCGTCAAACGTCAACTGTCAAATTTACTCAGTGGTGAGAGCAACCTATTGTGGCAATGTCACGATATTCTCAGATTGAATTGGTTGCAACCTTCCAGTTCGTACTAAGGCTTGATGAACCATTGCAGCTACCTCAGCACGGGTAGCGTCCTTGTTTGGATTCAAGATTTTTGGATCTGGATAGTTGACAACAAGACCATTTGCTGTTGCCGCTGCTACCTTATCAAGGGCGTACTTAGGAATTTCATTGGCATCTTTATAGATGGTTGTAACATTTTCTGAAGAATTTGGCACAGTCAATTTCAAGCCGCTGACAAGAGAAACCAAAACTTGTACGCGAGAAATTCTCTGCTGTGGCTTAAAAGAAGAGTCTGGATAACCTCTTAAAAATCCATTGGTACTGGCTTCATTAATCGCTGGAATAGCCCAATAGCTTCCTGGTATATCTTTATACTGAATTTTCGTTGTGTTTTGTTTTGTCTTAAAGGCTTGTTCCACAATAGCAGCGAACTCAGCTCGAGTCACAGGCTGAGTAGGTCTGAATGTATAATCAGGAAAGCCTTTAATAATGCCTCTAGAAGACAGAACATCAATAAACCGATGTCCCCAAAAGTCAGTAGGTATGTCTGTAAAGGCAATTGGGGGGGGGATGGTCGGTAATTTTTCGGCTGGAGCGTTAATACTGCTGCGATAATTGTCGTTTAAACCGAATTTGGGAAAGGAAAACCAAGGTGCTTGGCTTCGTTGTAACCTTTTTGGGATGGTGTCATTAGTAGGAGGTAACCCGTTTTCCAATGTCCGGTTTTCATTTGAGGGTGTAACTTTTACATTTTCCTCTACAGCAACTGGTGGTACTGCTCTGTTTGTTTTACCTATAAGAGGTGTATCTGGGACAAGAGGAACAACCGGAACGACTGGGGAAGTGGAGGTCGTAGGGGATGGTAATATTAATCCATTTATGTCCCACTTGGAATCCTCCTTACGGGAGAATGACCAAAAGAGAATGACCCCAATAGTGGCAAAGGCAACAAGGATGGCGATAAACTCATCAAAGCCAAGGGGTTTTTCTGGAGATGAATTTGGGTCGTTAGGAATTTGATTTGTCATAATGAATAATAGTCTGTAATTCGCAATTCGTAATTACTTGGTGTTGAATGTTACGAGTTATGAATGACGAGGAACAAGTTATTTGAGAAATTAATAAATGTTATTGTGAATACAAGCATTCAGCTGTTCAGCAATATAGATGTTTCTTGTAGTGGTATGTGCGCGAGAATAATAAAACATACCGAATAGCTGAAAGCTGACCGTTAATAGCTGAATGCTTACCAGCGCATTATACAACTTTAATGCAGTCAACTAGTACATAGGCGTAAAAAAGAATGTAGAGATGCAGAAAGCGTGAAGGCTAAATGCTCATAGAACTCGCAGCAAGCTAGGAATACTATTTATAGCTTTTAGACTGCGAATTTCTGTGAGTGCTTCTCGAAAATTTCCTTCCCGCACATCATGGGTAACGACAACAATTTCTGCAAATTCTCCCTGCAAACCTGTTTGGACAATAGATTCTAAACTGACTCCGTAATTGCCAAAACAAGTCCCCAATTGACCAATGACTCCTGGTTCGTCCTTTGTTAAAAATCGTGCATAAAATCGGGTGACGAGTTCTACCATTGATACTATTTCACAGTAGTGATGGTGTCCACAAGCTATCAACGGATTCAGTATTTTTGGACTAGATTGTAGGGACGCAACTAGGTTCAAAATATCTGAGGACACAGAACTAGCTGTTGCGCCAGCACCAGCACCAGGACCGTATAACATGACTTGTCCAATGGGGTCGCCTTCTATAAACATGGCGTTGTTAACACCGTGGATGCTAGCCAAAGGATGTTCATTAGGAACGAGGGTGGGATGGACTCTCACGGAAATAGGGTAGGATGTGGATGATGAGGAGGATAGTAAGGGGACGGTTTGGGCTATGGCGAGAAGTTTGATTGTAAACCCAAGTTTATCCGCATAAGCGATATCGGTTTTGCTGACCTGTCGAATCCCCTCACAGTAAACATCTTCTAATTTGATGCGTCCATCATAAGCTAATGAAGCCAGGATAGCAATTTTATCGGCTGCATCTAAACCATCTATATCAGAGGTAGGGTCAGCTTCTGCGTATCCCAATCTTTGGGCGTCTGCTAAAACCTCTTGAAAGTCACTACCCTCCATTTGCATCCTGGTCAGAATATAGTTTGTTGTACCGTTGACGATACCAGTAACGCTTTGAATGCGGTTAACGCTTAATGACTGCTTGAGGGGTTGAATGACTGGAATCCCACCACCAACCGCAGCTTCCAGCATCACATAAACCCCAGCTTTATTAGCTGCTGTGTAAATTTCTTCTCCAAACCGAGAAAGGACTGCTTTATTAGCAGTAACTACGTGCTTACCATTTTCTATAGCTTTCAAAATCAGCGATCGCGCTGGTTCCAATCCTCCCATCACCTCAACCACTATATCTACCTGTGGGTCCTTGACAATTGCCTCTAAATCTGCAGTCAAGACATTTTCAGGAAAAGTCACTTCACGGGGTTTGTTGAGCGATCGCACTCCCACGCGATAAATTTCGATTTTTGCCAACAACGGATGTCTACCGACACTGTCCTGTAATAACTTTACTGTACCCGTACCAACGGTACCTAATCCCAATATTCCCAATTTTATACCCACAAGTCTGTCACCAAATTTAAATTTTGAACTACGGATGAACGAGGAACGTGGATAAGTATCTGCGTCCTTTGCTGTCCATCTGCGGTTTTCAATACACAACAATTGTAGGGTGAGCAATGCCCACCCTACTACTGAGTTGTTTTCTTAATTTAGGAACCTCTAATTTCTTAGAAGCCCACACTGACCCGGAGGGCAGTGGAGTCGTCACCGTACAGCCTTTTGTCAAAAGCCTAATGACTATTAACTAAAATTAGTACGTTTCTACATGCCAGCGACCAGCTTTCTTAAGTTCTTTTTGGTAGTCGCTCCAAGTGACTCCCTCTTTTGCTGCAGCCGCCGTCAACGCTGCATCAATTCCATCTTCCATACCACGCAAACCGCAAATGTAGGTATGGGTTTTTTCATTCTTAATCAATTGCCAAAGCTCGTCAGCGTGTTCTGCAACGCGGTCTTGAATGTACATTCTACCGCCTTGAGGATTTTTCTGTTCGCGGCTGATGGCATATGTTAAGCGGAAGTTTTCAGGATAGCGCTGTTGCATCTCTTCAAGTTCTTCCTTGTAGAGGATGTTGGGAGTTGTGGGGATACCAAAAATTAACCAAGAAAACCCTTTGAATTGATATTCTGGGTTAGCGGCTCTTTCATTATCCTTAAACATCCGCCACAGGTAAGCACGCATGGGGGCGATACCTGTTCCTGTTGCCATCATAATGACTTTGGCATCTTCATCCTCAGGTAACAGCATTTCTTTGCCTACCGGACCTGTAATTTTGACATCATCCCCTGGCTGGATTTTACACAGGTAGGTAGAGCATACACCGTAAACTGTTTCTCCGGTTTCTGGATGCTTGTACTCCAACTGACGGACGCAAAGAGATACGGTTTTGTCATCCACATCATCACCATGACGGGTGGAAGCAATTGAGTACAGTCTGAGTTTTTCAGGCTTACCGTTCTTGTCCACTCCAGGAGGGATAATGCCGATGCTTTGACCTTCTAAGTACCGTAAATCACCAGCAGAAATATCAAATTTGAGGTGCTGAACTATACCAATACCGCCTTCTTGAACCAACGTTTCGTTAGATATACACTTACCAATAAAAGGAGCGTTGGGACGGTAAATATTTACGGGAACGTTAGCGTGGGCGTCTTTTTTAGCTTTCGCTTGAGTCATGGTGTTGCCTTTTGTGTCCTTACTCTTGGGCTGTTGCTCAGCTGCAGGTGTGGCTTTACCATTTGCAATGTTAGCAGTCTCGTTTAATGTAGCGCTGTGATTTGAGCCATTACCATTGAGTTGCTGTAAAGCACTCAATGGTTGAATGCTAACAATTCTGCCGCCTAGGCGAGTTATACGCCGCATTTCTTGGTTCATGCGGTTGTAAGGCACTCTGATGAACACACTGCCACTTTTACGAATTGGGTAGTTTGTTTTATCAGTTTCTTCGCTCTGACGCAGACCCACCACTTCGTATACGAAGATTCGGCTACCTGATTCTGTATTGGCAGCACCTTCAACAGCACCTTTTATGTACATTACTTCTACCACTCCGATTCTACTTAACCTATTCTCTCAAAAACCCTTCCCATCAGAATACGCCAGCTTGAGCTTCCTAGATCTAGTTGAACAAAACTGGTTTTTGGGAAAAGCGGCATTTTCTTTTCAACGCCTTTTTACGTACACTTACCAAAGACATACAGGTAATACAAAACACACCTGTTCGCTCTCATATCTTCCCCCCGGAAAGCAACGCCCTCTTTGGGCTGGGGAGGAAGGGGCTTGGGACTATAGTCCTCGTCCTCTGTATTAACTAAAGCAGTCCACTAAGAACTTTGACTTATCAGGTATCAGTGGAGCGACTTTTCTGAGCCATTTTGAAGCTGAAAAGGTTCCACACTGAATAGTCCCTGACCTTCTAAGGTAGAGGATAAGTCTTTTGGAGAATGTTAATAATGAGTCAATTTCATGTTTTTTTCCTTGAAGTTTCTCTCTATAGAGAGAGTATTTCCCCATACTCGTTAGCTATCTAGCCCTAAAGGAATTCGATTTAAGGTTGGTCGAGCGCAAAAACTTTTTCGCGACTCATTCGACTGCCTCTATTACGATCAGCTTCCTTCACTCCACAAGAAAATTGACTCAAGAATTCATGACCATAAGGCTCTCTGCTATGTCAGGCGCTACCTGCAACGGGTATAACCCAAGACAGAGTACCTCCAGCTACAAGAACCTAGTATGGGGACAGCTATCATAAGTAACTACAATTAAGTTTTACGTGATGTGAAAAATCTGTCAACTGCTAACAGTAGGTTGCTAAAATATACTCCCTGCTATCACAAGGAACGATAAGTCATTAAAATTTTTTGCTAAATATTTGTGAATTGTTACTCATTAATTGCTAAAATTTTAATTAAAAAATAAGTCGGTCATAACTCGGAATAAGGCGATAGTTAAGCTTTGATGTTTTAGGGAATCCTAAAATATGCCCTTGACTATTGTAAAGATATATGCTGTGAACTATCTGCTAAACACTAGGTAATGCTGGATAAGCAACTCCTTCAAGGGAGTGTTTATTGGATAGCAATCAGCCTTGTACAGAATACCTTCTTCTGATACAATTCAGTCTAATACTAGGCTTAAATACCTACCAGTATCGACTTCACACTTATTCAGACGGATGAGGGCTGATGCAAGGAAATCCGTAACATGGGTAATGGCGCTGCTGGGGGGCGAAAATGCAGATCAACCATATGGGTAAACTGCTGGCTTGAAAATATCTGTCAAAAAAATTTATTGATTGGCTCATTTTTCTGTATTTATTAGAGGAGATTTATGACTACTAAGCCGGAACGTGTGGTACTGATTGGAGTAGCAGGAGACTCTGGGTGCGGTAAATCTACATTTTTGCGTCGCCTGATAGATTTATTTGGTGAAGAGTTGATGACAGTTATCTGCCTGGATGACTATCACAGCTTGGATCGCAAACAACGTAAGGAAACCGGGATAACCGCACTTGACCCTAGAGCAAATAATTTTGACCTAATGTACGAGCAAATTAAAGCTCTTAAAGAAGGTCAAAGTATCATGAAGCCGATATACAACCACGAAACAGGCAAAATTGACCCGCCAGAGAAAATAGAACCAAACCATATTATTGTTGTTGAAGGTCTGCATCCTCTGTACGATGAGCGGGTACGCGAACTGATTGACTTCAGCGTCTACTTAGATATTAGCGAAGAAGTCAAAATTGCTTGGAAAATTCAACGAGACATGGCAGAACGCGGTCACCGCTATGAAGACGTGGTTGCTGCCATTAATTCTCGCAAACCGGATTTCCAAAAGTATATTGAGCCACAAAGAGAATTTGCTGATGTGGTCATCCAGGTATTGCCAACAAATCTCATTAAGGATGATAAAGAGCGTAAAGTCCTGCGGGTACGTATGCTTCAACGCGAAGGTAAGGAAGGCTTTGAACCAGTTTATCTGTTTGATGAAGGCTCAACCATCCACTGGACTCCTTGCGGACGCAAGCTCACCTGTTCCTACCCCGGTATGCAACTTTACTACGGTTCAGATGTATACTATGGCCGTTACGTATCCGTTTTAGAGGTAGACGGTCAATTTGACAACCTCGACGAAGTGATTTACATTGAAACCCATTTGAGCAAAACCTCGACTAAATACAAAGGTGAGATGACCCACTTGTTACTCCAGCACCGTGAGTATCCTGGTTCTAATAATGGTACTGGCTTGTTCCAAGTATTAACAGGTTTGAAGATGCGTGCTGCATACGAACGTTTGACTACTCAAGAAGCACAGTTGGCAGCAAAAGTCTAGTACAGTGTAGAGAAGAGTTTTGGCTGAAAAGTCCCATACCTCTAATACTGCAAGGAATAGCAAAAATTAGAAACCCGGTTTCTCAAAGAAACCGGGTTTCTGGCAAGATTTTTGGCAAGAAAGCCCCTACACCCCTAAGTTTCCCAATTTAAATTAAATTTTCAATCATACTAAGTACTGATTGTAAAAATCTTGTTATGATCGCATCTTAAAGCGACTGAATGATATACACATTCAGTTAGCTGTAAAACTCTTTTTGGAGGAACTACATTTGTCTCGTCGTTATTTATTTACCTCCGAGTCAGTCACTGAAGGACATCCTGATAAAATCTGCGATCAGATTTCTGATACCATTCTGGATACCTTATTAGCACAAGACCCCAGTAGCCGTGTTGCGGCTGAGGTAGTTGTAAACACTGGCTTGGTTTTAATCACCGGTGAAATTACCACCAAAGCTCATGTGAATTACGTCAACATTGCCCGCCAAAAAATTGCGGAAATTGGTTATACCAATGCTGAGAACGGGTTTTGTTCCAACAGCTGCTCGGTGATCGTAGCATTGGATGAACAATCACCCGATATTGCTCAAGGTGTCGATACCGCCCACGAAACCCGCGAGCAAAGTAGTGATGAATTGTTTGACAAAGTTGGTGCAGGTGACCAAGGTATCATGTTTGGCTTCGCTTGTGACGAAACACCAGAAATGATGCCATTGCCTATTTGTCTGTCTCACCGCATTGCTCGTAGACTGGCTTTTGTTCGCAAAACAGGTCTTTTGCCTTATCTACGCCCGGATGGAAAGACTCAAGTCACCATCACGTATGAAGATGGACGACCTGTAGGTATTGATACTATCCTGATTTCTACCCAACATACACCAACTATTGGGGAAATTACAGACGAGGCAGCCGTTCAAGATAAGATCAAAAAGGATCTTTGGTCTGCAGTGGTTGAACCGATTTTTGTAGACATTGATGTCAAGCCAAATGCACAAACTCGCTTTTTGGTTAACCCCACAGGTAAATTTGTGATTGGCGGACCTCAAGGAGACTCTGGTCTAACCGGACGTAAAATCATTGTTGATACCTATGGCGGGTATTCGCGTCATGGTGGTGGGGCTTTCTCCGGTAAAGACCCTACTAAGGTAGACCGCAGTGCGGCTTATGCTTGTCGCTATGTGGCAAAAAATATTGTCGCCGCAGGTTTGGCAGAAAAATGTGAAGTCCAGCTGAGTTACGCGATCGGCGTTGCAAGACCTGTTAGCGTTATGTTGGATACCTTTGGTACTGGTAAAGTGGATGACCAAATTTTGTTGGAAGTCGTCAAACAAAATTTTGAATTGCGCCCTGCAGGTATTATCCACTCTTTTAATCTTAAGAGCTTGCCCAGCGAACGAGGCGGACGTTTTTATCAGGACGTCGCGGCTTACGGTCACTTCGGGCGTACTGATTTAGATTTGCCTTGGGAACGTACCGACAAGGTAGAACTGTTGAAGCAAGCGGTCGATCATTTACTATCGGCGGCGATCGCATAGCACATTTTTGCCAGAGAAAAGGTGAAAGGTGAAACCCCTTTGGTCTTTCTCCTTTGACTAAAGTTGCTGTTAAGTAGGCATTTAGAAACCCGGTATCTCCAAGATACCGGGTTTGGTGTGTCCCGTACCAACCCTTAACGCCAACCGCTTCCGACAAGTACTGCGCTAGGATTGGTAGAAAGGTATAAAATTATTCTGGTTAGCAAATTTGTGATAAAATGAAAATCCTAATTTAAGGGACTTTCAAATAAGAAAATATCCAAAAATTTGTTGTGGTACGGGCGACACGAGCCGTTACAGATTCAGAGGACGGGCGGGGACGCCCGTACCACAAGATGGATAATTTATTTCTTGGCAGTCCCTAATTAAAATTAGACGCTGTACACCGCGAAAACCTACACTATGCTAGTTTAAGAACTGCTTACCACAGGCTGAGTAAAAGTGCTTTATGAAAAATTCATAGGAAAGACTTTAAACTTTAGCCTTTATTTAAAAAATTAAACGTCATCCTCTACTGTTTTCTGCCCTAATCCTGTTAAAAAAGAGGATAAAGTAGTAAGTGTTCATGAGGAATTTGTAATATATCATACTATAGGCAGATGCATAGATTATCGCGAGAGGGCAAGGAGATTTGAGGGATGCAAACTCAAAAGCCAACCCCTGTTGACAGGAAATTAAAAGCAAAACAAGTGTCAGCCGAACAGCCCTCTACCGATGAACTCCCGACCATAGAGTTTCCCTCCCGAGGAAAGCTCAAAGCAAGCTCTTGGCGAATCCATCAAAAAATTGGTTACGGCTACTTTCTGGCGATCGGGATTGGCTTTTTTGGTTCACTCACTGGTTTGGTCATTGCCAATTATTACCGGGGAATCGAAACAGGACAATTAAGTCATGCTCGATTTCAAACTCAAATGCTTGCGAACTACAAAAATGCGATTGTAGGGACGCAGCTACACAGTTCCAATTTGGTTGCTGTCTTAGAAGACCCAGAAAGGCGAATGAGAAAAAGAGCAGATTTTCTCAGAAGTTTTGAAAAAGCTAAGAGTTATGAAAAAGACATCATAAACTTTTTAAACGCTAAACCAGGAAGGTTAGCCGCAACAGAAGACACTTTACGAACATTAGTTAATGATTATTCAACTAATTTAGACTCCTATGTTTGGGCTGTAGATGGGATTGTACGTCAACTCGAAGATCAGCCATCTCAAAATAACGAGATTTCTGCAGCTAGAGGAGAGTTGCTAACTATCATGGGAAGTCAAACATCCATACAACTGGATCGGCTCAGGGAACGGTTAGCAAACATTTTGCAAAGTGCTGAAGAGCAAGAGCAAGAACTCGCACGGGGCGTTGATGTCGCTAAGGGAGTTGAGCGGTTGATCGTGATAGTCAGTATGCTGGCGTCTGTGGCGATCGCCGCCATTGTGGCTTGGCGTACTTCTCGCGCCATAGCCGAACCTGTCATCCTTGTCACCCAAGTCGCCGAACAAGTAGCAAAAAAATCTAACTTTGATTTGCGAGCCCCAGTCAGTACCGACGATGAAATAGGACGATTGGCTAAATCTCTCAATCGTTTAATTGAACGAGTCTCGGAACGGACTAAGGACCTTGAACACGCCAAAGAACTCGCAGAAGCAGCTAGCAAAGCAAAAAGCCAATTTCTCGCCAATATTAGCCACGAGTTACGCACCCCATTGAATGCCATTATTGGCTTGAGTCAACTGCTCAAAGATGATGCAACTGATTTTGGCATGACAGAGGACTTTACCAGTGACCTCGACTCCATTAATGCATCTGGAAGACATTTGTTAAACCTCATCAACGACATCCTCGACTTATCTAAAATTGAAGCGGGGAAAATGACCTTCTACCCAGAGACGTTTGAACTCGCTACGCTCATCAACAATATTGTTCTAACAGTAAAGCCTCTGGTAGAAAAAAATGGCAATGTCTTGGAAATCGATTTCGACCAAGAGCTTGGTATTATGCATACAGACCAGACTAAGTTACGACAGGTACTCTACAACCTATTAAGTAATGCAGCCAAGTTTACCAACAATGGCAAGGTGAAACTTATTGTCAAGAGGGATAAATATGACTCCAATGGAAACGTTATCCCCGGAATCATTACTTTCTCTGTAGAAGATACGGGTATCGGAATGACCTATCACCAACAGCAACAACTGTTTCAACCTTTTACCCAAGGTGATGCTTCGACAACAAAGAAATATGGTGGAACTGGATTAGGGTTAGCCATCAGCCGTCATTTTTGTCACATGATGGGCGGTGAAATTTTTGTCAAAAGCGAACCTGGGGAAGGGTCTATTTTTACTGTTCGCCTTCCATTGGTTGCTAAAAATTAATTTTCTGAAATAAATGGCTTTGCTTGTGTAGAAAAATAATAAAGGTTAAACAGAAACAAAAGCCAGGTTCTAATGATTTTTCCAGGAACAAGACTTCAAGGACGTTACCGAGTTATCCATCAAGTTGGTGGCGGTGGTTTCGGGAAAGTATTTGAAGTAGATGATGGAGGGATATCTAAAGTTCTAAAAGTTTTGAGCTTGGAACGTTTTCATAACCGGGCTATCAAACAAAAAGCGATCGCTCTTTTTCAACGAGAAGCTGAATTACTGAGTCGCTTAAAACACCCAGGTATTCCCCGTGTAGAACCTGGAGCATATTTTACCTGGTCTGATGGTAGTGGAGAGCCATTGTATTGTTTGGTGATGGAAAAAATCCCAGGTTCCAATCTGCAACAGTGGTTGTATGTCAAGGGAAATCAGCCTATTTCCTCAGAACAAGCTCGCGACTGGTTAATCCAACTTGTAGAAATTCTCGACGAACTGCATCTGTACCAGTATCTCCACCGCGATATCAAACTCACTAACATCATGCTCAAACCTGATGGACAATTGGTGTTGATTGATTTTGGTGCTGTTCGGGAAATCACAACAACATACCTGGAAAAACAACAAGGTCATCAAACTGGGACTGTCCTTATTTCCCCCGGTTTTACCCCTCCGGAACAAGCAGAGGGTCATGCTGTCCCCCAATCAGACTTTTTTGCTTTGGGACGAACTTTTGTTTATTTGCTGACGGGACAGTCTCCTGTGGATTTTCCCAAAGATTCTCATTCGGGTACACTCCTTTGGCGCGATCGCGCACCCAATGTTTCACCTGACATAGCAAATTTAGTTGATGACCTGATGGCTCCTTTCCCTGGACACCGACCCAAAAATTGTCAGGAAATCCTAAATTGCTTGAGAGGTGTCCCACAACCATCCTATTTTCCATTACAAGATGGAGCCGACACCGCACCGGGTTCTGACTTTGCTACAACTGCTTCCGTCATAAAGCCCCAACAAAAAGCTCTTTTTAGCACTCAAGTCAAGCAAGACACTTTGACAACGGCGATCGCCCAAACTATTCGCGACTGTAACCCAGTTTCCCCCACACCCCATTTTGATAGAATTCCTATCAACCGCAAGTTTCAGGTTTTGCTAACTGGTTTTTTTCTTGTCCTGGCTGGAAGCATTAATCTATGGCAATACAGACCATATATAGCAGACAATTTGAACAATCAAGGGCTAGTACATTATGAGCACAAAAGCTTTGGTTCCGCCGAATTGTATTACCGATTAGCTTTGCTTTTTTATCCAGACACACCACAAAGTTTGTATAATTTAGGCTTGCTTTATGAAGACAGACAAGATTTTGAAAACGCTCGTATTTTTTATGAAAAAGCAACAGAAAAGCATTTAGCTGTAGCTTATAATAATTTAGCCCGACTCAATATTTTAGATAAACAATATACCAGTGCAGAACAGCTTCTACATGAGGGCTTATCAACTGCCAATAAGAACGAAACTAAATATGTCATTTTGAAAAACTTAGGTTGGACATACTTGGAAATGGGTCGTTATCAAGAAGCTCAAAAGTACCTTCAACAAGCCATGAATATTTTCAGCGATCGCGCCACAGCGTATTGTCTTCAAGCCAAGGTTTTAGAACGTCAAAAAAACAAATTCCAGACACTTGCACCGTGGAAAAATTGTGTTAAGTATTCTCATGGGGACACCCCTGAGGAAACACAATGGGTTAAGGAAGGATTAAAAAGAATTCAAGAAAATTCATCGGATTAAAAGGTATTCGTGGAAACTCGGATTCTTAAGGTATTCCTAGAAACCCGGTTTCTTAAAGAAACCGGGTTTCTCTAGATTCCTCATAAAAGTCTCAATACATATCAGGGATAAGACCATGAATTTTAAGACTCTACCAAAAAGCTGGAAACCCAAGAATCGAAATAGTAAACTATTTTTTTTGTTTTTTGCTGTTTCTTTAATAAGTTTTATATTGTTAGTACCAACTATACCGTCAGCATTCAGTTATCATATCAGTCAGATATCCGCCCCAGAATGCAGACGCGCCCAAACTGGTAATCCTCGAAGCCCTAACAACTCAGATATTCCTACCATCATAACTCCTCGTCAAACTCTAATTCTAAGTGACAAACCAACATTCCGTTGGAAACAGGTTTTGGGGACGAAAAGCTATGAGGTGAAATTACAAAAAGGTGATACGGTCGTTTGGCAAACAAAAACAGATTCTATAGAGGTAGTGTACCCCGGAAAACCAAAACTGGAACCAGGGATAGAATATTTGCTAGTTGTCACTGCGGATAATAATAAATCGTCAACAGAAGAAGAACCACAACCAAGGGGTTTTAGACTATTACCTCAAGAAGAAGCAGAAGTTGTGAAAACTGCGATCGCTCAACTGAACAAAAAAGAAGTTCCAGACAAAGTCAAAGCTCTAGGAAGCACTTATCTTTATATTGGCTCTGAGCTAAAAGCAGAGGCGATTCAAACACTAGAAGCCTTAGTTGCTAGTGGAACCAAGGAAACAGTTATTTATAGAAATTTAGGCAACTTATACTGGCAAACTGGAGTCAGTTCGCAGGCTGAAATTAACTATTTAAATGCACATAAACTAGCCAAAGCTGCTAAAGACACTGTTGAGCAAACAAGTCTTGCCGAATTTTTGGGAATTTTGTATGTAGATATAGGAGATGAAAAAACAGGTATTGATTGGTTAACCCAAGCACGAGAAGGTTATAAAAGCTTGGGTAACAAACAACAAGTGGAAAAGTTAAATGAACAAATAAAAACTCTAAAATCCGCAAGGTTGTCTTTTGTCACGAGTCATGAGTCATGAGGATTTGTCCTGAATTAAAATTCACCGCTTAAAGCTCAAACCCGTTAAAACGGGTTAAAAATTACAGCAGTTTTCACCTAAATGAAACACACCCTTTGTAAGAGGATGTTTGAAAAGTGGTTGGCTGTAATTTCAAGCACTAGTTGATCCCCCCTAGCCCCCCTTAAAAAGGGGGGAAAATCTCTAATGGTCCCCCTTTTTAAGGGGGATTCAGGGGGATGTGAAATGTGCATGCTACTGACGAGAAGACTTTTAAAACATCCTCTAAGGGCTTTCCGGTTGTTCTCCCTCCAACGTGTATTACACCCAACTGAGAACCCTCATGATAATTTAGCTGGATTACAACAAATATCCGGAATGGTGTGATGTGAGTTGGTAGATAAATATGTCGCAATTAAAGTGAGATATTCGTTGGAAATTACCAGGGAAAACATATATCATGAATAATAACATATTCAATCAAGAATGGAATCATCGTAAAGTAGAAGCCGATCATTTGCTATTGGAAGCGAATCAGTCTTTTGAAGAGGCTTTAAATTCTTACAAACAAGCGCTGGATATTTATCTAGAAATTAGCAACAATTTTGTTGCTTATCTTATCTCTTCTCTTGTTTGTGAACAGCAAATTCCTACTATCAAAGATACAGAAGATTCTGAGATTTCTGAGTTGCATTTGCGTGGTTTCAATGGTATGACATCTGAAGCTCCTATTGTCAAACCTCCTAAAAAAAGAAGATAATCAGCCCGGTTTGAGGCTTAGTTCATGTACTTATTTCATTTAACTCGTCTGAGTACCTGTTTTAGTATAATTACTACCACCTTGTTATTGTCACAAATAGCCCTTGGGGCTACTCAAGGAAGTTCATTAGGGTTAAAACAACATCAAGGTGATGGTAATACGGTTTGGTTAAGGGTTATTCGCGCTTCCAGAAACCCGGTTTCTCAAAGAAACCGGGTTTCTATTCCGGCTTATCCAAACCGTATTGAAGGTAGTAGCACCTTTAGCTATATTTCCGAGGAACAATTACTTGTACAAAAGTCTCAAGATTTGAAAGCGGAAGCAAACCGACTATATGAACTGGGGTATGAAGCCTATAGTAGTAGTCAATACGAGCAAGCCAAAAATTTTTTAACTCGTGCTTTGGTCATATATAAAAATATAGGCGATCGCGAAAATATTGGTGACACGCTAAATATCTTGGGTGCAGTTTTTAATAATCTTGGTGAGTATCAAAAAGCTTTAGATTTTTATCAAGAAGCTTTATCAATTAGTCAAGGAAATAATACAAAAGAAGCTAGGGAAACTACCGCATATCTTCTGAATAATATTGGGGGAATTTATAAATCGAGAGGGGAATATTATCTGGCTATAGAATACTATGAACAAAGTCTTGCGTTACAAGAAAAGATTAATAACACAACTGGGATAGGGCATAGTCTCAATAGTCTTGGTGGAGTGTATTATGAAATGGGGGAGTATATTCAAGCACTTAAGTTTTATCAGCAAGCTTTAAAAAAGGCAAAATCTGGGAAGAATTTTATTCAAGAAAGTAATATTATTAATAATATTGGATTAGTTTATAGTCAACTTGGTCAATACTCTAAAGCTTTAACATTTTATCAAAAAGCTTTGTTAATTAGAAGAGAAAATAAAGATAAAGCTGGTGAAGGTACAACACTTCATAATATTGGTTTTGCATACAACCAAATGAAAAATCATAAACAAGCTTTAAATTTTTATCAGCAGGCTTTAGCGATTTTTCGAGAAATTGGTAGTCAACCTAAAATTGGTAACACTCTCAATAATATTGGTTTAACATATCATGAGTTGGGACAAGATATACAAGCATTAGAGTTTCTTGAGCAAGCATTAACAACTCTTCAACAAGTCGGAGAACGTTCCCTCATTGGGCGTACCCTTGATAGTATGGGAACTGTTTATAAAGATTTAGGTAAATATGAGCAAGCCTTAGGTTGTTATCAACAGGCGTTAGCGATTAGTCGAGAGATAGGCGATCGCCCTGGTGAAAGAGAAACCTTGAGTAACATAGGTCATTTGTTTGCTCTTCAAAAGAAATCTGAATTAGCAATTATTTTTTACAAGCAATCTGTGAATGTGACAGAAGCCATTCGTTCGGAATTGCGATCGCTTCCACAAGAGCAACAACAATCTTACGCAGAAACAATTACCGATACCTATCGTCATTTAGCTGACTTACTACTACAGCAAGACAGAGTGCTAGAAGCACAACAAGTTTTAGATTTACTCAAAGTCCAAGAATTAGATGATTATTTTCATGATGTGCGAGGAAACGAACAAACATCTCAAGGCGTTGATGCACTACCTTCAGAAAAGAAAATCAACGAGGGGTTGAAAGTCCTGACCAATCAACAGATTCAAACCAGTCAAAAACTTACCCAGCTACAAAAAATTCCATCCGACAGAAGAAAGCCGGAGGAAGAGAAAAAAATTGTTCAGTTACAAGCAGAGATTTTAGACGAATTTAACCAATTTATTGACAGCCCAGAAGTTAGGGCTTGGTTAGAACAACTGAGTCCAAAAACAAGAGACCAAATTGTCCCCCTAAGTTTTTTGAATGGATTGCAAGACAATTTACAGCGTCTCAATCAAAATGCTGTTTTGCTATATCCTTTGGTTTTAGAAAACCGTTTGGAATTGGTACTGACCACACCTAATACACCGCCAATTCGTCGTAGTGTTCCCGTCACACGAAAAGAACTCAATCAAGCAATTGTAGACTTTCGTGAAGCTTTGGCAAAAAACAATTCTGATGCTAAAGTTCCAGCACAAAAGCTTTATAACTGGTTAATCAAACCTATAGAAAAAGACCTAGCCAGTGCAGATACTAAAACTATACTGTATGCACCAGATGGACCTTTACGTTACATTCCCCTAGCTGCTTTATACGATGGTAAACAATGGTTAGTGCAGCGCTTTGCCATCAATTATATTACTGCTTTCAGTCTAACTGACCTGAATACCCAGCCCTTACCTCAAATCAAAATTTTAGCTGGGGCGACGACACAACGTCATATTGTACCAGTAGAATCTACTTCTTTTCATTTTAACGCTCTGAGATTTGCTGGGATAGAAGTCGAAAATCTCGCTCTTATGATTCCTGGAACCAAGATGCTCTTAGATGATAAATTCAGTCGTCAAGGAATGATTCCTTATTTACAGGATTACACAATGATTCACATGGCGACTCACGCTAAGTTTGTCAGTGGAGAACCCGAACTGTCTTTTATTCTCATGGGTGACGGTGGTGTGATTAGCTTAAGCGACCTCAAAAGGCTGTCCTTACCTAATGTCGATTTGGTTGTTTTGAGTGCTTGCGAAACCGCAGTTGGTCAACAGTTGGGACAGGGTGAGGAGATTTTAGGTTTTGGTTACCAAGTTCAGCGTACCGGAGCACGAGCTGCGATCGCTTCTCTTTGGGCTGTAGATGATGGCGGTACACAAGCTTTGATGAATACCTTTTATGCTCTTTTAAACCAAGGTAAAATAAGTAAAGTAGAAGCCTTACGTCAGGCGCAAATAGCCCTGATTACAGGTGAGTACTCAGGTGTAAAGCGACAAAAAGACAGGGATTTTCTCAAATCAATTCGCGATCGTCTACCATCACAAGTTGTAGAACATCTCAATCATCCCTACTATTGGTCACCTTTTATTTTGATTGGAAATGGGCTGTGATACTTAATTACAAAATATAAGAGACATGAATTGAAAGAAAAAATAGCAGATTTCATGGAGCTAGTGGACATGAACCAATCATTTGATTTTGATATTGAACAATATGTAGAAGATTCACAAACCAGGGAAGACCAGAAAGCAGAGCAAAACCGGGTATCAGGTACTCTTTCTGATGAAAATGAATATGTCATTTACACTAATGCTTTTGTAGAAGATTTTGGCAAGGATGGTGAGGGCTACTATATTGACTACACTCCATACCTTCAGGTTGCAGATGGTCAAGGCTTATTAATTATATCCAAGCTACCTCAAGGAGGATTGCGTATTACAGGAAAGTCACGCGCTGAAGAAAAAATTGAAGAAATCAAGCGGCTGGTTTTTGAGTTTCTTCCAGATGTTGATATTAAGTTGGCAAAATTTGACATTATTTCAATTAACTAAGTACTACATCAATACTGCAAGGGATAAACGATTAGAAACCCGGTTTCTCAAAGAAACCGGGTTTCTGGGGTTTTACAATTTTCACAACTCAAATAGGATTGCTCTGTTGAGGTTGTTTGAAAAGTAGTTGGCTGTGATTTAAGGCACTTATCTATCCCCCCTAGCCCCCCTTAAAAAGGGGGGAAAATCTCTAACGGTCCCCCTTTTTAAGGGGGATTTAGGGGGATATAAAACGTTTTGCTACTGATGAAAGGACTTTTCAAACATCCTCTCAATACCGAAAGGGATACGAGATTTGAGATTGCAGTATTGGGATTGCTTTAGCTAAATGCTTATCTGCTCCTGACCAATTTCATAATATCAGGCGGAATTTTTGTCACTAAACGAATTGGAAATGATTTGGTAGATGCATATTGAGCATACTCTGGAGAAAGAAAAATTTTATATTCGTCAGCTTCTGAAGTCATTTGATTCGCGAAGGCTAAGGTCACAGCTTGCATATATCTACGAATGTCAGTCGCTTGCTTACCAACGACTTCAAGACCTCCAAAATGAGATGGCTCTTTTGTCTCCTTCTCCTCTCTTTGCGCTGTAGCAATTGGGTCTTTCACACTACCGTGGGTAGCGCCAACAATACCAATCAACCATTTTGGTGATGGGATTTTGTCAAAACCAACGATTTGTTCGGTTAAAGCTGGGGTCACTTCGTCTGCAGATGATGCTAGAATTAAGGTAGGAACTTGTATTTTTTCTAACCCATTTTTACCAAACATCAGAGAACTTGTAGGGTTAAGTGCGATCGCCTGTTTAATCCGAGAGTCACGCAATTGATAGCGCTTTTCCGGTAGACTTTGGGCAAAACACTGCAAAGCTTCTCCTAAGTTAGACGAAGCTGGGATATGGGGACAGTATTCCTTTAAAAAATCAACCTGCAATTCAGCGCCAGCGATTGATAGTGCTGTCCCACCCCCAAAAGAATGACCAATGACCATAGCATTATTGGTTGCTACTTTACCTTGAAGTGAATTTTTTGCTGTTTGATTCAACTCTGCTAATTTATCTAAAACAAAACTAATATCTTTAGGACGCTCCAAAAATTCCTGCGGTTTCATTAGAAGGATACCAGGTTTTGTCATGTCAAATTGATAATTTTGGTTACTACCAATATGCTCTACAGATGCTACCACATAGCCGTGAGATGCCAAGTGTTCTGCTAGATATCGCATATCTGTACGGTCAGAAGAAAAGCCATGAGTCAAAATAATCACTGGTTTATTGACAGTCGCAGCAGTTGACCAATAAATATCCACAGGAACTAGGCGTTGGCGTGTTTCATCCTTTAAATTTGGCAATTTGAGAACCTGAACTTTAGCACTTCCTGGTTTACTAGGGTCAAAGGGTATATTTAATTGGGTTTTTTGAGCAGATAATCGGGAACTGATAGCCTCCATAAACTGCTGGGTTTGCTTATATGATAAATTCAATTTGTTAAAAACTTCAGGGGCTTGCTGTACATCAATTGTTATCCTTTCACTGGGATAAGCTTTGATAAAGCTAATAATAGAAAGCCCTTCTGAGGTTTTTGAACCACTTACTAATGCAGTTCTCAAAGCTTGCATTCCAGCTTGATCCTCCCGTATTGTCACTTTAGAGAAATCTTGCAGGATGGCGCTACCAACTGAAGTATAAAATAATCTACTTAAGGTCACAAAATTAACAGGAATTTGCTTCCTTAGTAATTTTAGAAACTCCTGGCGTTTTTCAGAAGGTAATTGCTTAATATAACTTTTGTATTTTTGAGGTATATTGCCTGTTTTAGCAATAGTTTGTAACTCAGGAACTGAGATTGATTCCTCAAAGAGACCATAACGCAAAACCACAGTTTCTGCTGCTTTTACAGAAGCAGTATTTATGCTGAAAAAAGATATAGCTAAAGCACCAAAGAAATGCGTATATCGTTTAAATTTAAAGCAATTCTTTTTCATAAAAAAAACATTCATGACCTTATCTTTTGTACTTTAAAAATAGAACTCAGCCAATGTCAAAAACCCTGTTATGTAAATTCAAACTCAACTCTAGTTCTCGTAGATTTACATAACTGTGAATTTATAAACTTTGTAGTTCCTATTACTGTAATAAATGTAATGAAAATAACCTTTACATTAAGAACGTTGCACCTTTAGCAATATGGTTCGTGAATATAGAAACCCGGTTTCTCAAAGAAACCGGGTTTCTGGTAGCGCAAATAAGGGACTTCCAAGAAATAAATTAATTATCTTGTGTTACGGGCGTCCTCGCCCGTTAGGACTGGGGGTGTCCTCGCCCGTTAGGACCGGGGATGTCCTCGCCCGTTAGGACTGGGGGTGTCCTCGTTAGGACCGGGGGCGGGCGAGACGCCCGTACCACAAGAAATATTGACAGTACAGATTTTATATTTCTTTTAGGATTGCTATAGCTGAACGCTGACGACTGTTTTTCAGTAAACTAGTACAGCACGGCGGAAATAAGCAGACCATTAAATAGCCAAAACTTTGCCCTTATATGTCCACTTAAAAGGTTTAGCCATTGTTTGATTAAAGTAGTCGATAAAATGGAGGATTAGATTTTTGGCGTTGCTGAATTACGATATGAATCATGCGATCGCCATATCGTTGCAGGGGCGAAGCCCCCGCAACGGAATACAACGATGCTCTAGATAATAAACTAACAATCTAATAGATAAATTCAGCATTTCTACTGATTTAGAGTAACAAAACGTTTTCCGACGTAATCGCGCTAAATAATGCCTTAATCTACTATTCTCACCTTCTACCCTTGTCATATATGTTTTACTAACAAGATGGTCTTCTTGATTAATAAAACATGGGTAAACTGGGTAACCATCCGTCACATAAAAATATGAATTCCATGTACAAGGTTCTGCCACAATTGCTTAAAGGTTTCCGAACTTCTATCTCCTAAAACCCATCCCAAGATTCCTGTAATTTTATGATTTACAACTGTCCAGAGCCAAATTTTGTTTTTTTTGAGCCGACAAAAGTTTCTAGTTCATCAATTTCCGTTATCTCTGGTATTTCTGTTGTCTCAGGATTTTCTGGTAATTGACGACCAATTTGTTTTACCCAAAAAATTATTGTTGTATGATGAACTTTTTTAACTCGTTCTATTGCACGGAAACCAGAACTGTTAACGTACATTTCTAAGCATTCACGTTTGATTTCATCACTATATCCTTTTTGATTATGATATTCAATGAACTGACGCCCGCATTGGGCACGTATGTAATTTTATTTACCTCTTTGTTTTCCATTTTTACGGGTATGATTTGAACCACAACGTGGACACTCCATGAAGATTTACCCTAATTCATATTCTTATTATGCAACGCCCAAATCTTGATTAGGAGGTTCACTATGTGGATGGAACCGTGATACGCGCCCACCAACATGCAGCTGGCGGAAAAAAGGGGGCGAAGAAGACGAGAAATTAGGTCGTTCTCGCGATAGAAAGAGGTGTCAACAGCATTTTATCCTTGTAGTGCTGTATGGTTATGGTCGAAGTGGTGAGTGTCTGGGGCGAAAGCAAGTGTGTAATCAGGCTATCAAAAATATACTGAAATTGATAACATCTATCTGGAATCGTATCTTATACATTTGTAGCTTTGGATAGATACTGTTTCTTTACCGCCTATTATCTGTACTAGCTATGCACATTAGTATCGCAGACGACACGAAAAAACGGTTTCACGCAGCCTGTGCTGTCCGTGGGTTGAAGATGAGCCAAGTGATAAGTGAACTAGTTGAGCAATGGCTCAAGACTAATGAAACAAGCTTAACGACTCAGGATTCGAGTAGACGTAATTAAAGTCCAAGTTCTATGTGTGTGGTTCATTCTCTACGAATTGGGTTAGTCAAACGAGTTAGTACTACCAGAATTTTGGTAAATAACTATGTGGTCTTGGGTAAAAGAGTTTTTAGGATTGAGAGAAGATTCTGCTTTCTTAAAGAAAGTATCGGTAAGTCTTCCGTTCGGGATTGGTTCTGCTGAGTGGGAAGCCGACCCCGCAGAACGTAGAGCAGCATGGTCACTTTATATTGAACTGGTGACACGCATTGCTGTACAACCTTTGGAAGTTGACACCGGACTTGTACGTGAGGCTTTGAACTCTTTGTATAGCTTGTTTGGGATCACACGCCAAGTCCTCAAAGAAGTCGGTCCAAATGTGGGTGCATCTCGTGAGTCAGTTGGAGGGATTGCGATCGCAGTCCTCAACAACGGTTTACGCCCCTTCCTTGCTAAGTGGCATCCATTGTTGCAAACATGGGAAGCTCAGAAACCTCCTCATAAAAGTCCCAAAGAGCATGAGCAGAATTGGTCTGAAGAACCGAAGTTGCGTGCTGAGTTGGAATTGCTGAGAAGAGATTTGGAAAAGTATGCCAATGCGTTGGCAGTAATTGCAGGTGTAGAAGGATAACAGGAAAAGTTTTTATATGACTAACGCTCAAAAGCCATTCGATGTTTTTCTCGCTCATAATAGTCTGGATAAACTTAAAGTGAGGGAGATTGCTCAGCAACTCAAGCAGCGTGGTCTAACACCTTGGTTAGACGATGAACAAATTCCACCAGGACAACTATTTCAAGATGCAATCCAAAAAGCAATTCCACAAGTGAAATCTGCGGCTATATTTGTTGGCTTAAAAGGATTAGGAAGCTGGCAAATTATGGAGTTACGAACGTTCATATCATCTTGTGTTAAAAATCACATACCGGTGATTCCGATCCTGCTTCCTGGTGTTAGTAGTTTACCTGAGGGTCTACTCTTTTTAGAACATTTTCGATGGGTAGAGTTTGCTCAGGAAATTGATGATGCGTCTGCTTTGAATTTGTTGGAGTGGGGTATTACAGGGCGAAAACCGGAGACAACTGCTGAGCACGGGAACAAGCCTGGGCGAGTTCCAGAAGAACAGCACCTTGAAGAAGTGGAGACAATCTTAAAATTATCTGATGATCTGTCAAGCGATCGCAATGTAGACTACACCCAACTCCGTAACTTGTTAGCTGCTGGAAATTGGAAAGACGCTGATTATGAAACCTATTTGGTGATGCTCCGAGTTGTTGGTCGTGAGTTAGGTGATTGGATTAGACCTGAAGAACTGTTGAATTTTCCCTGCACCGACCTACGCACAATAGACAGTTTGTGGGTAAAATACAGCAATGGGCGTTTTGGCTTCAGCGTTCAGAAGAATATTTACCTTAAACTCGGCGGTAAACCCGACGAAAAATACTATAAAGAAGGCTGGGATAAGTTTGGCGATCACGTAGGATGGAGAGTGAATCAAAACTGGATCTATTACTCGTGTGTTATTTATGACATCATAGCCCCGGTGGGACACCTCCCGTGGGTTCGTCTTCCGAATCAATGGATTTCCTTCTCTTCTCTCGCATCGAAGCTTGTAAATTGTAGTAGATAGTGCGATTCGTTGGCTAGAAACCAATTCCAGTAAAGAGTTGGAGGATTAGCAGCTATTAACAAGGGGAAACCCACAACCAAGACAACCGTACAATCATAATAGTTTTGTTTACCTTTCTGTTATCCATTTTTGGGGATATGATTTAAATATGGTATTTTCTCAAGAATTATTTAGAATTCCTATATGTGTTTAAATATATTTCAGGAAAAGGGAAGAATATCCGAAATTACTCAAGAGATAATTCAAGATTTTTTCAAAAATATTTTTTTGCCAAAAAAAAAGGGTGATCATAATATGAATATGAATGAATTTTTACAGACAATTGTTGATAATGTAAATGAATTCGATTCAATTATTATATTTGATTTAAAGCTAGCTTTACCTCTGTATGATGGTAGCAAAGACCCAAATATGCATGATTTGCTTTTTGATAAGAATAATGATATTGGTCGGGCAGTTGCAGGTTTTGAGAATCTAATGACGCTTTCAGATGCTTTAGATTCTTTTGGAAGAGTGACAAATTACGGTTCCCTAGATTATTCTATTTTCAAGCTAGAACAAGGAAACTTGATGGTCTATTTTCATGACTTGCCTGACACTAAGGTTGCAATTATTTTTTTTGGTCGTAAAGACAAAGGAGCACTTGGTGCATTAATTCATAATGCTAAACAACACATACAAGAGATAAGACGCAACTTTCCAAATCAGTAACTTCAGTTTTATTTGTTCATTTATAACAATGTGAAATTTCTTAGAAAAAATTCTTTTAAAAGAGGTTTTAAATTATGTATATTCTGGCTGGTGAAATTGGAAGTAAAAAAAGTACGTTTGCTCTTTTTACTCACAAAAAAGATGATAGGAATAAAAGAACAATTGGTTCACCGATAAAAAGTAAAACATTTTATGTTGAAGACTATAAAAAATATGGTAACCAGTCAGTTAAACCAGAGAGAAATGGACAAGTGTTAGAGATGATAAAAGCCTTTATAACGCAAAACTGTGAAAGCCAAGACAAAATTTATGGTGCTTGTTTAGGAATATCCGGACCTATTTATAGTCAAGAAGCCACAATTGATCGTCCAAACTTGAAAACTATTTTCAATGAAGATGATATTAGGCAAGTGTTGCCTTGTAAAATTGTACCAGTTTCTTTACTAAATGACATGGAAGCTATTGGTTACGGTATTTTTCTGGGAAATGGAGAAGACCAGTTAGAAGAACTTTCTAGTGTGACACATCAAACAAATTCTAAAGATCGTCGAGCTTTAATGTTAGTTGGTGACGATGGATCAGGTAAAGCGTGTTGGTATTGGGATGAAAAAACATATGCATTTCGTTTTTTTTCTTCTGAGGGAGGACACACAGATTGTGCTAGTCGAACAGACGATGAAGACGATTTGTTAAAAATGTTGAGAGAAGAGAAAAAGCAACGAGGAGATCTAAGCCCTGTTAGCAATGAAAATGTTCTTTCAGAGATTGGTTTAGTAAAAATATATCAGTATCTTCAAAAAACTGGACGCTATAATAACGAATTTTTGGAGCTTAAAGAAGCATCACAAATTATTGAAAAAGCACAAAAGGAAAAGGATACTTTATACGAGGATGCGTTAAATATGTTTCTCTCTATTTGGGGAGCAGAAGCAGGTAATTTGGCTCTTTGGTTTAATGCTCAAGGAGGTGTGTATATAGGGGGAAGTCCACTCCTTATTAAAATATTAAAATTAAAGAAAAACGATTTTCTGCATGCTTTTACCAATAAAGCAGAAAGTTGCAGAGAATACAACTCGAGTATCCCTGTGAAAGTATTTCCAATGGAAGATATTGTCCTGTGGGGAGCGGCCCGATTTGCAATAGATAAAGGATTTGTTAGTCTTGGTGAGGCCGCTTATGCGCGAAGCAATAAGTGATCGACTAAATAAATCAGTAGATATTTTTAAATAAGAGAATATAAATTAAATAAGAGAATATAAAAGGAGAAGGAGAGAACAAGTAGAGCTAGGAGATTTGGATAAAATGTTGAACGACGTTGTTAATAAAAAAGATGGTGAACTAGAAGCAATTTTTATATTTGATGTCAGTATAGGTTTACCTCTTTATCAGATTAGCACGGACCCAGAGATGCGTAAAATTCTTTTTGGGGATAATGATATTCGTTATCTTAGTGTGGCACTTAGAGATTTTCGGAATCTAAAGCAGCTTTCAAAGGCTTTAAATTCTTTTGGGAAAAGCACAAAATCCGGTTCCTTACAGTATTCTATTTTTGTGCTACAAGCCAGACAATTGATGAGCTATTTTTATGACTTGCCTCACACTCCTCACACTACTGTTGCAATTTGTTTTGTTGCTCTCATCGATGTGCCAATAGATCGATTAGTTGATCTATGTGAAAATAAGATTGATCAAATTAAAAATGAACTAAATAAAGGATAAAGAAGAAATAAAAAGGGAGCATCCCACTTTTTTGCATGTTATTGCGAGCGAAACGCACTGTAGACGCGAAACGGCTTCCCGAAGGGTAGCAAAGCAATCGAGAACGAAATCTCCACTTAGCGAGCAAGTTCATGCGATTGCTTCGTCGTTCCTCCTGGCAATGACAGTTATCATCTCATCGCAAAATAAAAACAGTAATGCACCCAAAAAGCATACTTTTTACATTTGACTGGCATAAATTGTCGCACCAATCAATCCTATTTCTGGTGTTGTGATAATATAAACAGGAATATTTTTCAAAATCGACTTCATTTTGTTTTTATCGGAAAAAGCTTTCATGAAGCCTCCTTGGGTTATCAAGCCAAGATTCTTTGGAGCAATGCCACCAGCAATATAAAACCCCCCGTTTGATAGCAGAGTAAGGGCGACATTTCCAGCTTCTGCACCGTAAGCTTCAAAAAACAGCGCCATTGTGTTTCGACAAAGGCGATCACCTTCTTCTTTGTTCCCCTCTGTTGCAATTATAGCAGGTGCATCAACCAGACTTTTATCTTGCTTCCAAATTTCTACTGCTTGAGCAATTTCTGGAGATTCGCCAAACTCCTTTTTGTCTCGCAAGAACTGGTAAATAGCTACAATCCCTCGACCGGAGATAATTTCTTCTATATGTATTTTTTCTTGTTCGTATTTATCTTGTAGATACATTAATAATTTAGTAGTTTGACAAGAATGCGGAGCATAATCGCTATGTCCCCCTTCGCTTGAATTCACTGTATATGAACTTCCTTCCCAAGTTAAATAAGCTGTCCCCAGACCAGTTCCCGCACCTAGCACGCCAATTGGAGCTTTTGCTTTAGAAGTGCCTTTTTGCAATATGAAGACATCCTTTGAGTCTGATACATTTAAACCTAAAATGCCATAGCCAATTGCCTCAAAATCATTAAGCAGACTAACTTGATCAATATCCAGTACTTGCTCTAAATCTCTGGCATCAAGGAGTGACCAATCTAGATTGCTTATCTTTTTACAGATAGTGTGATCTTCAATCGGCCCAGCTAGGGCAAAACAAGCTTTTTTTGGCTTTAGTTCCTCATCGAGATTGTTCTTTTTAGCTGATGTTAAAAAATCCTTTACCATCGGTACTAAACTTCTATATTTACGACTGTCGTACTCCTCATGGTGCAGAATCGTCCATTTTTTTTCCTGCGAAGAAGCTTTTACCAAGCGGAGCCTAGTGTTTGTCCCGCCGTTGTCACCCACTAATAGCAACATATTGTAGCCTTATTATGTTCTTTATCATTATCCAGGGTAATCGCATCTAATTTCGTATAAATGTTACTTGACAAATGGCAGAAATTATCTGTGAAAACCTTTTTGCCATCGAAGCTGTTTCAGAGAAGCTCAAGCGGTTAACCTAAGAATGAGTCAAGGAATGAACTATAAAAGCTCTGTTGCTTGCCGTACTTAAATTTGATGGTTTTTCAACTCAACTTGTAATTTTGAACTATATGTTGTCCTAATCAATGTTGAAGCACGTCGTGTCCGTTTGGTCAAACTATGATTCAAATCACAGTTATTTTTACTTTGTGCCATGTATTTCGGGCATAACCGTACTAGCCGCTTCCAACCCCACACCCCTATTTTAATAATTCTTTGCCCCCACACCCCACACCCCTTATAGCGTTTCCTAATCTAGTGGAGTACACCCAGTTGTAAGGGCGAACGGCCGTTCGCCCCTACTCTTGTACTTCATTTGCTTGAGAAATGCTATATTTTGTCATTGATTCGAGCCAAGGTTTGAGACTTGCTGGTAATTCAGAGACAAGACGTAATGGTAATTCTGGGGTAGACAAAGATTGAGCGTAAGCTGGTGTGAGAAATGGTTTGTAAATTTTCGCCTCTGATGTTTGTTGTTTGATAAATGCTAAACTCACGCCTTGGGTTAATTGACGTAGGGACTGAGTTTCTTCACCTCGCCGTTCTCGAATAATGGTATTTGCTGTACTAGTTGGATCGCTAATGCTGAGGTGAGTTCCACCAATAGCTGTGAGTAGATACTTTTCTCCCCGCAATTGCGTAAAAGGTTCTATTTGATGTCTCAATGCTGGGGTGATGGCGTCTTGTGTTCCAGTTAGGATTAAGACTGGCTTGGTAATTTGCGTCAAACCTTTTTTGCCAAAAATTTGACCAACGAGGGGATTCAGGGCGATCGCACTTTTGATGCGCCGATCTTGCAAGCGGAATTTGTTGTCTTGTAAAGAAGCCCCAGCACACAATAACCAATCGCCAGGGGATTCGTTAATACTGAGAGAATCTTTACAAAAATTCCGCAATCTTTCTACGTTTATTTCGCCTCCTACCAACGCTAAGGCGGTGTAACCTCCTAATGAGTGTCCAATAACACTAACGTTCTCCGTATTGAGCTTTCCTTGAAGCTGTCCCGGTTGAGTATTGAGTTTTTTGAGTTCATCTAGTAAAAAACTAACATCTTTTGGTCGATCTATAAATTCTGTTGCGGGAAGCAGTTTTGCTAAACTTTCTTTACCTACAGATCTATTAACGGCGATCGCATTGCTACCGGGATGCTCAATGGCAGCAACAGTTATACCATGTGAAGCTAGATGACGTGCTAAATAACTCAAACTACTTCGATTTGACCCAAAGCCGTGGGAGATAACAACCAGTGGGTTTTCCGTGTTCCCCTGACTCCAATAAATATCTGCAGGAATAGTACGATTGCGCTGTCGGTCAAAAAAGGTCAGTGTCTGCTGCTGTACTGTTGCATGACCAAGTGCAGCTGGATCGAAGGCAGCTTTAAAGGGTATGCTGTCTTCAACAGAGAGTTCCTGCTTTAAAAACATTCCTATGGCTTGACTTTGTAGGCGATTGGGGTTGAATTCAATTGCCAAACCAATCGCTTGCGTTGCGTCTACAGTCACATTTTCCCGTGGATAAGCTCGTAACACAGCAAGTGGGCTCAAACCATTGGCTTGTCTAATTGCCAAGTTGAGGGCTGTTTGGAGAGTTTCTACCGTACTCCCTGGTATAACCGTTCCTAAAGATGCAAATAATTGTCTCCCGTGGGGCGTTTCTTTGATTTGTTCAATAAATTTGTCCCCAAAAGCAGGATCTACTACCAGACGTTTGCTTAGAAATTCTCGAAATTCTGATGTCAGAATCGGGGATAAAGCTTGTAGACCTTCTGGAAGTTTTCCTGTTTTAGCAAATCTTTCCAAATCTGCGATCGCGATCAACTGCTGAAAAGGTCCTAAGCGGATAGTGACTGTTTCTGCTGCTAAGGAAGAAGGAATTCCCGCGCCCCAACCCACCAAGAGGGTTAAACCGCACAGCAATCCTTTGACCAAAGATACTTTACGCCGATTTCTGCCAAGCTGTAACTGCATAATACTAGGGGTGTGGAGGAAAGAAAGACTACTAACTACTAACTACTAACTACTAACTACTAACGATTAACAATAAAATATAAAGACGCGCCAGAGCGCGTCTACGACGAATGATTTCCCAACTAAAATTATTACAGCCTAACCTGCTGTAAATGACTACGGGGGTTAAAGGTACGTACAGAGCGAATTTTCTCATAGTATTCCCGCTCCTCAGGGGTGATATCTTTTGGTGGTATGATCGCAACTTTTACAAGCTGGTCACCACGCCCACCTCTAGGTTGAGGCCACCCCTTACCACGCAAACGGAGGGATTGACCTGACCGCACACCTACGGGAAGTTTGACTGTTACATTACCATCTGGTGTCGGTACATCCACAGAGGCTCCCAAAACAGCTTCATCTGGTGTGATAGGTATTTCACACACTAAATTGTCGCCCTCAAATTGAAAAAATGAGTGAGGCTGCAGTTCAACTTTCAGGTATAAATCGCCACGATTTTGACTTAAAGGGTTAACAGGTCCTTTTCCTCTAACGCGCAGACGACTGCCAGTTTTAGCGCCTGCGGGTATACGTACATCTATCACCTCATTTCCTAAATTTAGGTGTTTTTGAACACCATGAAAAGCCTCCGAAAAATTTAACATAATTGTAGCTTCGCTGTCTTGGGTTGGACTAGCACCAACGTCTTGAAATCCAAAATCGTTAAAGCCGCCAAAACCACCAGGACTACCGGAGGTTGATGTACGGTACGAATACGATTGTCTTCCGGAGCGAGGAACACCACCAAAACGCCCTAACAACTCATTGATAAATTCATCAAAACTACCATACTGACTAAAGTCAAAGCCATTCATATCGACGCCAGATCCCGATGGGAAGCCATTCGCCGCTTGTTTCCAATATTGACCAAATTGGTCATATTTTTTACGTTTGTCTGGATCTGACAAAACTTCGTATGCTTCGTTTATTTCTTTAAAACGTGCTTCGGCTTGCTTGTTACCTGGGTTAACATCAGGGTGATATTTACGAGCTAATTTACGAAAAGCTTGTTTAATTTCTTCTGCACTGGCAGTCTTACTAACTCCTAACGTTGCGTAGTAGTCTTTAAAGTCAGTTGCAGCCATGTATTACCAGCCTCCTCTAGAAATTCCCACTAAATTTTTCATCATAAACCATTAGCTCAAAGGCGATCGCGAATTGCCAGTTGCTATACTTTGAGCGGTCAGCATTTCAGCTATCAGCCATCAGCCAAGAGCTAGTAGTAGCAAGTGTCTTAGCTCAACCAAAAGCTCAGTTTATGACTGCGCCAAGGATAATAGCAATTACATAGATTCTGATTTTAAGCTAACAAATATCAAATAAAATCAAGTGCGGTTTTTTCCCACCACAGGCGTGCGATTTCCACACTCCTTCTGTTCTACAGGCAAGCATAGCAAATCGTCCATATCTTCTTGTAAACTGGGTGGAGCATCGCGCAGTTGACGGTACATCCGAAATATAACTTCTTCTGGGACTTGGCGTTCCCGTTTTTTGTTGCGTGCTAAACACATCCATACTGGGGTATTCACCCAAATTCCTGTAATATGAGTGAAGCCGACTTCACGAGCCACCGCAATCACTTCTCGGCGCTGGCGTCTTTGGGCATTGGTGGCGTCGTAAATTGCCGTATGACCTGCCGTAACTGCTTGCTGAAATTGTCGCCTCACTTCTCGCCAAACTCGCAACCACGAACCTTGTATCGCTTCATTTCCAAAAAGTTGCCCCCGGATAGCATCGGTTGATATTAATAGTATCTGAGGGCATTCTTTAAGCAATTGAAGAGCTATTGTTGATTTACCGCTCCCTGGAAGACCGATTAGTAGAAGGAGTTGTGTCATTTGTTATACTAAAAACGGTTTAGAGCTTTACTTTACAAAAATGCAAAAAGCTTTATCAAGCAAGGCTTATGGCGTTTAAAAAAAGTTCAGCTATTAGCCGTTTGCAGTATAGTTTAGCGTTAGTCGTTAGTTGTTAGTGTAAGCGTTCAGCACTTTAGCCGTCAGCAGTCAGCTTGTCAACATATTTCGGGCGTTTTCTAGGCGTTTTTGATAAGCTTATTAAACACCCCCATAGCTCATGAAAGCTGACGGCTGATAGCTGATGGCTGAACGCTTACGTTGTTAGTTGTTGGCTATTCTACTAACCACTAACCACTAACACCGCACTAAATTATCGTTCCATCAGGAATGATGGCATTTTTCAGCACAACGACGATACCGTTTTTAATGTAAAAGCCTTGACTTTCGCGTTCGGCTTCTTGCACATTATCTTTGTTGATGATTTGCACATCACAGCCGATGTGGGTGTTTTTGTCAATAATGGCACGCCGAATTGTGGTGTTAGCACCAATTCCTACAGGAATAGATTTTTGCTCGCAACTTGACTGGCGTTCAGCAAAAGGTTGATAGAAATCGGCTCCCATAATTAGGGTATCTTCGATAACACATCCGGCTTCAATACGCGATCGCACACCCAAAACTGAATGTACAATGCGGCAATTTTTCAGAATACAACCCTCGCCAATCATAGATTCTACGATTTGGGAATCTAATATTTTGCTAGGAGGCAAGTAGCGTGCGCGGGTATAAATAGGTGCGTCTTCATCGTAGAAGCTAAAAGGTGGACGGGGTTGCTGAGTCAATGCTAAATTTGCGTGATAGAAGGACTCAATTGTTCCAATATCTTCCCAGTAATCGTCGAACAAGTAGGCTTGGATATTGTAATCCTCTGCTGATTGCGGGAGAATCTCTTTTCCAAAGTCGGTTCTTTCTAAAGACTCTTTCAACAAATTAACCAAAACTTCTCTTTTAAAGACATAGATCCCCATTGAAGCAATGAAACGCTGTTCTTTAGCCTGTTCTGGCGTCAATCCCAGTACAGTTGTATCAACGCTCATTTGTTCTAGTGCGTCTCCTTTAGGTTTTTCACTAAAAGCAATCACCCGACCGTTTTGATCAATTTTCATCAAACCGAAATCAGAAGCACGCTTGGCTTCAACGGGGATAACAGACAACGTGACATCAGCTCCTGTTTCTCTGTGACGGTGTACAAACTGACGATAATCCATCCGGTACAGATGATCGCCGGACAGAATCAGATATTCATCTACGCCCCATTCTTCAAATAGCCACAGATATTGACGCACCGCATCAGCTGTTCCTTGGAACCAGCTGAGGTTTTCTGGCGTTTGCTGCGCCGCTAAAACTTCTACAAAACCTTCTGTAAAGCCAGCAAAGTTGTACGTACGGGCAATATGACGGTTCAGAGAAGCTGAGTTGAATTGTGTCAGAACATAAATTTTGAATATCTCGGAGTTTATACAATTACTGACAGGTATATCGATTAAGCGATACTTACCTGCTACTGGTACAGCTGGTTTGGCACGTAACTTAGTCAGAGGATAAAGGCGGGTACCTGCACCCCCTCCGAGGATGATAGCTAAAACTCGTTTCACAAGATTTCTCCCAACTGCCTTTCAACTCACACCTACAGTTTAGGACTGTCTGAGACAGCTGATAAGGGGGGAAAGATAGATTATTCTCTTGCTTGTGACAGATTGTCAATTCTTTGATCCCTCCTTCAAAGATAAAGGGGTCTTAAATCTAATCAATAGTAACCAGATAGCACTGGTATCAAAAAAACTTCATACCACCTTTTATTTTTTGATTGAGCAAATTCAAGTTTTGAGATAATTTTATATACTGCACCCAAGGTTGCTCTGACAATTGAGAGATAGCATTAGGAGATAAGGTGGCCGTGAATATATCCTTATCTGGTGTCACTTCTGACACACCCAATCTCTCTAACATATCAGCTGCACCAGCACTACCAGCAGGTTGGTTTGTATGAATAAACACATTCAAGCTTTGCTGTTGTAGGTCGCCCACCTCGTTTAGCGCCATTGAAAGAGCAGTATCTAACTTTCGATAGTCCATAAAACCTCCTAAAAAGCCAAGTAGGGCACGCTGATACCTGCCCTACAATCAACTTATCAAACTTATTTGGTTGTCGATACTACCGTTGTATATATTGCTAATTGCTAATTGCTAATTGCTAATTGCTAATTGTTGATTGCTAATTGCTAATTGTTGATTGCTAATTGCTAATTGCCATGAACTATTAGCCATTAGCCATTAGCCATTAGCCATTAGCCATTAGCCATTAACCATTAACCACTAGAGATTTTCTGCATTAATCAATCCAAAGCCCCATTTAGGGTCAAAAGTTCCTGGTGGTTCTCCTGGGATGGAACTGTTTTTCTTGAATATGTCTTTAATCGCAGCTGGGTCAAGTTTGGGATTGCGCTGTAACAGCAATGCTACTAAGCCAGTGATAAAGGGTGTTGCCATACTTGTGCCCATGAGTGCCATAAATTTGGAATTGATGACCATTGAGCGATCGCAATTGGCGTTGGAAGAGAGGGTGGAAACAATCATTGCTCCTGGTGCGGCTACATCTGGTTTTTGAGCATCATTCCGCAAGGGTCCTTCGCTACTGAAATCAGAAATATCATTTAATTGGAAGCCGAATTCTTGCGGTTTGTTGTCAATATCCGTATACTTCACCTTAGTTGTATAAGAAGCGACTGTAATAGCACTTTTGGCACATCCAGGCGAACCAATTTTTACAGAATCCGCTATACTCTTTCCTGTAAATAACACTGACCCACCTAAAGCCCATACATCTAACCGTAAATCTTTAGATGAAGTGTTTTTCATCCGCAACTGCCAAACGCCACCCGGTACAGGCATATTGAAATTGCCCTTACCAGAACCGCGAATTTGTATGAAAATATTGTAGTCGCTGTTGGCTCGATCGCGTTCTGGTGTTGCTATTTGTATCCTTGCATCTTTTAAGGTATGTTCCTGAATGTAATTGCCCTTAGTTATCACTGGTTGAAAGGGCGTTACAAAACCGTTAGGACTACGCAGGGACACCTCCATCTGACCTTCACCGGAATACCAACCATTTAACATTGCTAAACCAGTTTGATTCAATGGAACGTTAAAACGCATACTGTAGGTCTGACCAGCACGCACGACAGCTTGACCGTGAATGTTGTCGTTACCTTCGTTACCTGCAGCACAGCAAACAATTCTTCCAGGACCGACTTCTGAATCAATAATTTTTGAGAGGGAGTCGCTACCGTCATGGGCGTCGAAGTGACCACCTACGCTTAAATTAACAACCACTGGACGTCCCTGTTCTGTAGCTACCCTGAAAATGTAGCGGACAGCATCAGCTATATGACCTTCATCTAAGTCAGTCTTGACAATTACAAATTCAGCTTCTGGGGCTACACCACCATAGGTAGCATCAGCACCACCAGCAATTCCGGCAACGTGGGTACCATGACAGTTTGTATCTTGAGATACACTGAGTAGTGAGTCGGTCAACTCAGCCCCGTATTTGCCCTCTGTAACTCCAGAACCGGATAATGTTTGATCCCAAATTCGTAAAATACGTCCTTTAAAAGCAGGGTGCTTGGGGTCAATACCACTATCCACTACACCGATAATGACTCCCTTGCCAGTAAGATTATTATTTTTCCGAATTAACTCTGGTAACCCGACTGTGGGTTTGGCAACGTCCATTCGCATTTCTAGTTTGCGTGATGGCTTGATGCGCTTAATCGTTGGTTCTTCTGATAAGATGTCTAATCTGTCAATCGGTAAGAAAGCTGTGCGGACACTACCTGTATTTTGATTGACTTCTATCCCTTGTTGTGATAGATGACTCAAGTCTGCTTGTTCATCACAATAAAGAAAAACTACGCTGCGGGTGGGCTTAAAGGTGTTTTTAGCGGGAACTATACTCAGCATTTGTAGCTGTGGGGTGAAAGCCTCTTGCCCCTCCCTCTGATAGTCTTCAAATGCCAATAACATTCCCGGAGATAGTTTTTCGTGCTTCATATTTCCTCAAGAAAAAATTATGAATTATGAATTATGAATTATGAAAAGTTTTACCGTAAAGATGCGAGCAGCAATTTTTTTCTTTTATAAGACATAATTCCTTTCGTTTTCTACCAAACTACTTATATCTAAGTACAGTATCAACATCAAGTTTTACGGACAAAGCCAGAAAAAATATATAATCTTACTTGTGAGATAGGTGAATGAGGGCTGTCCTTTGTCCTTGGCTCATAAAGGCTCTCCTGCTGTCGTTAGAAGTAATGGGCGCGTATTACCGTCTTTTTGGTGGTTACAAATAATTCAGGACGGACAACCTTGATTTTAGTATAAATTTTCAGTAATATATAATACACCACTATAGGAGCTAAAAGGCGCTTAGTGCTGCGGTTGCTGTATCTATCATTCATTATATTTTGTTTTGTATACACAGAATAATCAAGGGTAGTCATATTACTGAGTCTTGTTGAAAAAAAATACTTATATGATACTTGCTTCGATGTTTATACCCCACGGACACTGTTACCTTTGGAAGCCTGCTTTAGTAGGGCTACACATCTTTTCAGATGGTCTGACAGCATTGGCTTATTACTCCATCCCATTTACGCTAATATTCCTTGTTGAAAAGCGGCGGGACATTCCGTACAACTGGATTTTCTTATTGTTTAGTGCTTTTATCGTTTTATGTGGGACTACTCACATTATAGATATTTGGACACTTTGGCATCCTACCTATTGGGTTTCCGGTGTTATTAAGGCAATGACTGCGGTTGTTTCTATCTATACTGCTATCATGCTTGTCAAACTCATGCCACAAGCTTTGGCAATTCCCAGTGCTTCCCAATTCCAAGCAGTACAGAATGAAATTATAGAACGCCAAAGAATAGAGGTGGAACTGCAGAAGGCTAAAGATACTGCTGAAGCTGCAAACAGTGCAAAAAGCCGATTCTTAGCCTCCATGAGTCACGAACTCCGCACTCCTCTCAACAGTATTCTGGGTTTTACTCAGGTTATGCACCGCGATCGCACTTTTCCTTTACAGCATAAAAAGTATCTTGACATTATTAACCGCAGTGGTCAACACCTGTTAAGATTAATTAACGATGTGTTGGAAATGTCAAAGATTGAAGCAGGTCTTGTAAAATTGAATACAGATAGCTTTGACCTCTACAGTTTATTAAAAAGTATAGAGGAAATGCTGGCTTTCAAAGCTAATGCAAATCAACTTCAATTGACTTTTGATTGTCCTGCATCAGTACCAAGATATATTATTGCAGATGAAAGCAAATTGCGCCAAGTCTTACTTAATTTGCTAAGTAATGCCATCAAATTTACTAAAGTAGGCAGTGTTACAGGTCGAGTCCAAGTTGTTGATTCACAATTAACACTTAACCCTCAGCAGTCAACTTTGTTGTTTGAAGTCATAGATACGGGTGTTGGTATTGCGCCTGAAGAAATGAATCAATTGTTTGAGGCTTTTGTACAAACCTCCGCTGGAAGACAAGCACAAGAAGGTACGGGTTTAGGACTGACAATTAGCCGCTTTTTCGTACGTTTGATGGGTGGCGACATAACTGTTAATAGTGTCTTGGGAAAAGGAAGTGTATTTGCTTTTCAAATTCCGGTCACTCTTGTGGAGAATGCACAGCAACAAGCTTTATCTCGAAGTTTATCAGTCAAGTGTTTAGCACCAAACCAACCTGTGTATCGACTGCTGATTGTGGACGACACTTGGGAACACCGTCAATTACTATTGAAACTACTAGAACCTTTAGGCTTTGAAATCCAGGAAGCAGAAAATGGTGAACAAGCCATAAAAATCTGGGAAAGCTGGGAACCGCATTTGATTTTTATGGATATGAGAATGCCAATTATGAATGGTTATGAAGCAACCAAAAAAATCAAGGCAACGACTAAAGGTCAAGCTGCTGTAATAATTGCCCTGACTGCGAGTGCATTGAACGATGAACGTTCTGTGATTCTATCAGCAGGCTGTGATGATTTTATCCGCAAACCGTTTCAGGAGCAAGAAATTTTTGACACACTCATTAAACATTTAGGCGTGCGCTATGTCTACTCTAACACACCCTCTAATGATAAAAAAAACGTACAAAACTTTTGTAAGAAGCTGACAAAGCAGGATTTAATAGTAATGTCAAATGAATGGGTGAAACAAATTTACCAAGCAGCCACTGGCGGTAATGATGAACGCATTCTTCAATTAATAAACGAGATTCCACAAGAACATATGGTATTGGCTGAAGTACTTCGACAGCTGACTGATGATTTTCGCTTTGACGAAATTATGGAAATAGCACAATTATCATGAAACGGAAGTTTGGGGTTAATACTGCTCGGATAAGCGAAAATTAGAAACCCGGTCTCTCGAAGAAACCGGATTTCTGTAGGGTTTGTGGTACCTCAAATATCGTTAACTAAGTAGTATTAAGTGTGAGGTATAGAGCGCAGGGCTTGTGTCAATACGGTTCGGATAAGCCGCAATAGAAACCCGGTTTCTTTGAGAAACCGGGTTTCTGGTCACGCGAATAAACCTTAACCGAACCGTATTGGGGCTTGTGTTATTAAAAATTAAGGTACTTCACAAATATCTGTAAAATACCCTGATTTCATAATTGAAAAAAGTACCTTACGGTACACCCTCCATTGCAATACAAAATATTCTCCTTCAGATATTCAATCTTTCAATTGTTGAGGAACAAGCGTTGATGAAGACGAATGTCCTCTTTTTATAGCATTAACTTTTCTCCGCTTATGCTTTTGGCGCAGGTTTGAGAAACAGCCAAGCTACAAAGAAAGTGGCTGCGGTAAATAGTTGCGTCAGATCCAATGCTGAGAGGTAACCGTCGGAAAAAGATGCAATACTGCGATCGGTAATCCCAAATAACCAAGACGAAATTCCAAACAGCCAAATTCCATTTTTGAGATTACCTACAAATTGATTGGTATCTGATGATTGTTGGTTGTTCATGATACTAACTCTACTCCGTTGAAGAATCTGATGGTTAGGAGGATGTACCAGTAGTTAACTTCGTCGCCGCTGGTAAATCTCTAGTGTGATAATTGATGCAAGTAATAACTTTTTTTACCCTATCCCCTAACGTTTAGTTACTTCTATATTAATAAATGTTTAGGCTACTTGACATCCCTACCAAAAGGTACATATCGTTTTTTGTATTCTTCATCTCTACTAGCTAATGCTTTAGGTAACTTTTGTCAATAAATTTTAAAGACTGGAATATTTTTTCTGTTACAGTTTTCACAAAAATGTAATAAATATTTACTTAATGCAATAAATCTTCCTATTGATAGATATATGTAGGACTTACGCATTGACAGAAATTATCAAATATGCAGCAGCAATTTCTAGCATCTGAAGCTTTGATTTTTCCACTTCACAAGCTCGATCGCCGTACCTGTTTCAAGTAGTAAGGGCTCTCGGCCGTTCGCCCTTACTCATCTGAAATAACCATTATTCCGTTATACACATAATGTTTAATTTGTACAGTGCGTAAGTCCTAATATAAAAAAATACGCAAAGACGTGTGGACACGGAGACTTCTGTCTTTGGGTACTCATCATTTAGGGTTAGAAGTTAGTTAAATTGAGGTGATAGCAATACTTAATGAGTCAGTCAAGATGTCACCAGTGCGCGAACCCCAATCAGGGATTGGAATTAACAATTCAACTAAGGATGTACAGCAAAAGCAGTTGCTACAATCGGGGGAACCTACGCAACGCACTGCTTCACCACCCCACTTAGGGCTTGTGTGTATTACCTTATCCAAAGACGTGCGTTTTCGGACGATCACACGCACCCGTTACTTACAACTAGAAGAAAATCAACGTGAAACAGCTTTAAAACTCTTGTATCAAGACAATTTGCAGCGCTTGGATTTTGCGCTCACTTTCTGCGTGCGAAACTCTATCGCCCTGTATCGGATGTCCTCTGGTTTGTTTCCTATGAGTGACTGGGAGGATGGTGTTGGTGCAACTGTTTTAGAAACTAGGAGTTCAGATTTAGCCAAAATCGGGCAAAAGGCGAAAAGATTGGGTATTAGAATGGTGCTACACCCAGACCAATATGTGGTGCTAAGTTCTGACTCACAGGAAGTGGTGGAAAAAAGTATCAAAATTCTAGACCGACACGCTCGGACTATGGATTTGTTGGGTTTACCACGTTCTTCTTGGTCGTTGATGAATATTCATGGTGGTAAATCCCAACGGTCAGATCAATTAGTGCGGGTGATTTCAGAGTTACCAGAACACATCAAAAGTCGTTTGACTTTAGAAAATGACGAAAACGCTTACAGCTCTGCTGAGATTTTAGATGTCTGTCACCGGACTGGTGTTCCGTTGGTGTTTGATGCTCATCACCAAGTTTGTCACGAAAATTTGGAGACTTACGACGATCCAAGTGTTGCGTCTATGTTTTATGCTGCGCGAGAAACTTGGGATAATCCTGATTGGCAATTAGTTCATATTTCTAATGGTGAAGAATCATTTCGTGACAGAAAACATAGCGATCTTATCACTGCTATGCCGAGTGTGTATAGAGAAGCTCCTTGGATAGAGGTGGAAGCTAAGCATAAGGAGGAAGCGATCGCCCATTTGCGCTCGTGGTGGCTTATGAGAAAATAATCTCACGCAAAGTCGCCAAGACGCAAACAGCTTTTCTACCTCTTGGTATGAGATGATTGAGAAAGTATGGCAATAGCAATAGATTTTGGTACAAGCAACACGGTGATTGCTCGCTGGAACCCCGTTACCCAACAAGCAGAAACCCTTAGTATTCCTGGTTTATCTCTTCAACAAAGCCTCAACCCTCCGTTGATTCCTAGTTTGGTGTATGTTGAAGACGCTTCAAAGGGTCAAGTTTTGGTGGGTCAGCAAGTACGCGATCGCGGTCTTGACCTGAGAACAGACCCCCGATTTTTCCGTAGTTTTAAACGCGGTATTGGTGCAGATATCCAAGGATTCTTACCGGAGTTAGATGGACAGATTATCACTTTTGAGGTTGTAGGGCAATTGTTTCTTTCTCAAGTGATTTCCCAATTAGCTCCTTTACAAGGGGGGATAGAGTCTTTGGTGTTAACTGTCCCTGTCGATAGTTTTGAAGCTTACCGTTACTGGTTGGGAAAAGTTTGTCAAGCCCTTCCTGTAGACCAAGTGCGGATGCTTGATGAACCGACAGCGGCTGCTTTAGGTTATGGTTTAGCAGACCAAGAAATTCTCTTAGTTGTGGATTTTGGTGGTGGAACGTTAGATTTGTCACTCGTACAGTTGGATCGAACGGTGCGAAATAGCACACAGCCTTTGGGATTTATTCTCAAGTGGGGGAATAAATCTTTAGCAGAAGATTCTAAACAAAAAGTTAAAACAGCGCGTGTATTGGCGAAAGCCGGACAAAATTTGGGCGGTACTGACATTGATAACTGGCTGGTTGATTATTTTGCTAATAGTCAAGGGCTAAGTGTTAGTCCGCTCACTACAAGACTAGCAGAGAAGATAAAGATTCAGCTTTCTACTCAAACTGAAGCTAGTGAGGTTTATTTCAATGATGAGACGTTTGAAAGTTATGAACTAGAACTCAACCGCGATAAGTTAGAAAATATTCTTAAGGAACGCTCTTTCTTTGAACGTCTTGATGATTCGATGACTTCTTTGTTACAACAAGCACGACGCCAAGGAATAGAAGTCTCGGATATTAATGCTGTTTTGTTAGTGGGTGGGACGGTACAATTACCAGCCGTGCAAACATGGGTAAAGCAGTATTTTGCACCGGAAAAAATTCATTGCGAACGTCCTTTTGAAGCGATCGCCCAAGGTGCTTTGCAACTGACTCAAGGTGTGGAACTCAAAGATTTTCTTTACCACAGCTATGGTATCCGCTATTGGGATCGTCGTAATAAGCGTCATGACTGGCATCCTATCATTAAAGCTGGACAGCCTTACCCAATGACACAACCTGTAGAATTGGTTTTGGGCGCTTCTGTAGACAACCAACCTAGCATTGAGTTGATTATGGGAGAGTTGGGCGCGGAGACTGGCGGTACAGAAGTTTATTTTGATGGCGATCGCCTCATCACTCGTCGTATAAACACAGGTCAAAACAGCGTTAAACCTTTAAACGATAAAGAAGGTGCAAGAACAATCGCCACACTCACACCACTGGGTTATCCAGGAAGCGACAGAATCAAAATTTTCTTTGTCGTTGACGAGCAACGCTTCTTGCGAATCACCGTTGAGGACTTGTTAACGAATGAAACACTCATGGATAATCAACTTGTGGCGCAGTTGAGTTAGCTTCATCAAGCAGCTATAGCATTCCTATTTGATTTGTAAAAATTGCGAGCCCCCACCAAACCCGGTATCTCTAAGATATCGGGTTTCTCGTCTTTTACGAATGATTTGGGATTGCTATATGTTTATTAATTTTAGTTACCAACTAGGTTAAGATTATTTACGTATAATTGCTTTATGTATCAGTAACATTAATAACTCCATAAATAATGATTATTATTATCTGCGGCAATTGATTTACATTCGACTGAAGAAAGGATAACGAAGTGTCACTAAAAGTTAGTGAGAATTTGATTGAGCAAGCTAAAGTTACTAAGGAAAACGAAGCTTCTTTTAAGAGCAGTCTTCAAGATTCGTTACCTGTTAAAGATGATGTATGTCTTATCGCAGGCGAACAAGCAATACCTGTAAATCATCTCCCACAGTCTTGGCAAGATATTTGTGCAGGTAAGTCTAACACAAAGCTTTCCGATCCAGAGGCTTATGTGAAAATGGCACAACTGTTTCTTCACAAAATGTCCCGTGGTGATGTTGATTTGTTGAATGAATCAGATAATTTTGGACGTCTCAAGCCAGCTTTTTGTGAAATCTTTGGTAAACTCGCATGGGAAACTCTTGAGTTTTATGGAGAGGATTTCAAGGTCGATAAGTATCCTAATTTTGACTTCATTCAACAACAACTTTCCCAAGAAGAAGACTATACCGAACGTAAAAAGATTGTAGAAATCGGAAAAACCCTTTTTGAAGAATTCAGATATGACCTTCCTGCCTCTTTTTATCACGTACACCTTGCTCCCATTTATCGAGAAGACATTTCTGAAGTACGTCCATTAAGATTTTCTGAAGAGGATAGCAAAAATGCTCGTGCTTGGGATGCTTCGTTACACGGACAAAAGGTATTTCCTATCCAATTAATGGTGCAAAGTATTTCTTCAAAACATGGGTTTTTCCAAGAGCACGGTTGCGGATGCAATCATGCTATGACAAGGGTAAGGGCGACCGATACTTCTTTTAATTATCAAATTCGCCCTGAAATGCGGACTACTTGGATTAGGGATTTTATTTGGACAATATGGTACGAGTATGCTTTTTTTAAATTTGTACCTGTCACTCGGTTTTTAATTAGTTAGACTGTAAGACGTTTCGTTTGTAATACTACAAGGGAAGCGTGAGAATTAGAAACCCGGTTTCGCAGGAGTTACCGGGTTTCTGGCTCCTGAGCTATTGAAAACCATCACAGTATTGCTTTCACTTTTTCTCGCAAGTTCTGAAATCATCTTGAGAAATTTACAGAGTTGGTCGATCATTATGTTAATTTTTGTGTTATTTTAAGAATGTTTTAAAACAAAGGAAACTAAAAGTGTTGAATTCGGCAAAATCTGCTTATCCAAGTCATTCGGAAATGCTAAAAAATCTTTTATCGGAAGCATATAAAACAGCAAAACAGGGTTTATGTGGCGAACGCATTCTTGCCGATCAAAATACTGTTGACTCTAGATTAGAAATATGTTCAACTTGCGAGAAATTTAGTGCTGAAGACAAGCGTTGTACTGTTTGTGGATGCTTTATGCTAGTCAAAGCTAATATTGAATCTTCTGATTGTCCTGATGGCAAATGGTAAGAAAAATACTGGCTCTTCTTTACTTATAATTTGACTATATAAATCCCGACTCCTACCTTTCAAAGAGAAAATTTATCATGACAGTTCAACCTCTGGTAAAGTATCCTAACTCATTACTCAGACAAGTTTCGGTAAGAGTGACAAGTTTTGATGCAGAGTTTCAGATTTTGGTGGATGATTTGATTGAGACAATGCTTCAACAGGGGTCGATGGGTTTAGCTGCGCCTCAAATTGGAGTGTCAAGGAGAGTTTGTGTTCTCAACCGCCGACTTATATTGGGTTCGAGAGGTCAAAAAAATAAGGCGAATGATATTGTTTGTATTGTCAATCCGGAAATACAGTCTGAAGAGTGTATTATTGATTCCTCAGAGGGGTGTCTCAGCATTCCTCAACAGCGAGGAGTAGTCAAGCGATTTCAAAAAATACAGCTAAAGGCGTTAGATAGAAATGGTTCTCACTTTTCTCTTGCTGCTGAAGGGATGTTATCTATTGTTATTCAACATGAAATTGACCATTTTGATGGGATTTTATTTATTGACAAACTTGCTTTTCCTCATTCAAACTCCCAAATTTAATTTCTGGACATACCCTACACCCCACACCCTACATCCTTATGAAACGAAACTAAAAGGCTGAGTTTTCTTGATTTTCTGTTGCTGCTGCAAGTGTTCTTTCCATCTAAGTACCCTTTCCCACCTTTCATCAGAAGAACTCAATTTTCTTAGAAGGATTTGCTCGATAATTTTGCTAAAAATACCTTCAACCTTATCAAAAACATCAAGAGGGTTCTTACCGTAAATAGAGGGTAGAAAAGGTATCTTCCCAATTATTTTGTCAAAATATTTCGACTCAAAAGCCTCAATTTCTGGGAAATTATTCAGGTATTTGTTTAAAACATACACCACAGGAATCCCCAACTCTTCATCAATGGCACGAATATCCTCAGAAATGGCGATAGAATCGGGAGTTGCTTCTACAACTACAACTACCATATGTGTACCTATAGGTAAACCAAATCGACCAACGTCCTCTCCACCACCGCAGTCGAGAACCACAACTCCATTTGTACATAGTGCTAACCAGGCTTTTAGTGGGTTGAGTGTTGCATGAGAGCAACGGGTAGAGTATAGTTCTTCCATCCGCAGCGCACTAGTTCCTACCGACATCAGGGCTAGTCCATCACTGAGGGTTTTGACATACTTTTTGGTGAATGAATCGCCAGCGCCAAGGTCGAATTTTTTAACTTGGCTCAGTGGAGTACTATAAAAGTCCCGGTAACTTTGCTCTGGGCTAAGTCCTTGAAACTCATAAAAATCTTTCTCAGCTTGAGTAATTAAAGGGAGTTCTTTGAGCTCCTCTTCCCCATATCCCAGATAATAAGAAGTCAAGTAGCGCGAGAGTGACCTATTTGAGTCTGCATCCGCGACAATCAAAGATTTTCCCAATCTCCGAAAAGCTTGAATTATACCAAGTGAGATAAACGTCTTTCCTGTCCCACCTTTACCCATTAAACCAATGACAAGTTCTTCTGGTAGCGATACATTAATCTCAACAGCAGTCCCAGTCATAAAACTCTTGATACAGAAAAAAATAATTTTTGCCACAAAGAATTAGCAACTGGAATTATGCACAATCCAGTTGCCGCAATAACAGTAATCATTATTAATGATAAATCTACAGTGTCGCAAATAAAATTAATATCTTAACGAAGATAGTATTAAGCAACCCAGTTTTGTAAAGAAACCAGGTTTTTTGAAATTATTGTCTTCTCAATTGAGACTTTATATGTTATGTTAGCTAGCCTTGGATAACCACTGGTGTTCCTAGGGACGCCCAGTCAAACAACCATTTAGCGTGATTGGGAGCAACATTGACACAACCGTGACTAACTGGAGTCCCAAATTTTCGATGCCAATATGCACCATGAATTGCGTAACCTCCACTGTAGTACATGGTATGGGGAACATTGGAAACGTCGTAACCTCTACCTCGCATCCGTGTTGATTTGTGTTTAGTTTGAATTTGAAAAACACCCGTGCGAGTCGGAGTAGATTTTTTCCCTGTAGAAACAACGATCGCATAAACAGGTTTTCTTCCTTCCCAAGCGATTAACTTTTGTTGCTTAAGTTTCACTTGAATCCAACGGCGATCGGATTGTTGGAGGGTCTTAATTTGTTGTGCAATAATCTGGGATTTTGATTGCGCCCAAACCTCATCTAAAGCAGCGACAGAAAAACTCAAAGAAAGCACTATGCTACTTACAAAAAAGAATTTCAAGGGACGTACCCAGGTAGAAAAAATCGGATTTTTCATAGCATAAATATTGTAACAGCGAAATTTCGGGAAGTTTTAAGTTGTTTTTATACTTCCCTCTTTTCGGCTATAACGTAGCACTGCCTTTAAAAGTTTATGAGACTGATAGTAGTTAGTGGATAGTGGATAGTAGCGAAAGCTTTGCTAACTAAAGCCTACAACTACTAACTACTAACTACTAACCACTAACCACTAACCACTAACCATTACCTTTGTACAACTACTGGTGTTCCTATTGATGCCCAATTGTACAACCATTTAGCGTGCTTGGGGGCAACATTTACGCAACCATGACTGATGGGAGTCCCAAATCTATTATGCCAATACGCACCGTGAATCGCGTAACTTCCACTGTAGTACATGGTATGTGGAACATTGGGAATATCATAGTCCTGACCTTGCATCCGTGTTTTTCTGTACTTGGTTTGAACCCGAAAAACACCAGTCAGTGTAGGAGTGGATTTTTTACCTGTGGAAACTATGACTGAGTAAACAGGGGTTTTTCCTTCCCAAGCTATAAGCTTTTGTTGTGAAAGTCTAACTTGAATCCAACGGCGACGAGAATTTCTTAGTGTTTGTACTTCTTGTTTAATCGTTTGACCTTTTGATTGCGCCCAAACCTCTTTTGGTTCCGGACTAACAACATTGAGAGAAACAACTGCGCCAGCAAGAAGTACGTTTAAGAATCTCATACCCCAAGCCCCTATTTTTGTCATACGAATTTCCTTATTTCACGTTCATTACCATTATCCCATTCCCCTCATTGCTAAAAGCGCTGTTCCATACGCTGCTTGTGCATTCCTAGAACACTGAACGCGAACCTGCAAAAGACGCTCCCGAATTGCTGTCCAAGTAGGGTTTTCTGCGCCACCACCAGCCGTATAGACCTGTCTCAATCTATCTGCTCCCAATTCTTGTAGCAACCCATATCCTCTGGTTTCTATCCGAGCAATACTTTCTAATAACCCATGTAGGAATTCTACATCATTAGTCGGACGTGGTTCCAATCGTGGTGGTAAATTGGGGTCGTTAATTGGAAAGCGTTCTCCCGCTTTTAACAACGGATAGTAATCCAACTCGCTTGCTTTTGAACTATCAATTTTGAGGCTCAAGCTTTCTAATTCATGATTGGTGAAAAATTGGCGCAGTACAGCACCTCCAGTATTAGAAGCACCTCCAGTTAGCCATAAATCTCCAAAGCGATGGCTGTAAATCCCGTATCTTGCATCCTCTACACGGGTACGGCTTAGCAGCTTCAGCACGAGTGTTGAACCTAGGGAGGTGACTGCTTCTCCAGGGGAATTTGCTCCGCTGGCGAGAAAAGCAGCAATGCTATCTGTTGTTCCAGCACGTACTATGCAGTCTTGAGGGAAATCAAACTGAGTGACTATTTCAGATCGTAATTGAGCGATCGCACTTCCGGGACTTACAACTTTTGGTAGATGAATTTTTATATTTAATTTTTCCAACCATTCTGGATATTTTAACTCTTCCACGTCATAACCTAGTTTTAAAGCATTATGGTAGTCACTAATACCTAACTGTCCATGAAGCAGAAAAGCCAACCAATCAGCTTGGTGCAGGAAATAATTAGCTTGTGAAAAAGAAGGTAATTGTGACATCCACAGAAGTTTGACAAGACTAGAAGTAGCACTTAATACTGTATGATTTGGTGGTGCAATACCCCTCAACCGCTCTATCATGACTGTTCCCCGCCCATCGTTATACAGTAGTGGAGCATCTACGGGTTGACCAGCCTCATCGCACAATAAAACGGTAGAAGATGTCCCATTAATAGCAATAGCTTTGATTTCTTGCCGCAATTCCCTGGGAATTCCCTCTAAAAGGCTGAATAAAGCCGTCTCCCAGCAATTCTGTAGAGACGCGCTGTGGAGCTTCTCTACAGAGACATTTGACATCTCAAAGGGATAACGTGCTTCCGCCTGGATATGAGCATTTTTATCAATTACCACAGCCCTTGCACCCGACGTGCCAAAGTCAATACCTAAATAAAAAAACATTTCTTTATACTTTTGTTACAATTTATTGACTTTTAACATCTAAGTCCTAACTTTTGACTTTTAACTTTTAACTTTTAACTTGTTTATGTTTCATCTTGTAACAACCTATTCCCCTATCTTGGCAAAACAGTGAAAAGTAGTAAACGAATTGCTTAAAATTGGCTGATATTTGGAGGTTCCAGATTATGAACATCTCAGATACCCAAGTGTACATTGCTCTTGTTGTAGCGCTCATTCCAGGTATTTTGGCGTGGCGTTTAGTAACAGCACTTTACAATTCGTAATACGATTGTAAAACCAACAAAACCTGGCGTGGAGTGGTGCAGTTTTCAAACTTACATGGCGAAAGTGTCGTTTTTGTTTGTAACTGCATACGGATTCACGCCAGGTTTTGTTAACAGTTAACCGTCTACTGTTAACTGTGAACAGATTCGGTTAATCTATATACCAAGTGAGAAGAAGTTATTTTTCCTCCTTGGGCTAAAGCCTCAAGGTTCTCAAATTCCTGGAGATTTTAGATGAATGCATTTCAACCGTCCCAACCCCCACTACAACCGATAGAAAAGCGGCGAGTCGTCCCTAGACCAAAGCGGCGTCTTCGTCAGCGCTCTTATCAACTGATGGCTTTGGAAACAACCACTAAAATAGGGGTTAACTTGATCATTTCGGCGGCTGCAATATCCGCCCTAACCCAACTTTTGCCGTATCATTGGTCGCAACAGGACAAATTACGGGCTATCCGCGTTGACTTGAAGCAGATGGAAGCCCGTGTATTCGACTTGCAGCAGGAGTTTAGCCGTAATTTCGACCCGCGCCAAGCTAAAAATATTATGCAGGAAGAAGGCTATCGCTTCGATCCTACTCAACGTCGTATTGTGTTTCCTAAAGAAACGACAGAAGTTGAGCAACCAGAATCAAATTAATTCATAATTTGTAATTATGAGTTCGTAATGGTTACCATAAGAATATATTTGGGTGTTTGCAACAAAAGTCAGCTTTCCTTTATATATACCTCTACTTACTCTACCCTCAATTACGAATTACGAATTACAAATTATAAAAACGCTCCCCTACATGGATATCCATGAGAGGAGTTACCGTTGGTGCAGAATCTACCATTTCCTATTACAGATGCTGCGGACACAGCAACTCGTTTAACCAATTCTTTACTTGCAAGCGCAAGCGTAAACCTGGAAGTTCCTGTCCGGAACCATTATAAGGGAGTTTAGTTAAGGCGCGGCGGTAATCGGCGATCGCACAATTCCAATCCCCCCAAAGATGATAAGTTCTGCCTCGTTCTGCTAAAATGTGTCCTTCGAGTTGACGAAAAAGCAAAGCAACCTCAAAATCTTCAATTGCCTCTTCATATTCTCCTAAATCTCTTAGGGTTATACCTCGATTAATCCAGGCTCGTGCGTGGCTTGGATTCAAATCTATCGCTTGGTCGTAGTCTGCGAGCGCTGCAGTTAAGTCCCCACGTGCTGCGTGATAGTTGGCTCGATTGTTATAAGCACTAGCCAAATTGGGGTTCAATTCTAAAGCTGTGTTGTAATCGCAAAACGCTTTGTGTGTTTCACCACTTTGAAAATAAATCAGCCCACGGTTGTTGTAATCAATGGCATTGTGAGGATGGCGGTTAATTAATTGACTCAATAACTCAATCGCTTCCGTATAATTCCCTTCGCGAGCTTTTGTTAAAGCACAAGAGCGCAAGTAGCTATCTCCTAAAGCAGATTCATGGCTACCGTGAGCCCCTTGCTTTCGTAATGTATCTGTATTGCTGAGTGCAAATGGGTTGCGGTGATTTTTCTCGTCACCAGATGCTAAAAAGGTGTGAGTGTTCATATTTTCCTGCCTGAGCTACTTGCTCTTGTGAAATCAACTTATAAGTTTCGCTGTGCTTGTGGTTTTGTCCCTGTGTCACTTGTTAAGGTGTCTATGAGTACTTAGGCACAAGTATTTGAGGTAGGCTATCGCTGTTGATGAGAGCCAGTCGCTGTAAAAACTGTCAGTTATTTGCAGGTGCTCCCATGAAGATAAACCAACTCCTTATCCAATTGATGATTCAATCTGATAGTAGATACTTCATCCCCAAGTTCAATTCCAGATACAGCAAATATCAATCTAATAAATTAGTCAAGTGGTGTAACCTGTAACTTGATAAAATGCCAAAAGTATTTCATCAGTTGTTGAGGGTGCCTTGCCAGTCCTGAGTGCTTTGATAGTACTGAGTACTCAGCCTTAAAGAATGAGTAAAATTGCGGAAATTCTTGAGGCGTATTGCCCGAAAATCAGGGCTTCTACAGAGATAAATCCTCTGTTAGCACCAAAACTCCTGAATGAGGAAGTCTTTTAGAGATTGTAACGTTTTGACAAATTTTATTATGGCAGCTGTAGTTTCCTATCCCAATGCTTCAGGCTTAGCAGAAGATGATTATCTTGTCATCGGCTTAGCGACTTGTTTTGTAAAAGAAGATGGAGAAATTTATGAAATCGACATTGTAGAACCTATTCCCTCAGCATCTTTAGAAACACTTGTCAAAGGAATCTCAACCTCATATAAATTAGCCTATGCGACCACTTTAGGAACTGTGCTTCATGGAGAAAGACCCCAAATGCCTTCAGGATTTCCTGAATCTGCTCAATTTGGGGAGCACTTTGTAGAACGAGCGATCGCAGCGGCTCGTACCTATAAGCGCAGTGAAACTGCCAAATCTATAATCCCTTTAGGGACGACTTATACTGAGTTTAAATACTCTACTGACCGCAAGCGCGTACTCAACGCTACAAGAGTTGTTAATAAGGAAGATAACATCAAGCAGCATTCACATACTCATAAAGTGTTATGAGGGGTGCAAGGGTGTAAGGGTGTAGGGGTGTAAGGTGATAAGGAGGAATATTGTTTAACTTTGTTATTCTTCTATCTTTCCCCTACACCCCACACCCTTACACCCCTACACCCCTATTTCATCGATAATTCGTAAATTGCAAAGCCACTGGTAAATCTTCTTGCTTCAGTCGCTGGATGACGGCTTGTAGGTCGTCTTTATTTTTAGCACTGACACGCACTGCATCACCTTGAATAGAGGCTTGCACCTTTTTAAATTCGTCACGAATCAGTTTAGAAATTTGTTTTGCGATCTCCTGACTGATGCCTTTTTTTAATTTGACTTCTTGACGAAAGCGGTTACCACTCGCTGATTCTACATTGCCAAAATCAAAGATTTTTTGGGAGAGGTTACGCTTTGCAGCTTTTTCACGTAGTATGCTGTGTACGGATTCTAAGGTGAACTCGCTGTCAGTATTTATGGTAATACTTTCTTCACTTAATTCAATAGTGCTTTGAGTGTCTTTGAGGTCGTAACGACTTTTAAGTTCTCGCGTAACTTGGTCTATAGCATTGACCAATTCTTGTCTATCAAAGTCGCTAACAATGTCAAAGGAGTAGGTAGAAGCCATAGTAAATTTTGGATTTTCAACTGAAATGAATTAAGAACAATAAATTATGAATAATAAAACTCTAATTCATAATTCATAATTCATAATTCATAATTCATAATTCATAATTCACTGTTAGTATTGATAAATACATTTAAACTTTGGCTTTCAACACTCAGCAGTCAGCTAGCTGATAGCTGATAGCTGATAGCTGATAGCTGACAGCCTAATCAAAGTAAAATAGCGTTACCAATTTTCTTTGTTCTTCTGCTTCGTTACAGGTTTGTAGCAGGGTGCGGCTGTCGTGAAACGCAAAGCAGATAAGTTGCTGGCAACGAGAGACTATCTCTTTATTGCACAGGTAACTAGCTTCTGCTAATGACAGATGATTGTTGGCAGAGTTTTCAACCAAATGCATCACCTGTTCTAGTTGCTGGCGCGATTCCTGAGGCTGGTGTTCTAAGCTTTGGGGTAGAATCACCGTTAACAGATTAGGATCGGCTCGCATTGCCCCCTTAATTGCAGCTGAATTGGTACCAGTAGCGCCAGAGGTAATAATCCGATTGCCGGATAGAACCAAGGCATAAGTCATCATCTCAATGAGATTCTGATGAGTAATCGGCACGTGACGGGAACCCAGCAGTGCGATTCGCTTGGAACCTGTTTGCTGGATAGTCGCCAGTTCTAGCGCTAATGTATCGAAGTTAGATGAGAGGTCTATTGACTGGCTCAAAGACGGACAAAAGGTAGATTAAACGACCAAGATATTTTAACAGACAAGGAGCGGTTTTCCCCAAGCATTTGTTCTCAAACCGTGAGACTCTCTACTTCCAGTCATTTAATAGCTGAATTGCCTGTTCGCACCAAGATAGCCAATGAGTTTCATAGCTCATGCCATTCAGGAGAGTCAAATATTGAAACTTTGCTGGTTCTGATAACTCTTTGGGGGTCACAAAGTGGCGTTGCTCTATCAGCTTATACGTTGATAATCTTTCTAAATGCGCTTGACGGTGGCGTTCTATCTCTTTTAGTAGAGTTTGCTTGGGAATCATATAACCGCCAAAAATCTTAACCAGTAAATCGTCTTTAATTGCGGTGGGTTCACAAGGTCGTGTTATCCACTCACTTAACTGTTGTGTTCCTGCTTCGGTCACGTGATAAAGCTTCTTATCTGGGCGTCCTTCTTGAAGAATTGTTTCAGCGGCAATCCAGCCTTGAGATTCGAGTTTTGACAACTCGCGGTAAATCTGCTGGTGGCTAGCTGACCAAAACAAGCCTACAGAACCATCAAATTGCTTGGCTAGGTCATACCCGCTACAAGGGCGGTCAATTAGAGATGCCAATATTGCGTGGGCTAAAGCCATGAGAATCCTTTTCTTGACTTATGCAATTTTTTGAATATAATACGTTTATATGCAATAAGTTGCATAAATAGTATAGAGGGTAAGGTGTAAGGTTGGGGGAAAGAAAAAAGGGAAAAAAAATTTACCCTGTACTCTACACCCCAAACTCTCCATAAAGGAGAAGTATAAGATGGTATTAGTTTCAGTCACACGCTTGCATCTGCGTTCACCGCTTTATCAAAACGCCGTAATACTCCATACCTCTATAGGATGGGGTATTACGGCGTTTTGATAAATTAAGATTATGCGTAAGCGTTCAGCACTTCAGCCTTCAGCACCTCAGCTCGTGATCGCCTGTTTCCCTTGCATTTTATAGTTGTTCCCTTGTCCCATTATAAACACCTAATTAGCTCATAAAAGCTCGACGCTGCGGTGCAAAGGGCCGAATGCTTACGATTATGCAAGGTAAGCATTCAGCATTTAGCCATCAGCCAATAGCTTTCTCTAAAAACACCTATACTGCTGATAGCTGATGACTGAATGCTTTCTTTTAAAGTGCTGCAGCCGGACTTAAACCAAGTAAAGAGAGCAAGCGGTCAACATCAAAATGTTTTGCCATGAGATAGCGAATGCACTCAACTTTAATTGGTTCGTGAACGCGCACGTTACCAAAAGCACGGTTAATGATTTCCACAGTTGTTAGGGTATCTAAGTCAACTGATAAAATAGGAACTTCTAGTTCTTCTGCACGATGGAGAATGAACGGAGGAGGTGGTAACTGTCCCGTGAGAATTAGACATTGGGTGGAAGTTTCTAAGGCAGCTTGCTGAATTTCTACGCGATCGCCCCCTGTCACGACTGCCATATTCCGACGCATACCAAAGTATTTGACGGCTGCATTCACATTCATCGCCCCAATTGCCAAATTTTCGACCATTAAGTCTAAGCGATCGCTCCGACAAAGAACTTCTGCTTTGAGCTGACACATCAGTTCGCGAACGCTGACACTGCGTAATAAATCGCTTTTCGGTAACATACCCAGTACGGGAATACCACGTTCCTCCAGAAAAGAGCGAACAGTGGTGTTCACAACTTGTAGTTGTTCTGCAGGAACATCGTTGATTACCACACCAATCAAGCGATCGCCAATACGCTGCTTTGCACTCAACAATGCTTCAACCGACAGTAGCGATTTATAACGAGCTACCAAGAGAACGGTAGCATTCATTACTTTTGCTACTTGCAGCAAAGATAAATCAAATAAACTACCTTCCTCCAAATTTCCTGGTCCTTCCAGCAACACCAAATCACCCCCCTGTATTTGAGAATATTGCTGTGCTAGGGACTTTTGATAATCAATTTTATCTTCGCCACGCAACCGTTTATGCACAGCGATTTCATTCAAATCCAGCATTATTGGTGCAATACGGCTTTCAGGCAAATTGAGGCTATCAGCGATGAACTGAACATCTTCCTCAACCATGTTTCCTTCCGAATCACCCAAGCAGGTACCTAAAGGTTTGCCATAGGCAATATTCAGTCCTTTTTGCCCTAATATATGAGACATACCTAGAATTGTTGCGGATTTTCCACAATAAGCCTCTGTAGATCCAATCAACAAATATTTAGCGGATTTTGGCACGCATGCACTCCTAGTTTCAACAGTTCAACAGCTTTTAACATTGCTCCCCTGCACCCTGTTTTTCTTGAGAGCCCCCACGCTTCGCGATTACCTCCAGCACGCTGCGCGTAGCTTGCTTCCACGGAGTGGTACGCAAAGACTTATGAATGGAAGAAACTGTGTTTCTTGAAAACGATTTCGCATTCTTTTAAATTTTCATTTCACCTCCACCTGATTTCTACTTCAAATCATCTCCCATCTAAAATCGCCTGGTTTCAATTTTTTTATCATTTTTTTCTTGTAGAATTTCTGTTTAACAAGCTCTATTTACTTCACATTTATTTAATAACATAATAGTTCATTTTTACAAAAATGTGTATTTTTTTCTTGTATCTTCCTGTAACCAAATTGTTTTTTTGAGAGTGAATGCTGCTTTCATTTTGTGAGCTAACGTTAATTTCTTAAATCTAGGACTCCTATTGGATTTTTGAAAAAACTCGGTACACCTTAATCTTATATAATCCTCTGGCAAGATTGCCTATTGCCTAGATTCCTATAGAAAGATGAGAACAGCACACGTAGGTAGTTAACGAGCACTTATACATTTTCTAGCAGTGCATTTTTTCGGCAAAATCTGTATTTTTTGTAACATTTTCCTTATATTTGACATTTTTATTGACTTTGTCCTCTGCCCCACGGATGAACTAATGAATCCGGGGGCTATAGAATTTGAGACTGATACAGTGTAGTTTACCTAATAATTACTCCTCTATACGTAGTAGTTTACGATAGAACGATTGGGAAAAATCAGTTACGCGGTAGCGTTTATAACTTTCGAGAAGTTCAATTAAAAAATTAATAAACTCAAAGCTTGCCATCATGACTTCATAGCTGAGTTCCGCGTTGCCATCAAACTGCATTCGGCAACGAGTCAAGTCTGATGGTAGGGTGGCGACATTCCAAGTGGCTACAAAGGGAATGCCATCACTGCTTTCAATTTTACGGTGTCCTTCCAAAACCCCCTTATGGTACAAACCAATCGCAAAAGGCAAAAAATTACGCTTGTTACCCTGAACGTAAGGCAAGTAGACGCTTGCTTGTTGTTGAGTGGCAGGCTGGAGCTGATCCAAAGACATACTTATAAATATTCCTCAAGTGAGTTGACCAAAGGAGATACGGAGACATTGAGAAGCAGTGACACAAACAGAGGTATGATCCTCGTGTCCCCGTTTCTTATTCAAAGCACCCAATGGGCGGCTAACTTAACCCGCGATGAATATAAGAAACATTCTTTCCCCCTAAACTCCAAGATGCATTGAGAGTTCCAAGAAATAAATTCGGACCGAATCTGACCGCCTCCGCTCGTTCACGGGCGAGGACGCCCGTACCCAAGAATTTGAAGACTTTTTTCTTTGGAACTCTCTCATAGGTGTTTCTTAGGAGCATCCCACGGGTAGCAATTGCTACCCGATATGTCATAAAAGAAACACTATTTTCCCGTAATGCCCACGTTGTCAGGGCGAATAACCGTACCCTATTCTAAGGCTCTGTCAACGCCCCGACACCCGACACCCTGTGTTTCTTAAAAGACACCTTCGCGGTTGTCCATAGTATTCCCAAAAAATGTCTTTCTACAAACAAGGAGATAAGAAAGAAAAATTGTCAACGTTCAGCTATACTCTAAGCGGTCAGCTTTCAGCTATCAGCCAAAAACTTGGTAAGCGTTCAGCACTTTAGCAGTCAGCAGTCAGCTTTGAAACCTGTTACCCTTGTATTTTCTGGGCGTTTCGAGTCCTATTACAAACTCCTCCATTACTTATAAAAGCTGAAGGCTGAAGGCTGCTAGCTGAAGGCTGATAGCTGATGGCTGATAGCTGATGGCTGATAGCTGACGGCTGATGGCTTACAAAAATTTTTGATTTTTGACTTTTAACTTTTGAGTTTTTGTTTGAAGATGTCTTAAGGAACACTTAACGCTGTTGACACTATGGCTCCACTGGTTGCAAATTACTACTTGACCTACCGCTGTAATGCTCGGTGTCATTTTTGTAATATTTGGTCTTTAGAACCCGGAAAAGAAGCAGATTTTGAAACAATTAAACAGAATTTGACAGATTTACGCCGCTTAGCAGTCAGATATGTAGACTTTACAGGTGGTGAGCCGCTTCTGCGAAATGATGTGGGGCAGATTTATGCTGAGGCAAAACGTCAGGGTTTTATAACCAGCATAACGACCAATACAATTCTTTACCCAAAGAAAGCACGGGAAATTCAAGGGTTAGTAGATTTTTTAAATTTCTCACTAGATGGTCCGGATGCAGAAACTCACGATCATTCGCGTGGAGTGCAAATTTTTGACAATTTAGTAGAATCGGTGGAAATAGCTCAGTCTCTGGGAGAGTATCCAGTACTTAACCATACTGTCACCGCTCAGAATTACCATCGAATTGAAGAAGTTGGCGAATTGGGTACGCAACTTGGTGTTCGGGTTTGGCTAAACCCAGCTTTCACAGCACACGAACACTACAATTCAGGTAAGAATCCTACGCCAGAAATGGTTGCTGCAATAGAAACAACTGCCAAGAAATACAAAAATGTCGGGTACAATAAGGCTGCACTGGCTTTTATTGAAGCTGGGGGCAATGATACCAAAAATCCCCGTTGTAAGGCGGTGGATGCTGTCATTGCTATTTCTCCTAACGACGAGCTGTTGCTACCTTGTTACCACTTTGCTCAAACTGGAGTTCCTATTAATGGACGACTGTATGAGCTTTATCGAGAGTCTCTTGAGGTTGAAAAGTACCGTCAATCTCAAGGTAAGCTCAAAGTATGCGAGGGCTGCACAGTTTGGTGTTACCTAATACCCAGCTTCTTTATGGGTGTAGACAAATACTGGTGGTTGAATCAAGTAACCTATGCCAGCGAATTCCTGGCCCGAAAACGATTCTTACAACGAGCTTGAACCGTTGAACTCCTCTAAAGATTTAAGCGGAACATTTCGCCGTTCAAACTTATCGCTGTATTCTGACGAATCAGCATCAGAGGAGTCTGTGGAAGAGACTTCACATCCTATGTCTCATCCATCCCGGTTTCAAGGTCGTAGACGCAAAGCCGCTCTAGTTTTGACAATAGTCTGGAGCGGCACAATTGCCCTGCACTTAGTTTCCTGGGGCACTTTATTTGTTCTGGGACTAACGGCTATTATCGGAGTTCATACTTTAAGGGTGGTGTTTGCGAGACCGAAACACTATTCCAAAGAAATGCAAGGGGATTGGCCGTGTGTATCTGTACTAGTAGCAGCTAAAAATGAAGAAGCTGTGATTGGCAGATTAGTCAAGAACCTTTGCAGTCTGGAATATCCAGAACAAAGGTATGAAGTCTGGATAATTGATGATAACAGCAGCGATCGCACACCTCAGTTTCTCGCAGAACTGTCTGAGGATTACGACAACCTCAAGGTCATGCGACGCCAACCAGATGCTAGTGGAGGAAAGTCGGGCGCTTTGAATCAGGTGCTACCTCTGACCCAAGGCGAAATTGTAGCGGTCTTTGATGCTGATGCCCAGATTTCATCAGACCTGCTTCTGCGTGTTGTACCGTTGTTTCAACGCGAAAACGTAGGCGCAGTACAACTGCGAAAAGCAATTGCTAACGCTAAGGAAAATTTCTGGACTCAAGGTCAAGCCGCAGAAATGGCAGTCGATACCTTTATGCAGCACCAACGAACTTCTGTTAGTGGTATCGGTGAACTTCGAGGAAATGGTCAATTTGTTCGGAGAGAAGCCTTATTGCAATGCGGTGGCTGGAATGAGGAAACTATCACTGACGATTTGGATCTGACTTTACGCTTACATCTGGAAAACTGGGATATTGAGTGCGTTTTCAACCCATCGGTAGATGAAGAGGGCGTCACAAATGCGATCGCTCTTTGGCATCAGCGTAACCGATGGGCAGAAGGCGGCTATCAGAGATATTTGGATTACTGGGATCTGATTCTCAAAAACCGCTTGGGAACACGCAAAACCTGGGATTTATTCATTTTTATGGTAGTGCAGTACATATTACCCACAGCAGCAGTGCCGGATTTATTGATGGCGATCGCACGACACCGTCCACCTATTCTCAGCCCAGTGACTGGATTGACTGTAACGGTGTCGATGGCGGGTATGTTTGCTGGTCTGAGGCGCTTACGTCAAGATAAGGAATTTAGAATTTCCTCATCTCTTCTTCTGCTGCTCCAAACCATGCGTGGTGTATTGTATATGTTCCACTGGATAATAGTTATAAGTAGCACCACAGCCCGGATGTCAGTACGACCAAAGCGTTTGAAATGGGTAAAAACTGTACACCAGGGAAAAGAATAGGTAGTTGTTAGTTGTTAGTTGTTAGTTGTTAGTTGTTAGTTGTTCTTTGCTACTATCAACTATCCACTATCAACTATCCACTATCTACTATCTACTATCTAAAATTCATCATCTGCTTCCGAGTCATCTTCCCAATCAGAGGTGGACATAGATTCAAGTAGACCAGTATCATCTGCGACACGAATAATTTCCCCATCAAAGAATTGAGCTAACCGTTGAGCTGCAATTGTAACTTCATCAGTTTCCCAACTAGGTTGGGGATCTAGTGTTTGGGGTGGTGGTAAGGTGGGTTGAACAGAAGCATGAGCATTAGTTATGGGCTCCGATTTTGGGGTTGTTGGTTTGGCTGGTTTGCCACTCTCAGAAGATTCGTCTGGGGTAGTCGATGGAGGAAGCGCATGAGTGGAAGCTACAGGCTTTTTTGGCGGTAAAGGTGTCTTCTGAGAAGAAGCTTGAGAAGAAGTCACAGAGGGCTTAGAGGTTGAGGAGTTAGCTAGTTCTAAATTGACTTTAATATCACGACTCAAAGCTGCTTGAAATGCTGCCAAAAGTTTGGGCTGGTCAAATTGTACTTTTTTATACCATACTTGTTTGACGGCAACACGAGCTACAGTTCCGTCAAATTCTATCAAATCGCACATTTGACGTAGCAGTTCTCGTCTAGATATCGGTTCAAGATGGGCGAGGACTTGTTGCCATATTTGAGTTAAGTCAGCTTTTGTTTCCTCTTGAGGAGCAGGGGAAGTAGAGGGCGTAGGGGGCGTAGAGGGATTAGGGGGCGTAGAGGGCGTAGGGGGCGTAGAGGGAGCAGGGGATGGAATTGAGGGTGTGTTTCGATGGATGGCTGTTGTTTGTTCGCTTTTTGGTTGGGAAGGAGAAGCAGGAGGTGTTGACATCCTGGGTGCGGAAATAGTGCTGTGACCATTTTGCGGAATAGTCGTACTTGCGGAAGGTAATAATCCTAATAACGTGACTTCTAACCACAAACGCGGTTGAGTGGTGTTTTTTAGCTGTACTTCTGTGGTTCGCAAGACTTGCTGTCCCGCCAAAATTGTACTTATGTCAAACTCTTGGGCAAAATCAATCAGTGCTTCCCAAGTGTGGGGAGTGCAAGCAACTAAGTCATTGCGACTTGGGGCGGTTTTAGCAATGAGTAAATCTCGGTATAGTGAGGCAAGATTCTGGAGAACCATTAGAGGTTCCCGTCCTCGGTCTAGAATTTTTCGGGTGCAGTCTAGAACAGCTTCGGGATTGTTGGAGGCGATCGCATTCAACAGAAACAGCAAGTCTCGTTCGCTGACCGACCCAACCAAATCCCAAACTTGGTCCGGCGTAATTTCACCAGATAACAAACTTAACTGGTCAAGAAGACTTTCTGCGTCCCGCAATCCTCCTTGAGAAATTTGGGCTATCAGGGTTATGGCTTCAGGAGCAATATTAATTTTTTCTGTACAAGCGATGTGAGTTAAATGCTTTTCCATCGCCTCTAAATTTATTCTGCGGAAATCGAAGCGCTGACACCGGGAAATAATCGTTGGTAAGACTCTTTGCGGGTCTGTTGTTGCTAGGACAAAGACAACGTGCTTAGGTGGTTCTTCGAGTGTCTTTAGTAGTGCATTAAACGCGGCTGTACTAAGCATATGACACTCGTCGATCGCATAAACCTTATAACGGCACTGAACTGGAGCGAATTGTGCCTTTTCAATAATATCTCTCACATTTTCGACACCAGTATTGCTAGCGGCATCAATTTCAATGACATCTAAGGAGTAGCCTTTAGTAATTCCTTGACAAACGTCACAGACACCGCATGGTTTTGGAGTTGGTTGATCGCTGTTGAGACAGTTGAGAGATTTTGCCAAGATGCGCGCGCTGGAGGTTTTTCCCGTGCCCCTAGGACCGGTAAACATATAGGCAGGGGCAATTTTAGCTGCACGGATAGCATTAGTAAGAGTGGTAGCTATTGCCTCTTGCCCCACGAGTTCAGCAAAAGTGTTTGGGCGATACTTATGGTGCAGCGGTTCGTAGGACATGGATTGGAAGTGTCAGTGCCTTGTTGAGGGTAGACGAATATCACCCAATCGAGTTTGGGATTAAAACATTTTATACGTATCAATTCAAATCTTGCACGCTTCTGTTCACAGGCTAAAGCTTATGAATCAGCGCACTTTGAGAGCCGACACGGAACATACACAGCTTTCGCAAAGGAAAAAATTCCGGTAGGTTTTGTTAGTATAACCCCAACTTTACTAACGATGTAGGAGTGTTGAGTATGTTTTAGTTTAGTACAAATATACCATGACTTAACCAAATTGAATATAAATTCTTATAAAATTAAGTAGCCATCATAAACTTGTCTCTAATACACATCTCCGACCCAAGGAGCAACCCCAGGATTCCGAATGCGGTTTT
>JAWQFQ010000028.1:0-45805 GCA_035967975.1 Scytonema sp. PMC 1070.18
ATCCCACGCTTCTCCTTCGGAGTAAGACGTGGGGCTTCTTTTGGTTTAAGCTAAGCAAAAATTTGAAACCCGGTATCTCTAGGATACCAGGCTTCTGGGAACTTTAACGACAAGTATTGGAATGTATCTTACATTTCATACGTTTTTTAGGTTGTGACCATATATAAGAAAAAAATTATGTATAAAAATTATCTTTGAGAAAGTATTACGTACGAATTAAACTCAGAGGATGCTCCCTGGAAGATAAATACTGTTCGGTTACAGATGGTTAAAGCTCTAGAAACCCGGTTTCATAAAAGTTATCGGGATTTTAATTTTCGCGTTTCCCTTGGAGTATTGGATTGAAGATAAGAAGAGATTGTGGAATTCAGGAATACTTGACAGAAAGGACAAGCAATTAGCTTTTCGCTTTTATCTCTTGAGTGACTGCTGAAAGCTGACGGCTGATAGCTGAATGCTTACAAACTAAAAATATTAAAAAAAACTTATTGATGAATATTTAGAGCTATTCCATTGTATTGTGGTCTTTAAAACTTGAAAAAAGTTGAACAAAAAACTATGAATCTGAATGAGATTGGTCAGGTTGCTATCACACTGTTAACAGGGTTTGGACTGAAGCTTTTAGGTGCGATCGTATTATGGTTCGTAGGTCAAAAGCTGATTAACTTTGCTGTGAAGCTCATAAAGCGTGGTTTTAAAAGTCAGCACATCGATCCAACACTTGTTCACTATCTTATCAATATAATTTCCGTTACGCTGCGGATTATTCTAGTTGTTGCACTTCTCGGTTTCTTCGGGATTGAAACAACCTCCTTTGCTGCTTTACTCGCAGCGGCTGGCGTTGCTATTGGTGCAGCATGGGGTGGACTACTAGCAAACTTTGCAGCGGGTGCTTTCTTGGTTATGTTGCGACCGTTTAAAGTTGGTGACTTCATTACAGCTGGAGGCGTTACAGGAACGGTTACCGAAATTGGACTGTTCGCAACTACCATCAATACACCCGACAATGTTATGACTATTGTTGGTAATAACAAGATATTTTCAGATAATATTCAAAACTTTTCAGTAAATCCTTACCGTCGGGTTGACTTGGTAGCTCAACTTCATCATAATGTTGACCACAATCAAGCCATCCAACTCTTGAAGGGAAGAATTAGCCAAATTCCCAACGTTCTTGCAGATCCAGCACCAGATGTAGAAATCTTAGAGTTCAACTTGGCTGGTCCACTGCTGGCGGTGCGTCCCTACTGTAATAATGACAACTACTGGCAAGTGTATTTTGACACCAATAGAATTATACGGGAAACCTTCGGAGAAGCAGGTTATCCGGTTCCCGAACAACGCTATGCAGTTAGTAATTCTCACAGTATGATGGATACTATTATCCAGCAGCCACCTCTAACAAACTGATTCTGGAGTGAAAAATAGAGGTGTAGGGTGTAGGAATGAAAATCTTTATTTCCCCTACACCCCATACCCCACCCCTTACAGGTGTAGGTTTTTTACATATCAATCTAGAATGGGTAAGACTTGGAAGACACGGAGGGAAAGTGGACACCGAAGAGATAGAAATACGTAATTATACTTAATTATTTATCGCTTTAGGGTAAAAAAACTTCCTGGTCTACTTTCCTTCCTTGTCCTCCAAGTCTTGCCAATACCCAAGAGTAAAAAACCTACCCTTGTGAGATCCCCCACCCCCCACACCCTATATAATGATTCACTCATTTGCTCCACTTATAGGACAGCCACAGGCAGTAGAATTATTAACACAAGCTGTAGCACGCAACCGAATTGCTCCAGCGTATTTGTTTGTGGGTGCAGATGGTGTGGGTAAGAGTTTAGCCGCACGGTGTTTTGTGGAATTAGTTTTTGGTACAACTGACAAACGGGTGCGTCAAGGAAATCACCCAGATTTATTATGGGTACAGCCCACTTACCAGCACCAAGGACAACGTCTGACAGCAAAAGAAGCGGAAGAAAAAGGACTCAAGCGCAAAGCACCACCCGTGATTCGCTTAGAGCAAATTCGGGAAATTACCGCGTTTCTCAGCCGTCCGCCCTTAGAAAAACTAAGAAATATGGTAGTCTTAGAGCAAGCAGAAACGATGGCAGAAGCTGCAGCTAACGCTTTGCTTAAGACTTTGGAAGAACCTGGACAAGCAACTTTGATTTTAATTGCACCTTCACCAGAGTCTTTGTTGTCAACTATCGTGTCTCGCTGTCAGCGCATTCCATTTTATCGCTTAGATACGGCAGCGATGGCTCAGGTACTCAGGCAAACAGGACACGAAGAAATTTTGAAGCATCCAGAAGTGTTGAGTGTTGCAGCTGGGAGTCCCGGAGATGCGATCGCATCCTACCACCAACTACAAGCGATTCCTCCTGATTTACTACAAGCAGTGACAAAAGCGCCTGCATCTTACCGTCAAGCTTTAGAATTAGCCAAACAAATTGATAAGAATTTAGATACAGAAGCCCAGTTATGGTTAATTGGTTATTTACAACAGTTTTACTGGCAGCAATGGCATCAGCCTAACATTATCACACAACTGGAACAGGCTCGCAAATCATTGCTTTGTTATGCTCAACCGCGTCTTGTTTGGGAATGTACACTTTTGTCATTTGTAGCTAATGGTTAATGGCTAATGGTGTTAATTACTAGCTATTCGCATTTAACTATTAAAGAAATAATACATTTATTAAAGAATAATAAATAATTGTTAGCTTTAGTTTGTAGTTACATTTTGAACTAGAAACTCGTATTGACTGTTTGTTCATTTCAGTATAGTTTAATCTTGTGTGCGCGAAAAACAGCCTAGTTCAATCCAGTTGTAATTTCTAGTTACTTGATAGCTGGGTAAGAAGCGGAGGAACCAACCCTTGGGGCGAATCTTATTGAGGTGAGGAGTGAGCAGTGAGTAGCTCCAACACAGGCTCTTATGTCTATAAAATTAACATGAGCAATTTTTCGGATTCTGGTTGAAATGGCTAGAAAAGAGTCATGAGTTAGTCGCAATTCAAATATACCGTCTAAAGGTAGGCTTCTAGCCTCTAATAAGTACCTACGCAAAATATTTAGCTATTTTTTTCATTGAGATTGACATGGTTGTATCCCCGTCCCATTGCCTATTGCCTATTGCCTATTGCCTATTGCCTACTGCCCTTCTCAACTAGATAATTTATTTTGCACAACTACTTATACCTATCTTACTAACAATTGAGGAAAAGAAATGCCTATCAAGAATCGAACTTTCTTTACTGAATATGTAAACTTCTTACCAGATAGCCAATTTAAGTTAATTGGAGAGTGTGCGGGGAAAAAGCTTTTCTTAATTGGAAGAACAAAAGGCTACGGCGATCCCATTGTCGCAACAAGTCAAACTGATGAGCCTAGCAAAGAAGATTTATACGCCTATGACCTTTATGAATTAATGAAGCTTAGTCAAGAACCAGTGAAAATTCTCGCGGAAATTTAAAACCTCGGCTAGAGGAAGAATAGCCTTTGTGCTTTTAAAGTAGCTGCTATGGTGACATCAAATCGTCTGGATTTGACATGAGTTGCCTGACCTTCAGTCATTGAAAAATTGCAATCATGAATAGTAGCAACGGCTTGAAACAGCACGATGGTAAAAACACGCCTGGTTGGAAAAGGCACCATTGCCGTACGGAACATGTTTCCGTTCAAGTGCAGGACGATCGCACTGGAATGGATGTAGAGACTCTCAAACGCGCTTTTTTAGATAACCTCTACTATATCCAAGCGAAAGATAAAGGATGGGCTACAGCACACGATTATTTTATGGCTCTGTCATATACTGTGCGCGATCGCCTACTAAACCGCTGGATTAAAACAGTAGAACAAACATACTTCCGTAAAGATGTAAAAGTTGTATGCTACCTATCTGCTGAATACCTCATTGGACCACAACTAGGCAAAAACCTCATTAACGTGGGTATTTACGAACAAGCCCGTCAAGTCGTACAAGAGTGTGCGGGATTGGATTTGTACGATTTGCAGGAACAGGAGGATGAACCAGGATTGGGTAACGGTGGTTTGGGAAGACTAGCAGCTTGTTTTTTAGATTCCCTTTCAACTTTGGAAATACCCGCTATTGGCTATGGTATCCGTTACGATTATGGAATTTTCAAACAAGAGATTCACAATGGTATGCAAGCAGAAGTTCCCGATCGCTGGTTGCGCTTTGGTAACCCTTGGGAAATTCCACGTCCTGACTACAATGTAGAAGTTAAATTTGGCGGACATACCGAACCTTACGTTGACGAACACGGACGCTACCAAGTGCGTTGGATTTCCAAAAGAACCGTATTGGGTACGCCCTATGACATTCCTATAGTAGGTTACAATTCAAACACGGTAAATTCCCTGCGTTTGTGGAGTGCCAAAGCCAGTGAAGACTTTCACCTCCAGATTTTCAACAGTGGAGACTTTGCTAATGCTGTGGCGGATAAAGTTTACTCAGAGAATATTACCAAAGTTCTTTATCCTAACGATCAGAACTACCAAGGTAGGGAACTGCGCCTCATGCAGGAATACTTCTTCGTGGCTTGTTCATTACAAGATGTTATCCGCAATTACCTGCAAAGTCACGATCGCTTTGACCACTTCCCTGATAAATGTGCTATCCAAATCAACGATACTCATCCCGCAGTTGGTATTGCCGAACTGATGCGGTTACTGGTAGATGTACATCAACTAGGATGGGAAAAAGCTTGGGATATCACTCAAAAATCTTTTGGTTTCACCAATCATACTTTATTGCCAGAAGCACTAGAAACCTGGTCTATAAGTATATTTGGTGGGCTTCTACCCCGACATCTAGAAATTATTTTTGAGATTAATCAACGTTTCTTGGATCGAGTTCGTGCTAAATACCCTGGAGATATTGAAAAAGTCGCCCGACTGTCACTGATAGAAGAAGGCGCAGAGAAAAAGGTCAGAATGGCTCATCTTGCTTGTGTTGGAAGTCATGCTATCAATGGTGTAGCGGGATTACACACGCAACTGTTGAAGAAATTTCTGTTTCGAGACTTCTACGAACTGTTCCCAGACAAATTCACCAATAAAACTAACGGAGTTACTCCCCGGCGTTGGTTGTTGATTGCTAATCCCAAACTCTCCTTGCTCATTACAAATAAACTCGGTAAGGGGTGGATCAAGAATTTAGAGGAACTTAAGCAGTTAGAAACATATGCAGATGATGCCGAGTTTCGTGCCAAATGGCAACAAATGAAATTGGAAAACAAGAATGACTTAGCAGAGTACATTTTGCAAACAACTGGTGTGAATGTGGATGCTAATTCCTTATTTGATATTCAGGTAAAGCGAATCCACGAGTACAAGCGCCAACATTTGAATGTGCTGCGCGTTATAACTCTATACAACCAAATCAAACAAAATCCAAGTACTAACATTATACCACGAACTGTGATTTTTGCGGGTAAGGCTGCACCAGGTTATGTAATGGCAAAACTTATCATTCGGCTGATTAATGCAGTCGCAGATGTTGTTAATAATGACCCTGAGATTGATAATCGCCTGAAGGTTGTTTTTTTGGAAAACTACAATGTGACCGTAGCACAACGCATCTTTCCAGCTGCCGAGCTTTCCGAACAAATATCAACTGCTGGGAAAGAAGCCTCTGGTACAAGTAACATGAAGTTCGCAATGAATGGAGCGCTGACTATTGGTACCCTAGATGGGGCTAATGTTGAAATTCGCGATCGCGTTGGACATGAAAACTTTTTCCTATTTGGACTCAATGAAGAGCAAATCTCACAAATGAAAGCCCAGGGGTACAATCCGTGGGATTACTATAATACTCATCCCCAGCTTAGACAAGCAATTGAACAGATTGCATCGGGTTACTTCTCCAACGGCGATAGAAATTTATTTCAACCACTTGTAGATTCCTTGAAAAACCAGGATGATTATATGCTGTTTGCAGACTATCAGTCCTACTTAGAGTGTCAGCAGAGAGTAGACGAAGCCTATCGCGATCGCGATCGCTGGTTGCGGATGTCAATTCTCAATTCTGCTCGCACGGGCTACTTTTCTTCAGATCGAACAATTCGCGAGTATGCGCGAGATATCTGGGATGTTCAAGCCGTACCTGTGACTTTGGAAGATGGTCATGAACATGATGCAGCAGTTAGACTTAGAGCACAATTAGCAAGTGTTGAATAAAATTCATAACTATTCAACCCTCAGCCAAATAAAAAGTCTTCAAACATTTCTTGTGGTACGGGCGTCCTCGCCCGTGGGTGAACGAGTGGTACCAATAAGGAAAGAGTGAAAATTAGAAACCCGGTATCTCCAAGAATACGGGTTTCTAACTCCTCAACGATTACCTAATTGCTCTCTTATGGTAGAGGAAAAATACAAGGAAAGCATTCATAATTTAGTTAAAAAATATTATGTAAACGGCTAAAAACAAAGTAAAATCATATGAAACCGCAACAACCAAAAGTAAGGAGAATCAATAGATCGGGTAAGTCCTTTTGGAAAAAACCAGTCACCCATTTATTACTCCCTCTATTTGGAGGTGGGATAGCATTTTTAAGTGGTTGTGAAATCACTCGTAATACTTCATCCCCACAAGTAGAAGATGGCGTTCAGCAAACGCAGGAGGTAAGCGATCGCTCTGTTGCTCCTACTCCAGAAGATAGAAATTTTGTAGTTGATGTTGTCAACAGGGTTGAACCTGCGGTAGTACAAATCAATACCGCCCGAACTGTAAAAACTGAAATACCAGAAATATATAGCGACCCGTTCTTTCGGCGGTTCTTTGGCGGACAGGTACCGACACAGCAACGCGAGAGAGTTGTGCGAGGTCTTGGCTCTGGCTTTGTGATTGAGCCGGATGGCGTCATTTTGACCAATGCTCACGTTGTTAACAACGCTGATAGTGTAGAAGTCAGGTTTTCTAACGGTCAGACTTTAGAGGGGAAAGTGTTAGGACAAGACACTGTTACTGATATTGCAGTCGTAAAAGTGTCAGCTAATAATCTACCTACGGTAGGACTAGGAAACTCGAAGGCGGTACAACCAGGACAGTGGGCGATCGCGATCGGTAATCCTTTAGGGTTGGAAGAAACCGTTACTGTAGGTGTTGTCAGCGCTACAGATCGTTCTGCTAGCGATCTTGGTGCGACCGACCGACGTTTTGGCTTAATTCAAACGGATGCTGCTATTAATCCTGGAAACTCTGGGGGTCCTTTGCTTAACGCCCGTGGTGAAGTTATTGGAGTTAACACAGCTATTATCAGTGGTGCTCAAGGATTGGGCTTTGCTATTCCTATCGATCAAGCTCAAAGAATAGCCCAACAACTCATTACTGAAGGTAAAGTTGAACATCCTTATCTAGGTGTTCAGATGATACCCCTCACACCAGAACTAAAACAACAGATTAACACAAGTCCTAACACGAACACCCGCATACAAGCAGACCAAGGTATTCTCATTGTCCGTGTTGTTCCTGGTTCTCCGGCTGACAGAGCAGGGCTACGTTCGGGAGATGTGATTCAAGAAATTAACAATCAACCTGTCACTACAGCTGATGCTGTGCAGCAGATAGTCGAGAAGAGCGGGGTGGATAGCACCTTACAAATACAAGTACAACGTAATCAGAGGAATTTGCAAGTAGCAGTACAACCCGGACCCTTACCTGCACCAAGTGAGTAATATAGGAATCCGGTTTGATTTCTGAACTGATTCGTGTAGGCAGGCAATAGGGAATAGGCAACAGGCAACAGGAAATTAGGTCTTGCGAATGGTACGGAATTTTTTCACAAATCAAATAGGAGTCCTATATATAGCAATCCTAAATCATTTGTAAAAAATTTTAGTGGCTATTAGCTATTAGCAGTCCTGATGAAAATTTTACATTTTTTTAGGTTTGCTATGGTAGAAAAGGCAAAAGTCAAAAGAAAAGCTAACATCACCTTTGCCCGAATCTGTGCATCTTTTGGTCGCGGAGTGACTCAATTCTCACTTTCTATCTTCAACGACAACTTCAATACTGGGTTGACTATTCTCATCAGTTTCTACATCGCGACGGCGTTTTTTTCTTGGTCCTTGATGCCAATCATTTAAAACATCTTTGACTAAAACTTCTTGAATCCAAATTTGAAAAACAATGACAAGAGGTATAGCAAGAAACAGCCCTAAAAATCCGAAAAATGACGCAAACACTACCACTGCTAACAAGGTTACTACCGGCAGTAGCGATACTTGAGACTCCATAATTAAAGGTACAACCACAAGACTTTCAATTTGCTGAATTCCAAAGTATAATGCTACGACTGCACCTGCTTTCCAAGGTGCATCAAGCAGTGCCATTAGCACGGGTGGAATCACACTTAATGTTGGTCCAACATTAGGGATAAACTCTAGCAATCCTGCTAAAACTGCATTGATAAGTGGTAGTCTTACTCCTAAGAGTAACAAACCAATGTAGCTTAAAACACCTATAAGTAACATGGTGAGAAGTGTGCCTTTAATCCAACCAACCAAAGACTTTGCACACTTAGAGAGGATTTCATCGACTCGCCGTCGGTAGAAGGCAGGAAATAGCAGTATAAATCCCTGTCGATATGGTGAGGGATTTGCCAAAAGCATAATCGTTAGAGCCAAGAACAGTAAAAAGTACAGAATAATGTTCAATGAGTTTCTGATAAACGCAAAGAAATTATTCAGTATCTGATTTAACCATGATTGTAGACCTTGAGTTAAATATCTTAGACCGCGAATTTCCTCTAAGGCTTGTTCTGGAATCACATCTCGTAGCCAAGTGTTCCAATAACGGATACGATCTAATACATTGGGCATAATGTCAGTTAATTCTTGCAATTGATTAATAAGACGTGGTGCTATTAAGGCTAAAAAGCCCGCTAAAATAATCAGTAGAAGAATAACTGTTATGGCAATTGCAAAACCTCGTTTGATACGCACTTTTTGTAAAAGTTGCACAACTTGGTTTAAAACTGTTGCCAAGACTACAGCAGCAAACAAAATTAAAACGATTTGCCGAATTTGCCATAAGATGTAAAGAGATATGACAAGGGCAAGAAAGCCTATCAATTGCCCAATTCGCACAGCTTCACCTCCATTTTCATGATTTACAGCAACAACGCTGAGCTTTTATGTTTTTAACTTAACGATGTCTTTCACTTTTAAAAAGCCTCTAAAGGTGGGATTTCAATACTGCAAAGGATAACGATGCAGGAAAAAGCTGGTAACTTCTGCGAAATTGGGTTTCAAGTGATACATGAAGTCCTAGAAACCCGGTTTCTCAAAGAAACCGGGTTTCTAATTTTTGCTTATCCGAGCAGTATTGTATTGAGTCTGATTTTAGAAAAATATAAATATATCTCAATACATAGCTTCATAAGGGGGGTTGGGGGGATCGAGTCAAAACCTTCAAGTATTGAAATATATCTATCTTTGGTAAGATGCAGGTCAATACTGCTCGGTTAAAAATATCAGAGGTGCCTCAAACACGCCAGAAACCCGGTATCTTGGAGATACTGGGTTTCTAATTTTCGCTCTTTTTGAGTAGTATTGAAATGCAGATTTGACTTTCTCTTTTCTATTTTCTAATTAAATTTAACTGATGAAAATATTTTATTTAAAAATTATAATTTCTCTGAAAAGACTGATTAAAAAGGACAAGCAAAATGAAAAATAACCGTTCCAGCAATACAATTCTTAATGTTGTTTTACTGGTTTTAGCACTTTTCTCTATATACCTTTTTGGTAATTTTATCGTTTCATTGTTTAACAATTCCCAGGAAAACAATCAAGAGGGAATTTCTGGACCTCTGTCTTCAAAAGTTTATAGTGGTAAGTAAATGGTGAAAGTAGCTCCTTCTCCATAGGTGCTACTTGCTGTAATGCTACCTCCATGAGCTTCAACGATACGTTTTGCAATAGCTAACCCTAACCCAACCCCTCGACCTTTACGCGAGCGATCAGCAGTGTAAAATTGCTCAAAAATTCTGGGTAGATCGCTCTGTTTTATTCCAAGTCCGCGATCGCGAATCACGATAACTGCGTGTTTACCTTCTTTATACCCATTGATAGATATTTTAGAGTTAGGGGTAGAGTGTTTAATCGCGTTGTCTAATATATTGAGAAAAGCTTGCAACAACCTTTCTGAGTCGCCCTGTATTTGCAAATCAGAGACGTTAACTTCAGCTGAAATTTGCAAATTTTGGATTCTCGATTCCACTGCTCTAACCACACGGCTGATTAACTGGTTTAAATGTACTGTTTGCTCTTCTAAAATAGTGACTCCGGCTTCTAATCGCCCGAGATCGAGCAAATCGTCAATCAACCTTGAGAGCCGTTTGGTTTCGTCTTCTACATTTTGAAAGAAGCGATCGCGCACCTTTGGATCTGACGACGCCCCGCTACGAAGGGCTTCAACTGTAACTAAAACATTACTAATGGGGGTGCGGAGTTCGTGAGATACATTCGCGAGAAACGCTCGGCGTTCTTGATCTAACGAAGCCAAGCGTTCGCTCATGCGATTGAGTTCTATTGCAAGTTGATCCAATTCGTTACTTTGGCGGCGAATGTGGAGGCGATCGCCAAAATGTCCACTCCCCAGTCGGATAGCGAAGTTTTTCATTCTCTCAATTGGGCGGGACAAGCTACGCGCCAACCATTCGCTGATGAAAGTACAAAGTAAAAGCGTGAAAACCAGCGTACCCAATACTGTCCAAAAGATTGTTGCAAACTGCTTTTGAAACTGTTGCAGGGTGATTGACATTCGCAACACACCTAAGACCTGATTGTTCCGTACAATTGGTTTGGCTATGTACAGTCTATCATCTTGAGTCAAAACACCTTTTGCTACACCTCCCACCTCCTGATTTTTCAGGGCTGTACTTATCCCAGGAACTTCCAACCAATTTTTGACAAGTCTATCCAATTTAGGGTTAGATGTTGCAATGAGTTGACCTTTTGGATCGAAAACTCGTATCGTAATCGTCTTGGACTTACCATAACGCTTTACCAAGATTCGCACGCGTTGAAGGTTATTTACTTGCAATGAGTCAGCTATACTCTCACCAACAGCATAACTCCAATTTTCTAAATCTTCCTGTCTTGCCGTATTGAAGTAATTGTGGAACGACCAGATAATGTATCCTGCCATTAAAGAAGTTGCTAAGGCTGTTAACAGCAGGTAGGTAGCTAATAGTTTACTGTGAATGGAATTCTTTTTAATCTGCGGTATCCAACCCATTCCTTATTCAGAGTTCTTTTGCTTTTCGACGATCTAATACTGCTTGAATACGTTCTAGAAGTGTACTAGTTTTGAAGGGTTTCGTTACATAATCATCAGCACCTGCTTCCAAACCCCAAATTTTGTCTATATCTTGGTCTTTGGCAGTCAGCATGACAATTGGGACATCAGAGAATGCACGAATCCGCCAGCAAACCTCCATGCCATCCACTTCTGGCAACATTAAATCTAACAGTATCACATCTGGTACTTGCTTGTGAAACTGTTTAATCGCAGTGTGACCATCTGCGACTGCTGTTACGGTATAACCTTCTTTCCGTAAACTATAGGACAAGCTTTCCCGTAAAGGTTCTTCATCATCTACAAGTAATACGTGAGGCATATTGGATCATATTAAAATGTTTTTTACTTAATTATTACATTATGTAAAATTTCACACATCCATCCCTGGGTACAATTTTGACGTGAAAATGGGGTGTGGGGGCAATACAATTCGGATAAACCAAAATAGAAACCCGGTTTCTTGAAGAAACCGGGTTTCTCCAGAGCACGAATAACCCTGAACTGAACTGTCCTAGGTGTGGGGAAAAGGGGAAAAATTTTTCCTTTTCCCTTCTTCATTAGCTCTGATGTACGCAGTTTGTGATGGCTACTTATTTAGTTTGGATCTTACTTAAATCCCAACTGTAATAACCGAGTTTTTCAGGAACTCTAGAGAATCGTCCAATCCGGTGACCTCTAGAAAGTTCATTATGTACAGCAGTTTTTATCTCTCGGAGTTGTTCTGCATCGATTTCTCCATACAGACCGAGGATTACGTCAGCTACACTGAAAACTCTTCCGGAATTTTTTTGCAACAGTATGCAGATAGCATCAATCAAAAACTTACCTTCATATTCAGGTAGCATTGATACTCTTCTAGCCTTAGGAAGCATGAAGGGTTTCTTCTTCTTAGGCTTAAGAGCTTTAGATTTATTCTTACTATCTGCTGATGTAACCAAATTTAAATCCAGAGTGTAGCAACCAGGTTCATCAGGAACAGCTGACCAGTAACTTTTTTCTTTACCGTGTGTTAGAGACGACTGAACCCTGCTCTTGACTACCTTAAAAACATTTGATTCCAAATCGCCATAAAGCGCTCGCACGATGAAGTCTATGTGACACACTGTCCCAACGTTTTCGTGCAAGATTTTTTCGATAGCTTCCAACCGAGACAGAGTTTGGTAGTGGGGCAGCATTGGAACGTCCGATCCCAGAGCAGAGCGATCGTAATTCTCTATCGGTTTCTGTTCTTTGGAAGATGTAACAGGTACTGCAATTGCCCTATTTCCATTCTGAGGAGACTCTTCATCCAGCACAATGTCTTGCTTACTATTGTCTTTTCGTTCTGGCTGAATAGCTTCTTCTTGTTGAAAGGTGGAAACGCTATGCGGTAGCTTCTCAAAAAGGGTGTTTTGCTGAGCAGATGTCGGTGCAAATGAGAGTGTCTCGACAACAGCCATTTGATTGTCAAGTTCCTCAGAACCCGACATATTCGACAATAAGGCCTCTACATGAGCGAGCTGCGATCGAGCGTGCGTACATAAACGTTCGTACTCTTCCACAACAGAGACATAGTATTCCCGTAATTCTAACAATGGTTCAACAGCGACTTGTGGAGGCGATTCTAAATGTCCTTTGGTAATCATAGAGCTTCAATTCAATCTAAATCAGTGTCACTTTTGTAAGTCATAGGTCTGGGTTTAGCCTTTTGAGACTTCATCAACGATTTTTTCGGTGCTTGAGGAGGACGGCACTTTTCACAGTACAAAGGTCGAGGACCGAATGTCTCACGCTTTGTAGGGATACCGCACTCTTTACAAACAAAGTTAAAAACCCGTGTGTGGATCAATCGTTTATGAGCTCTTACCGTGTATTCTCTAACGTCAATGAGTTTAGTTGCCATAGTCTGAAATTGTGAATTACCGTCCTATCAATATAGCGATTCTAGAAAAGGGGTGTTGCATGAGTACATTGCTATAGCGCAAGTTTTTGCGAACAATCACTTAGCTGTAGCTTTGGAAACAGATGCCTTGTCAAAGATAACTTTAGAGTAGTCTATCAGTTATCCCCACAAGATGTGGCTCATCCAACTTGAAGGGCAAAAGCCTTCGCCACAAAATTTAGGGTTTGCGGTTTTATGAAGAGTCCCTGACTCTAAGTAATCATTACCAACAGCTAGACGTAGCTTGACTGAGGCAATGATTCCTACTTCATAAAATTGGAAAGGCTTTCGGGACAGGTTCAGAAGAAACCCTGGGAATAGCCTCTCAAATGAGACAAAATCTCTTGCGATAGTGCCAGTGTTGTAACTTAAACACTGCATCTGGCGGCCTTTAATCGGCAGCAAAGAGAGACTTGTCTTGCTGAAGAGAATCTCCCTTGTGTAACTCTGTTGTGAAGAGTTCTTCGAGGGATTCAAATAGAGCATGGGAACCAACACTAAGAAATAACACAAAATTTTAACAACAAAAATGTTATCTCATCCATTATTTCAATTAAAGCATTGCAACTTCATACTTGTCTCATCGAAAGTTGAGAATCTGTTTACCTTGAAAGTCTTGCATCTCAAAAAGGGGTTTAAGCGTGTGGGGGAGCGAGCGTTGTTCGCGATAGCGTCTTTGTTAGCCATAGCGTCTCCTAGGGAGAAGGAAGGTTTCCCAACCTAGGCGACTGGCGTTGTGGGGTGTGGGGTGTATGAGCAACTGTGCTTCTTTCATTTTTCATTTGCAGTGTAATTGTAGTGAAGGGCTTGAATCTTGCACCTGTCAAGTTGAACGAACCGAAGCAAAGCAAAATATCTTTGGTGATTCCACACTCCCTTGAAGTTGCTACACCCTCTCAGTCAGACCTTTTGCGAAACGTCTTTGCGCTTGAGAAAGTTAGGTTAACCCTTGCGGTAGAGTACAAACGTTCGCTTTACCTTGAGCATACGTCATTTGATAGAAATCAAATGATATAAATGTTTAAATTGTCATCTAGTTCAAGAATACAACAATCAGAGTGATGAGAAAATGAAAGTGCAACATAAATATTTGATGGCCATCTAAAGCCTTAGTGCTGAATGAGGAATAGTATTTTGCTAGATATCGAGAATATTCGCACGCGGTTTAATAATTTGAAAAGCAAAAGAGTTACACCACAGGCACTAGAGGCTGTGCGGAGTGGATTATTAGAAGAATCAACCACTGGTATTATCTATCTAGTGTTGATTTTGGATTCCTGTGTTATTGCGACCTTGGGTTTGCTAGTCAACAGTGCGGCTGTCATCATCGGTGCTATGATCGTAGCCCCCTTGATGTTACCCATTCGGGGAAATGAACTACATAGTTGACAATCTCAAGGTTGCTTTTTACACCATTTACTCTTCCATCATTGCTATTTTTTACCAATTTGTAGTATGATTTATCTCAGTATATCTTAGTATTAATGTATCTACAGAAATACTTATAGTGATAGAAACGAGCATATTCACAAATTCATAATTAATCTGAATATCAATATTTTCATAAGAAAAAAGTATTTTTGCATATATTTTCAAAGAAAGTTCAAAATAAGGAGTTCTGTTTATGACTGGTTTAATTCTTACTTGGTTAGTTACGACGATTAGCTTTTTGATTATTTCCAAACTACCAATAGGAGTCGAAGTTGACAGTTTTGGTAAAGCTTTAATCTCGGCAGCAGTTTTTGGAATTTTGAATGCTATATTGCGTCCAATTTTAACATTATTTACCCTCCCCTTTATTATCATCACTTTAGGTTTATTCTTCTTCATTTTAAATGCAGCTATCTTTGGTTTGGCAGCTTATTTAGTACCTGGATTTCGATTGAGATGGGGTTTCTGGAGTGCATTACTTGGTTCTATTGCATTGGCAATTATTAATTCTATTCTTTGGTCCGTTTTAGCACCCGTTACTTCATAAATTACGAAAAGTGATTCTTCAATTAAATATGTATACCCGAACCCGTTGGTAGGAGCGTTGGCTGAGCCTTAGAGCAGGATATGATCATACTCTCCACAGAACGCGAGTGCGTTTGGTGACAGGAGAAGGCTGCGCCAACCCCCTTACATCTTTTTCACCAGATATCTACAAGAAATATGGGAAGGTGCATAGTTTATGAAAATAAAAGACGATACTGAGATACTCGCTTGGCAATTACTCGAAAAATCTATCATATATTATCACGGTCGTCCCATTGGAACGGTTGCAGCTCTCGACCCTGGTTTGAATGCACTGAATTACGACCAATGCTTTGTTCGTGATTTTGTTTCATCAGCACTTGCTTTCTTAATGAAAGGTAAACCAGAGATTGTACGCAATTTTTTGATAGAAACGCTCTCTTTGCAAAGTCAGGAACCGCAAATGGACTCTTTTAAACCGGGACCAGGACTGATGCCCGCTAGTTTTAAAGTGGAATCAAAAGATGGAGAAGAGTATTTGACGGCTGATTTTGGAGAACACGCCATTGCCAAAGTTCCGCCCGTAGATTCTTGCTTGTGGTGGATTATCTTACTGCGGGCTTACGTAAAAGCTACAGGAGACATTTCACTTTTTCATCGACAAGAATTTCAAAAAGGAATCAAGTTACTTTTACAAATGTGCCTTGTTCATCGCTTTGCTATGTATCCAACGATGTTGGTTCCCGATGGATCTTTTATGATTGACCGCCGTATGGGTGTTTACGAACATCCGTTGGAAATACAAGTTTTGTTTTATGCAGCATTGCGTGCAGCAAGTGAACTTCTTTTACCAAAAAATGAAGATAATGCTTCCAGCCTTTATAGTATTAATCAACGCTTAACCAGTCTTACACAACATCTTCGGGCGTATTACTGGATTGACCTAAATCGCTTAAACGAAATTTATCGCTTTAAAGGTGATGAATTTGGTAAGGAGGTCGCAAATCGATTTAATATCTATGCTGACTCAATTCCAACTTGGTTAACTGAATGGCTTCCAGATAATGGTGGGTATTTAGCAGGTAATCTCGGTCCAGGACGTATGGATTTTCGCTTTTTCACTGTGGGTAACTTAATGGCGATCGCAACATCTCTAGTAAGTGAGTGTGAATCGCAAAGAATTATGAATCTGATTGAGCAACGGTGGAGTGATTTAGTGGGATCTATGCCAATGAAAATCTGTTATCCCTCTCTTAAAGGTACGGAGTGGGAAATTACCACAGGATGCGATCCAAAAAATACTCCTTGGTCATATCATAACGGGGGTCATTGGCCCGTTTTACTCTGGCTACTCGTAGCAGCTGCTCAAAAAACCAATCATACAGAGCTTGCTCAAAAAGCCATTGAAATTGCTGAAACTCGCTTAGTTGAAAATGAATGGCCAGAGTACTACGATGGGAAAAATGGTAGATTAATCGGTAGAGAGTCCAGAAAATACCAAACTTGGACTGTTGCAGGGTTTTTAGTCGCAAAAGAACTCGTTGCAAATCCTGATTATTTAGAATTGCTGAGCTTTGATTAATAGCGATCGGCGATGAGCATTACAAGCCGGGAACTGTGATACGAATTTATGAAATCATGTAATAATAAGCCACAGAATTGAATTGGTTTGGCTTAGAATTGTCTAATCTTACTATAGGTGGATGTCTGAGTCTCGCAATATCTTGGGGCGAAAATCGACCTTGTAAACCATAGCTGACTAAGCCCATATATTCATAAAACAGAAGCATGGCTGTTTTGCTGGAAGATAGCCCTTTTGGTATGGGACTTGTGTGGGGAGTCACTTCAAACCCCACACTCTGAAAAGTCAGTAGCGATCGCAACATATGAGGAGGGTCGGTGACAAGGAGAATTTTCTTGACGCCTTTTGGTTGTAGTTCGGATGCGGTAAACAGTGCATTTTCCTTTGTTGTTTGAGAGCAGTGTTCTTCATCTAATGCTTCTGAGGGAATTCCTCTAGCTTTGAGTGCATGAACGATTTCAGAACCATCCCCCGCACCACTAGCAAAAATCAAGGGTGCGCGATGAGCTTTCCACAGTTTAGAAGCTACTTCAACCCGCGACTTTCTAAAAGGTTCCCCCCGACCCAGTACAACAATAGCGTCTGCGGTTGTACCGGGATCAGGGGGAATAAACACAACTAATCCTTTGCTGGCTACAGCGATGGTAAGTGGAAAGGAAGCACTAAAGTAAAGGACTAGTAAAACGGTTCCCAACCCACTCCAAAACCGCTTCCAACGTAACCGTGGAATTATCCAAGGTAAGAAAATTAACACTAGTAATGGAATGACAACAACGGTTGGTGTCATGAGCAACTCAGAAAGCCTTGACTTCCAAACAAGCCATTCGCTAATAGGGCGATCGCACATAGCTAAATCGAGCATTGCAGTTAACCCTCTAGACAATGAGTACACTTCTTGTTATGTTAGCGAAAACTTAATTTAACTTAATGTAAAAATATTTAGCTATCAGCGCTCAGCACTTCAGCACTTCAGCCATCAGCCGTCAGCTATCAGTTATCAGCCGTCAGCTTTCAGCCGTCAGCTTTCAGTCATCAGTCGTCAGTGTTGATTTCTTCGCTAGCTGAAGTGCTGAAGTGCTGAAGTGCTGAAGTGCTGAAGTGCTGATAGCTTGATTAATAATGATTACCCGCTTTACGATGGTGAACTGCGGTCAGGACATCGGGTTTGATGACTCTACCATTGTCAATGGTCGCATAGATAACCCAGTGGTCGCCACACTCTAAACGTTTGCTGACGGAACATTCAAGATAGGCTGAAGAGTCACTGAGAACAGTGCAACCATTTTCTGCGACTTCTGTAGGGAAACCTGCAAATCTGTCTTCTCCAGGTGCAAAGGATTTGCGGAAGTGTTTCATGTATTCCTGATGACTCCCTTCTGGTAAAATATTTAATACAAATTTCCCGCCGGGATACATCAATGTTTCAATAGCTCTTTCTTTGGCGATCGCAACGGTAATTCCAGGTGGATTAAAGGTTGCTTGGCTCACCCACGCCCCCAACATTGCTGTAGAGACATCACCTTGCTTTGCTGTCACAACACAAACCGAACCCACAATCCGACCAACAGCTTGTTCAACAGGGGTAGCTGCGGGTTGTGGACCTCGGACTTTTTTAGCTTTTCTCAGTGCTTGAGCAAAATCCGTACCTGTCTCTTCACACTCTTTAAGAATAGAATCTGCTGGTTTAAATTTCACTTTAAGCGATTCAAAACCAAAACGGTATCCAGCATCACGGAGTTTACCTTCAATCACATCAAAAGCTTCACCACTCCAGCCATAGGAACCAAACACCCCTGCTAGTTTGCTGTTATCTCCAATCGCCAGTACTATCCCCAAAGCAGTTTGAATGGGCGTTGGGACATTACCGCCGATAGTGGGAGAACCAATGATAAAACCATCTGCTTTTTGTACAGCGGCTTTGATTTCTTCTGGTTGAGCAAATTCGCAGTTAATAGTTTCTAACGCCACTCCGCCTTTGGTTAAACCAAGGGCGATCGCCTGTGCTAAAGTCGCTGTATTTCCGTAGGCTGATGCGTAAAGTAGAGCAACAGTGGTTTCGCGGTTAGTTTGAGAACGGCTCCATTGCTCATAAGCTTGAATCAATTCCATCAAACCGTAGCGAACCAATGGACCATGTAAAGTTCCCAGCATTCTCACCTGCAAATCTGAGATTTTCTCCAAAGCTGCTTGTACTTGAGTTGCGTGGGGAGCCATTAAACAATCAAAGTAATAACGCTGGTCTGACTTTAAAACATCCCAGTCTTCATCAAAAACTTCATCACCACAAACATGAGCGCCAAAAAGCTTGTTTGAGTAAAGAATTTGTGTTTGTTGGTCGTAAGTACAAAGCCCTGCGGACCATCTCGGACTTGGGATGGGAAGACAGCGCAATATATGTCCCTTACCCAAGTCCAAAGTTTCTTTCCCCCGCATTACCATAATGTTTAGATCGTGGTTGGGGAAAGTCGAACGCAAATTAGCCGCACCAGGAAGGGAACAAACAAAAGTGAGTTGGGGCGCAAGTTCTAAAAGAGCTTTGAGGGTTGGAACGCGGTTGGGATTGAAGTGACCCAAGATGACATAATCCAACCGTTTCAAATCTAAAGATTGCTGTAGTGCTTCTAAAAAGATTTGAGTGAAAGTTTCAGGTGGTGGATCGATAATCGCAGTTTTATCGCCTTCAATTAAATAGCAATTGGAAGTTGTACCCTTTCTTTGTGCGTATTCAATTTCAAACCGTAAGCGCGTCCAACTACGCGCTCTCAGTACTGTAGTATTTGTAGCGATTGGTAGAACTTGTACGTCACGGGGATTGGGATTATTAGTCATAGTCGAATGAGTGCGATTGTGTGAAGGGGGATGAGATAAAGAATTATGAATTATGAATTATGAATTATGAATTTATCACTCATAATTCATAATTCATAATTTAGTAGTAGGTTCCTACTTTGCGATGACGGACGGCGGTGAGTACGTCGGGATTGGAGACTCGACCATCTTGAGCGGTACAGTATAAAATCCAGTGGTCGCTGCACTCCAGGCTGGTGACTACTTCACATTCTATGTAAGCGAGAGCGTCTGTCAGAATGGGACAACCGTTTTTCGCAGTTTGGGTTTTGACTCCTGTAAATCTGTCAGTACCAGGAAGCAAACGTTTTAGGAAGTGCTTCTTTAATTCTTGATAATTTCCTTCTTCTAAAACGTTCAGGACGAACTTATCGCCTTCTTGCATCAAAGAATCGATCGCACGTTCTTTGGCGACAGCAATGGTGAATCCTAGAGGTTGCAAGCTAGCTTGAGCTACCCAAGTAGCCAGCATTCCATCTTGAACATCACCTTTTTTGGATGTGATGATGTACAGTCCATTGCTAATCCGACCTAAAGCTTTTTCTAAGTTAGCGTCAATGGACTTAAGTTGCTTGATGTTACGTTCTTTAACAAGCAGTTGTCCCAAATCAGTTCCTGCTTCTTCGCACTGCTGGTAGGTGCTGTCTGTAGGAGCTTCTTTCATCCGAATAGCAGGGAAAGCTTCTTTGACGCCGAGGTCAATAAATCTTTTGAGCAATGGGTCAATGGGTTCTTCGTCTTCTCCATAGCATTCATAGAGCCCGATGACTTGCTTGTGTTTGACAACAGCAAGCAACGAACTAATCGCAGCTTGAGCCGCAACATTGGCGCTTGGTGGCATACCAATTACAATACCTGCTGCTCGACTCGCGAGTTCTTGAATTTCTTGGATTTCTGCTGAGGTTATATCTATCATTTCGACGCCAACCCCAGTTTTCTGAATACCGTGAGCAATGCTTTGAGCCAAGCGATCGCTATGTCCGTAGTCAGAAACATAGAATACAGCAGCAATTGTTTCTGCTTTTGTTTCTCTTTGGCTCCAGCTCTGATAGCACTCTTTGAGAACTTCGAGGTGATGATATAGTAAGGGTCCGTGTCCGTTGGCAATAATTTTGATGTTCCCAAGGTCGCTCATTTTTTTCATGGCGTTGAGCAAGGAACGGGCATTGGGACCCATCAAACAATCATAGTAAAACCGGAAGTCTGGTTCAATAGCCTCTAGGTTAACATCAAAGGTGTCATCGCTACAATAGTGCATCCCAAAGGCGTCACAGGTGAAAAGGGTTTGGGTTTTGCGATCGTAGCTGAATATTGTGTCGGGCCAATGCAGGTTGGGCGCACTTACGAACTCGATTTCGTGTCCCTGACCTAAGTCAACGCGATCGCCACTCTTGACAATTCGCTTAGAAAACGGGTCATGAATCACATTTATAGTGTAAAGTAAATTATGGTTCGTAGTAGCGCAAAGAGCGCATGCATTGCAGCAATATACGTTGAAGGGCATTATAGTTCGTATTAGCGCTTGGCTGACGCCACGCTGCGCGAACAGCATATGCATTGCACACGTTGAAGGGCTCTCAACCGTTCGCCCCTACTCGCGCCGTATGTGATTCAAGTGAGAAGCGCTACATAGACTTATAAAATTGAAAGCTCACAGTAAATCTTTCGTTACATAGCTGATATTCTATGGATTCTCCTGATTTTGAGTCTTGGGGCTATGCGCGGGTATCAACCGACGAGCAAGCCCAGGACAAAGATGCGCTTCTTAAACAAATGCAGCGGTTGAGAGACGCTGGTGTCGGTAAAATATTTTTCGATATCGACAAACGCACCAAGCATGACCGTAAGGGGCTGCTCAACTTAATTAAAGCGATCCAGGAGCTGCCAATTAACAACAATATCAGATTCTTAAAATTTACGCGGTTAGATAGAGTCGCAGCATCACAAGTCATTTTTTACCAACTTATCAGTGAGCTTCAAAAGAAAAAGATTAAACCCGTTGCTCTTGATGACCCTTTTGACTTAGATTCTGTTGGTGGAGAATTGACGGTAGATATTCGCTTAGATGTAGCAAAACATGAGGTGAAAATGTTGGGTTTGCGAATTCGTAAAGAACGTGAACTCCGGCGAAAAGAAAAGAAAAGTCATTTTTTGGCTCCGTTTGGTTATAAGATTGAAGATGATAAGTATGTTTTTAATCATGAGCCATGTATTTGTTTCATTGATAATAAACAAGAGTTATCAGTCGTTGATGTTGCTCAATTGATACTGAAAACTTTTTATCAGGTTGGTAGCTGTACGCAAACAGCAAAAAAGTTAAATGAGTTATTTGGTATTGGTTCAAAATGTTCGGAAAAAAATCTGACAAAATCAGGTAATTACTCAATTGATGAAAATGATAAGCTCACCCAAAAAACATTAAAGAAAAAAGTAGACAAAAAGTCTCATGCTGGGTTGCGTTACCCATACACAGGACTGAGATGGACGACAACTGGAATTCGTGATTGGTTAACGAATCCCGTACTAGCTGGTGGGACTCCTTATGGTACGGTTAAGGAAAATGGGAATAAAAAGTCTTTTGATGAAATTAACGTTTTTTGGAATACCCACGATAACCAGGCTTTGATTACATTTCAGCAGCACCAGGAAATTAAAGCAATTATCCGTGGTAATCGAAAGAATGCGTGGGCGTCACATGGCGATCGCGATCCACAAAAATTGAATATCTTTCAAGGGCTGATAGTTTGTGCAAAATGTAACTCTAAATTCGTAAAGGTTTCGACTTACCAAAGTAGAAAAGATAATAGTTTTAAATCATACTACCAATGCACTTACTATCTGAAAAGTGGTATGTGCCAGCATAAAACAGCAATTACCAATTTAGAGCTTGAAGACCAAATTGTTGAGTTTCTCGTTCAGGAAGCAGAACGTCTGTCTGTGTTAGGGGGAAAAAGTATCATAATTGTATCGGAAAGTCAAGAGTTAAAGGAATTGCGATCGCAACTCCAAGCTTTGGAATCTATCCCTGGTCACAATCCGGCGATTGAGACAGCGAAACAGGGGTTGTGCTTGCAAATTGCTGAGCTGGTTGATAGTAAGGAAAGAACTAATCAAGCTTTGCTCATTAGCCGAGAAAGGATTATCGCTGCGTTCAGCAACAGGGATTTTTGGAAAGGGATACAGAACCCCGTGGATAAAAAACGTCTATTGCGCGAGTGTATTATGTGTGCGGTGGTGGATGAAGGGAAGGTGGTGGAGGTAAAGCTGCGGATTTAGGTGTGATTAATTCAGCCCGGATATAGTAGAATCAAATAGAATTATCGCCCTATACCTACTACTTGTTCTAAGGGAATTTCAATGTAAAACTTGGTTCCTTTTTCCAGTTCTGACTCACATCGCAGTAAACCAGAGTGTTTTTGCACAATAATCTGGTAGCAAATTGATAAGCCAAGTCCCGTACCTTTACCTATAGGTTTCGTAGTGAAAAATGGGTCAAATATCTTCTGTTTAACTTCTTCAGTCATACCAAGTCCGTTGTCGGTGATTTGTATTACCACCCGGTTCTTACTAGTCAATTCTGTACGAATGTGAATTTGCCTAGCATCTTTTCTCCCGTGTGCCTTATCTTGTATTAATATTTCATCTAATGCATCCACAGCATTATTAATAATATTCAGAAATACTTGATTTAATTCCCCTGGATAGCATTTGATTAGAGGAAGTTTATCATAATCTTTAATGATTTTAATCTCTGGATATTTTGGGTTAGCTTTGAATCGATGGTGTAAAATTAACAGTGTATTATCTATTCCTTCATGAATATCTACCTCTTTCATCTCCGCCTCATCTAGCCGAGAAAAGTTACGTAAAGATAAAACAATTTCCTGAATCCGTTCAGCACCTATTTTAATGGAATTGAGCATTTCTGGTAAATCTTTAACCAGAAAACTAAACTCAATATCCTCAGTCTTTTGTTGAATCTTCCAACTAGGATTTGGAAACTCTTGTTTGTAAAGCTCTAATAGTTGTATGAGTTCTTGAAAATATTCTTTGGCATGAGTTATATTACCGTAGATAAAGTTAACGGGGTTATTGATTTCATGTGCAACCCCTGCTACTAGCCGACCTAAACTGGACATTTTTTCAGTATGAAGCAGTTGGATGTAAGTGGCTTTAAGTTTATCTAAAGTTTCTTGGAGATGAGTGTTGGTTTTTTCTAGGCGGTCTGACTGACTTATGGTACAATGTTCTGAAACATCTAATAATTGAGTCAGTGTTGCAATTTGCGAGTAAAGGCGATAAGTTTCATTTTTATCATCTTTATCTGTGATCGTAGTGATACCATTATTCACAACAGCTTGATTTTGACCGCTGAAAACTCTCCCATCATCAAAGGGGAGGATCGCCATCTTAACATTTAATGCCAGCGGACGAAATAAATCCACAATAAATCGGGAAACCACTACTTTCAAGAACATTAGAATGACAAACAGATTTCCGGAAGGTAACAAACCTCCAAATCCAACTACAGACTTAACGTGAAATGGAATCACAAATGAAGTTTGTGCTGGAATGTAAGGACTACCCAAAGCATTAGGGATGTAAAAGACGTTATACATCCGCTGCTCTAAATCAGTTAATAGATTAGGGTCTGGTTGAACTATAGTACCTGGATTTAACCCTAATTGCTGGATAAGTTGAAAAATCATCGGTATGCGAGCGATCGCCTCTTCACTGGCTAGAGGAATCACCTTATGTTCCACTGATAGATGTCGCGAATTCCATGCTGATAGTTCACCAGCCGTCGCCAGTAATATTAAACTCTTAAGATTATCAGGTACTACATCATAAGTTAAAAGTTTCCGAGCAGATTCTTGCAGTTCTGGTGTTAAATTTCCATACGAATGAGTTTTAAAAAACCGAACGAGTACACAAGATTTTTTTCCGGATTCTTTGTCAATTAAATGTTTATAAAGATAGTCAATGATGCGATGACTTACATCTTCCATATTATTGGCATTATTGCCCATATGACGTAGAGCTAAACCGCACTCTGACATATCTCTTAAAGACATTTTAGTTAAGTTATACATTTTTTAAGACTTCATATTTCTCTGACCTGTTACTCGATAATAAGCCTTAAAATTCTTCATTAGCAGCTTACAGAAATTCTAGTTGATTTTTTGAAAGATACGTAGAGTGGGTAAGAGGATATTTGAAAAGTCTTCTCGTCAGTAGCATGCACATTTCACATCCCCCTAAATCCCCCTTAAAAAGGGGGACCGTTAGAGATTTTCCCCCCTTTTTAAGGGGGGCTAGGGGGGATCAACAAGTGGTTGAAATTACAGCCAACCACTTTTCAAACATCCTCTAACAATACTGTGTAGGTTTTGAGCCAAGAAATAAATTTCACACCTTGATCGCTAAAGTCAGATTTATCTGACTGAATATGGCTTTTAACCCGTTTTAACGGGTTGATCGCATGATCGCCCAAATTTTAATTTAGGGCAAAACCTCCAAGTATTGGAGTGGGTAATGCTAACTAGCAAAAATTTTTCATAAATAATTACTCCCTTTCCACCGAAAGTTACCGATGTTTTCTTAGTCTTTTTCCTCTGTGTCCTCTGCGCCTCTGCGGTTTTTTATTTCAATAATCTTATACCGAGAAGGGAGTAGGATTCCTATATCTTCACCTAAGACACCAGAAACTACCTCAGAGATAATAAGGATTTTTGGGTCATCGACTTTAAAAATAGCGTGAATACTTATTTCAGTACAGGACAACATTGATTACACTTTATACTTAAATAGACTAACGTCAATTTACTTCTTACGCTGTTGAGTGAAAATTTGTTTCCAACTCCGTTTTCACACAACACTTGAATGCGATCGCCTGTGACGACGCGAAACCCGGATTTTTCACAAAGGTTTAAATTAGGACCATGAACCAAACTGACACTACACCACAAGTGCTATAGTATCGGTACAGAAATCCTAAAAACCCGGTTTCTTCGACTTTGCTCAACAGAAAATCAGTCTTTTCAACGAGAGAAACCGGGTTTTTTAGCCCCACGAGTGAATACTGTACTGGCGCTCTAGAAATATGGCGAGCGCTCGATGAAATTGATCGATATCCGTGTATATAGCGGTTCTCTGTTGAATCTAATACGTTTTTAAATTAAAAAACTACAGATGAACGCACCCTCAACGCAGATGAATTTGTATTTTATCCAAACGAGAATTGCTATAGGGAATCTCACAGAAGAACAAAAAAATGTTTTGTTCGACCAGTTTTTTAGCAAGGAAGCTAAAATGACACGCTTACAAAGAATACGTCAACGTAAGCAAGCTTTAGAACAGCAGCAAAATTATACCTTCCGTGACTTTTAAAACAACCTCTTACAAGCCTCTAAATTTATTTTGGTGGTTCCTACTTTTGACTGTTGACTTTTGACTTTTGACTTCCCTGAAGGGGCTGACTGCTTGTCGTGCTTCATAGTCGCATACCAAGCGTGCAATCATTTCAGCAACTGACTCAAATCCTTTAGAAGCACTGTGCATAATATTCCACTATTGATTGCTATCTAACGATAAACATCTGTCAGAGGATATGCGGTAGCAAAAGGCTTGATCGCACTTTATGAAAATGTTCTCCACGAGCAAAAAGCTAGGAATTGTAAAATCCTATTAGATATGAAGAGAGCCTATTACTGAGCTAAATTAAAGTGATAATGTTTAGTAAGGGAAGTATTTTATCACTATTGCATGACCTACAATTTAATGCTCTCTCACCTTTGATGGAAATGGCGATCGCAACCTTTACTCACACTTTCTCAGTAAAAGTTTACGCAATCAGAGAATGGCTATTTTAAATACAAATGGTGTTTAAGAAAAAATAAAAAATTTGACAACTTTACAAAAATATTTATGAGCAAAATAGAGTCATAAACGACGACTGATATTCATGCTGGGAGATAACTGATGGTAGCGCTCGCAGAGAACGCCCAGAAAAGGCTTACTATACAAACCGTTGAAATAGCTCCTAATACAACTGCTATTCGCTGTCTTGATTGGGACCGCGATCGCTTTGATATTGAATTTGGATTACAAAACGGTACGACTTACAACTCGTACCTCATCAAAGGCGACAGAATAGCTTTAGTAGACACCTCTCATACAAAGTTTCGCGAAAAATATCTTGAGACGCTTAAAAGTCTTGTTAATCCAAAGGCTATTGATTACATCATTGTCAGCCATACAGAACCAGACCACAGTGGTTTAGTTGAAGATGTTCTTCAATTAGCACCCAGAGCTACCGTTTTAGCATCAAAAGTAGCGCTTCAGTTTCTGGAAAACCTGGTACAAGTTAGGTTCACATTATCAAGTAAATTCTTTTTGTTGACTGGTGAAAATTGCGTCACTTCAGAAACCCGGTATCTTGGAGATACCGGGTTTCTCCGCACGTCATACTAAATTGAAAAAATAACTTTAATTTTGCTGTGTTATTGTTTGCTTTTTATCAGTATTTTTACTATTTTTACTGGTAAGACTACGGAAGTACAAACTTCCTACCGTCAGTAAAAATACTACATATCCTATGGCTTGGACAACATATATATATTGTCTGTAACCAAACAAGGCTTTAAGAATAACCCCCGGAAACTTCTTATCAGGTAAGATAGTTGAACCATTCCAGACCATAGGACCTAAGATGCAGGAGTGAATTTCGGTAGAGCGATCGTAGTACAAGCAAAGACTTTCAGAAGCGCGATCGCTCAGAGCAAGAGCAGCAGCAGCTTGGTCAAACTTATACAAAGCTGACACAACCAACCCAGCAACAATCATTATAAGAAGCACACCAACGATCTGGAAAAACTGGCGGATATTAATTTTAACACCAACTTTAAACAACAGCACACCTATGCCAGCTGCAACTGCAATACCGGAAATAGCGCCAAGAGTAGGAATTATCCCTTGTTGAAGGTTAGCAGCAATAAACAAAACTGTTTCAAAACCTTCACGTACAACTGCAATTAATATGAGCGTGAAAACACCCCAACCAGCATTTGAATCTTGTTTTAAAGCATTTGTCACAGCTCCCTCAACTTCAGCTTTCATAAATCTGGCTTGTTTGGTCATCCAGATTAGCATCCAACTCAGCATGAAGATTGCTATTATACTAAACACACCTTCCATGAGTGGTTTAACAACAGGTGTGTACTGGGGATTAATCGTACTGAGTGCTTGAACCCCCCAAGCAAATAAAAAACCGATCAGCGCACTGATCGCAATACCAGAGACGACACCAGCATAAACCCAAGAGTTGAGACGGGATTGTTTAGCCTTTTCTAACAAAGCAAGTACAATACCAACTACAAGAGCCGCCTCTACTCCTTCTCGGAGTGTAATGATAAAAGTAGGTAAGGCAGAACTAAAATTCATTGTCTTTTGTTACGAGTCATCAGTCCACAGTTCATAGTCTATCTTGACCCAAACCTTTCTCAAAAAAAAACCTTGCAAGCAACCGTAAAGGATGCTGCAAGGGAAAAGACCTTACAACTGGGAAAGATTTAATGCAATATGTCTGACAAGCCAAAGGCTGAAAATTTAAGTTACCTGACAGAAGGCGCTTTCAATTGCCGATTCTCTGTTATAAACCTAGTATGATAATCACGCCAATTTCCTTTGCTCATGCGAACCATAGCACTATGATAGATGATGGCTAAAAGGATGTTAATCCCTACCAAAACCCATAGGCTTTTGTGCTTTGGTCGAGATAGCATTTGCTGTGTTTGTCTCTGCATATATCACGTACTCCGTCTACTTTTATTGAGCTATTTGAAGAGCAAGAGGATTCCAGCTGATTGAAATGCCCAAAATTATGGCGAGAACCATCCAAAAAAACATGGTTTTGACTCGAATCTGTTTTGTCCTCCACATAAAATTGAGAACCATCCAACTCATCATTAAACCCGTGAACAACATCGCCCCTTTTCGTCCAGAGACTGTAAATTTAGTGCTATGTAGCTGTTTAGGAAAATCCCCACAACCTGAATCAACATATGAATCTCGCACCATAAAAAATCCTCATTGGTGTTCAAGAAACAACTATTGATAACGGAGGAAAACTTTAAAATTCCAAGTCTTCTTCCACTAGGTAAATGGGTGCCCTGATATTCAAGAAAAACTTTTTTAAAATGCTTGTTCTTTACACAAGCTTTACACACTTATTTGAGCATACATACTTTTACGAAAAAAAGCTACATTTTTTGAAAAAATAGATTTATTGTTTTCTGTAATGGTGATAATTTTTTTTTATTACCTCAAGTTGATAGTTATCAAAAAGTGTCTAAATTTAAGTACAAAATCTAAAAAATTGGTATTTAGCATTACTGAAAACCCTCCTCTTTGTATCAAAAATGTACTGTTTTTGCACAAATAGCAACTTACGTTCATTACTATCTATAAATCTCATGTCCAAATACCTTTCTTCAATAAATTTACATGAAATATGTTTTTTCTCTCGCAAGTTATAAGTTTGCGGGAACTCTCGACACTCTAAAACTAGAGCATCAGTACAGTAATGCAACACATCTATACTTTGAACAGTCAGCTTTCAGCTAAGAGCCAAGAACTGATATATAGGAATCCGATTTGATTCGGTGAAATGATTTGTTTAGGTAAGCGTTCAGCCCTCAGCTATCAGACATCAGCTTTATCAGCCCTATTGGTGTTCAATAGGGTATCAGAAACGCTTATAAAATACTTAAAAATAGCTTTCGCTCGCTGACTGCTGACGGCTAATAGCTAAACGCTTACATTAATTCCGACTACCAACTTCTTAATTCTGATTTCATCTATACTTTGAGCGGTCAGCACTTGCTGCTATCAGCTTTCAGCCAATAGCTTATGGCTGATAGATCCTAGCCACATCAAAAGCTCAGTTTATTCCCGTGCAAAGTATAGCTACCCATAAGTGAGTTTAACGCCATTGTATTTTTTTCGCTTCTGACTTATGTAGTTGAAGATGTTTTTGACCTGTTTAATGCCAAGGTGTTGCTGTTGACTAACTTGTTCAATGTTAGAACGATTCACGAGTGAATAAATATTCTCCTCGTACCTTTGAGTGTATTTTCTGCGCCAATCAATAAACTGCAATTGCTCAGTAATATAACGCTGGCAACATCTGCAATAGAACTGACGCCTTGGTAGTTTTAGGTAAACAATTTTACCTGATACTGGTAAATCTCTAACTAAAATTGGTCTAGTTTGATGTAATTCTTCTGTGTAATTACGGCAATAGGGACAGTAAGTTCCTTTGGCTAAAACCCGGAGTTGAACACAGAGCGAATCTTTAGAAGAAATCCAAGATTTGATGGCTACGCCAGATAATTCCTGCAAATGTGTGATAGGTTGATTCATCAGCAAAATATTACCAATTAATAGATTCACCACCAAAGCTGTTAACTCATTGGTGCTTTCATTATTCAGTCATTGCAACGAAGGAGCAGAATAAAAAATCCTTATGCAATAGAACGAGGTTAAATGCAAGGTTCGCTAATAAGTTATACTTTGAGCGGTCAGCGGTTAGCGGTAAGCTATCAGGTATCAGCCAATAGCCTATGGCTAATAAATCCTAGCCACATCAAATGCCCGCTTTATTAGCGTACAAAGTATATGAACGAACTTGACCCTGAATGACAGTCCAAGATGCACAATTAATTAAAATTCCGTATCTCCTTCACGGTATGCATCCCTGAAGAATCTCAACTAAAAATCTTTAGTGCGAATGTTTTATTTTTCGCATCACTACATCAAGTTCTATCACATAGTTTGGCAAAAATTCTTTTCGATAAAAAATAATAATATATCATCAATATCAACTGATGACTGGATGAGTTTCAAGAAACACACGGTGTAGGGTGTAGGGCGGACAACAATACTGCTCGGTTAACGATAGTCGTGGTACCAGAAACCCGGTTTCTTGGAGAAACCGGGTTTCTAATTTTCGCAAATCCTACGCAGTATCAGGGCGGACAAGCGTACCCTGCTTTAAGGCTCCGCCAACGTCCCTACACCCCTCACCCGGTCACCCTATACCCTGTGTTTCTTAACGGAAGCCGATCGCAACTCAGTTCCAGAACCGGGAACTTTTGTGGATGGACGTGATTCTTGAGTCAAAGCGTCCGCCGATCTAAACTATATTGCTTGATATGAATCTGTAGGTAAGTCCCGTGTGGAGAATTCTTCTCAAGTTAACAGGCGCATCAAAATTAGTCAGTCTAGTCATAATAGCAGCCTTAAGCTGCTACATAATCTTATGCCTACCAAAACCAGCTTATGCTATGCATATCATGGAAGGTTTTTTACCACCAGGCTGGGCAATTTTTTGGTGGATTGTATCGTTACCCTTCTTTGTATTGGGCTTGCGTTCCCTAACTCGCATCACTCAAGCGACTCCAGAACTCAAGTTACTACTTGCTCTAGCTGGAGCTTTTGCATTTGTACTATCGGCTCTAAAAATGCCTTCCGTAACGGGTAGTTCTTCTCACCCCACAGGTACAGGCTTGGGTGCAGTACTGTTTGGACCCTTAGCAATGACGGTGCTGGGTACACTAGTACTTTTGTTCCAGGCACTGTTACTGGCTCACGGTGGTCTGACTACATTGGGAGCTAATGCATTTTCGATGGCGATCGCGGGACCATTTGTTGCCTTTTGGGTATATCGTTTGCTTATGCAAACAGGAAAACAAAGGTTAGCGATATTTTTAGCAGCCGCTATCGCTGATTTAACAACATACATAGTCACATCCGTACAGCTGGCTTTGGCATTTCCCGCTGCAACAGGTGGATTTATCGCTTCTTTTATCAAATTTGCGGGAATTTTTGCCGTAACCCAAGTACCTTTGGCAATTAGCGAAGGATTTTTGACCGTGCTGGTATGGAATTGGCTTTTTAGCTATGGTCGTCACGAGCTAGAAATGTTAAACCTGATTAAACCAGAAAGTTAGTAGTTAGTAGTACAACAACTATCAACTATCCACTATCAACTATCCACTACCAACCAATGACTAAGCAAAACTACTCATTAAACAACTGGCTGCTACTATTGGCAGTTGTGGTATTAACCGTCACGCCCTTGGTTCTTAAAAAAGGATCGGAATTTGGCGGAGCAGATGGTCAAGCGGAAGAAGCAATTAAAGAGATACAGCCCCACTATGAGCCTTGGTTTAATTCAATAATTGAGTTACCTGGTGGAGAAGTAGAAAGTTTATTATTTGCTGTGCAAGCAGCAGTGGGCGCTGGTGCAATCGGTTATGTCATTGGACTTTACAAGGGGCGTTCCGAACCAATTAAGAAACATAATGAAAATTCAGATTGACACTTTAGCTTACACAAATAAGTTACGGTGGGTTTCACCAGAACAAAAACTTCTGTTTGCAACGGTTTTATTGCTCATCTCTATGTTGTCACATCCTCTTGTTCAGGTGTTGCTTGCCGTTTGGGTTAGTATTTGGATAGTGATTTATGCAGGGATTCCTGCTAAGAGTTATTTACAATTAGTTTGTGTTGCTAGTTTATTCTGGTTAACTAGTTTGCCAGCTTTAGTTATCAATGGAGTAGACTTTTCACAAATGCATGGAGTGCTCAATGATTCAGTTGCTGGTTTCAAAGTTGGCTCTTACTATGTGTATGTCAGTCACTATGGTATTGAGCGGGGATCGACCATTCTAACAAGAGCGATCGCCTCCCTCTCCTGCTTATACTTTATTTTGCTAACTATTCCCTTCACAGAACTTTTACAAGTATTGCGTCGTTTTGGAGTCCCAGTCCTTATCACTGACCTTTTGTTGCTGATGTACCGCTTTATTTTCATTCTACTAAATACAGCAACTGAGTTATGGACTGCTCAACAATCTCGTGGAGGATACCGTAATTTTACTATCGGTATGAAAAGCTTAGCACTGTTGATTGGACAACTGTTAAAAAGAACTATAGACAACTACCGCCAAGTTTCTCTAAGCTTAGCTGCACGGGGTTTTAATGGAGAATTGCGCTTTTGGCATTCTCATCACTATCATCCATCCAAGCGCTATGCTGTAGAAGCAGTTCTTGGCTGTGTCGTATTAGTTGGAATAGAATGGTGGCAGAATGCAGGAGTGGTTACTGGAGTTTGAGCAAATCAATTACACCTATCCAGGGTCTCAAGAATCAGCATTAAATGCTCTAAACCTGAGAATTCCTGTCCATAAACGATGTGCATTAATTGGTCAAAATGGTTGCGGGAAAACGACACTCTTTTTCCTGGCTAATGGTTTATACAAGCCTCAAAAAGGAACTGTTTTTTGGAAAGGTTCTCCCCTGCGATATGACGGCACTTATCTGTTAAATTTACGCCAAAAAGTTGGTCTAATTTTTCAAGATCCCGAACAACAATTAGTGGCTTCTACGATTGAAGAAGATATTTCTTATGGGTTGTGTAATTTGGGATTGCCAGAAGCAGAAATTAAACAGCGAGTAGAGTCTGTTTTAAAAGAATTTGGATTAACTGAACTAGCGAAAAGACCAGTACATCATCTCAGTCTAGGTCAGAAAAAACGAGTTTCTATTGCAGATGTTATGGTGCTAAAACCAGAACTCTTGTTGCTAGACGAACCTACGGCGTACCTAGACAGATTACATACTCGCAATTTAATGGCTACTTTAAAAAACATTCATGCTTCTGGAACAACAATCCTGATGGCAACACACGACCTCGATCTCGTTTATGGTTGGGCAGATTGGATTTTTGTGATGGATAAGGGAAGACTTGTTTTGGAAGGAACCCCACAGCAAGTATTTTCTCAAGGTGAAATTTTGGAAGAATTACATATAGGTGTGCCACCTATTTACGAGATTTTATTTGGTGAAAACTTGGTTGAAGAAGAACCTGTTTTAGAACGCTTGCGCCAAAAAATATTAAGAGTATTTTATCACTTTTAATTATCATATAGCATTCCTATTTAAATTGCAAACACTTCGTCAGGGCAGGCAACAGGCAATCTTGCTATAGGCAACCGAATTGTTTATAAATCATTTAGGATTGCTATAGCAATCCCAAAACTGCTCAGTTAAGCCTAAACGAGAAACCCGGTTTTTGTACCCTTTGCGACCTTTAACTGAACCGTATTAATTGATAACTGCTATAAATACTCAATAATTTTACCATTAGCCATTAGCTATTAGCAGTCTTCACAAGAATCTAACTTTTTAAAAATTTACAATTTTTAGTATACGTGTACACTTAGTTGTCAATTTTATTGTCAATAAACCGCAAGTAATATCAATAAATCCCCCATGAGGGCATTGCAAAGTAGGGAGAAAATTTGGTTCCTTAAAGAAATGTCACAGTCGTAATAACTTCGTGTAAGAAAACACATAGAAAACAGAGGCACGTCATGCACATTCCTGATGGCTTTGTTTCTCCAACAGTGGCCGCAGTTACCGGGGTTGCAAGTGTAGTAGCGCTGGGGATTGCTATGGCGCGATCACAAGATGCTTTTGGTGTCCGACGCGCCCCTGTCTTAGGGTTAACCACCGCTTTTATTTTTGCCGCACAAATGATTAACTTCCCTGTCGCAGGCGGAACAAGCGGTCACTTGTTAGGAGGAACTTTAGCAGCAGTTATTTTGGGTAGTCCTTGGGCGGGTGCATTGTGCATCGCTACTGTTCTCATTATTCAAGCAGTGCTGTTTGCCGATGGTGGGATCACAGCCTTAGGAGCAAACATTTTTAATATGGCAGTTATAGGCGTTTGGGTTGGGTGGGCGTTAACTCAAACACTGCATCGGTTATTTGGAGGATCTAGGGGACGCTTACCTTTAGCAGCTGGTATTGCAGCTGGTGTGAGCGTAGTCGTAGCAGCTATAGCGGCTGCTATTGAGTTAGCACTTTCTGGAACAGCACCTGCAGCCATAGTCTTACCAGCGATGGCTGGTGTCCATATTCTGATTGGTATTGGCGAAGGTTTGATTACAGGCGGTGTTCTGGCTTATCTTGCTTCAGCACGACCAGATTTGTTACCAGGAGGAGAACAGCACCAGCAGTTTAAAGGGTGGGCAATACCTATAGTCAGCGTTCTCTTGATTGCTGGTGTTTTATCATTGGTAGCTTCAGCATGGCCCGATGGTTTAGAGAAAGTAGCTGAAGACATAGGCTTCATTGACTTAGCAGACAACGTCAGAGTTCCAGTACCAACACCTTTAGCTGATTATGGCATTGAAGGATTGGGATTAATTGGTACCAGTATTGCTGGAATTCTTGGGGCGATCGTTTGCTTTGGCGTTGCTTTTGGAATTGCACAGTTGGTTAGACCGAAGAATGCGTAATTTATCTCTACCATTACGACTACATTTGTCCCTCATTATTGTAGTTGGATGCGCTCTCCTCCAGCAGAATGCTTGGTATTGGTTGAGTGCTTATGGGGCGATCGCACTGTTATGGGTTACCTTCTTGCGCGTACCCATTCGACAACTTACCGGATTACTTGGTTTAGAACTCATTTTTCTCTCATTTCTGGCTTTACCTTTGGGATGGGAACGAGCTAGTTTTTTGTTGGTTCGTTCCTTGATATGTTTAGTAACAACGAATAGCTTTTTGTTAACCCTGCCTCCACACAGTTTTGGCATTGCCCTCAAAAGCTTACCCGTACCAAGCGCACTCAAACAAACTTTGTTGCTAGCTGGGCAATACTTAGAAATATTGCTTGGGGAAGTCACGCGAATGCAGCGCAGCGCCCAACTGCGTGGCTTAAACGGTGTGGGTAGTTGGTTACGCTATGCTAGTGCTGCCATGATTGGCGCTTTGTATCTCCGCAGTCTAGATCGGGCAGAACGGGTTTATGCGGCAATGGTCACCCGTGGTTATACAGGGCAATTACCAGTCGATGCACCATTAAGACTCAAAGAGCGTTTTGCAATAGTAGTGATGAGTGCGATCGCTCTAGGCTTAACCATTTCTTCTTATGTTAGTGGATAGTTGTTAGTCGTTAGTAGTTTTTCTCACAACTATCCACTATCTACTATCCACTATCAAAATATCAAAATGTCAAAAACAGCCGTTGCGGTTCAAAACCTAGTTTATGCTTACTCCAATCAACAACCAGTTCTACAAGATATATCTTTTACTTTAAATGCTGGCGAACGAGTAGCCGTGATAGGACCAACTGGTTCTGGTAAAAGTACTTTGCTAGAAAACCTCATTGGCTTAAAACAACCACAATCGGGAAAAATTTGGATTGATGGCGTATTGGTAGAATCAAAAACTCTACCGCAAATACGCCGCAACATTGGCTTTAGCTTTCAAGATGCTAACGACCAATTATTTATGCCGACTATTTTAGAGGATGTAACTTTTGGTCCTCGTAACTATGGTGTTTCACCAGCAACCGCAAAAGATAAAGCGCGACAGTTATTAGCTGACTTTGGTTTGGAAGCTTATGCTAACCGTTCTGCCCACGAACTTTCTGGTGGACAAAGACGACTAGCCGCCCTTGCTTCTATTTTAGCGTTAGAGCCTGATATTCTCATTTTGGATGAACCCACTAACGGTTTAGATCCTGCATGGCGGCGTCATTTGGCTCAAGCTCTATTGCGATTACCAGTCCAGGTCATATTAATTGCCTCACATGATTTATATTGGTTGAGTAAAATTACTCAACGCGCTTTAGTACTTTCCAATGGTCGTGTTGCGATCGATGCTGAGATTCAGCCACTTTTGAAAGAAGCTGATATCTTAGACAAACTTGGTTTACCTGTCGATTGGTAATTCTGTCTTGGATTTTGAAATTTGTAAAGTTTTCGTGAATATTGCTAATAGCTAATTGCTAATGGTAAAAAAGCAATTAGCTGTTAGCTTTTTAGCTATCAGCGATTAAAATTTTTTACAAATGACTTAGGATTGCTATATGTCTGTTTTACGTAAATATACTGTTATTGTACCTTTGAGTTTGAGCATCTCCTTTTTAGTTACTGCTTGCAGTGAAAGTAAAGTTTCTCAGTGTCAAAGGTTGATAGATGTGGTTAATAAGGGAACTGAATTGATTGAGAACAACAAAGGACAGCAGGTGGTAACAAGTTTACAACTCTCTAAAGATTTAGAAGCTACAACTAAAGAAATCGAAAATCTGAACTTGAAAGACTCTAGACTGCAAGAATTTCAACACAGTTTTATTAAGATATTTGGCTCTTTTAGCCAATCGATCGCTCAAGCAGGAAAAGCTCTGAGTGCGACAAAAACTGCACAAGCCTCTTCACAGGGTAGAGTACAAATCCAGCAGGCTAAAGGAGAAATTGATAAAACCCTCACAGCCGCTGCAAACAATGGTAAGGAATATGATACCTTAGCATCTCAAATGAATAAGTATTGTAATCAGCCAGAGTAAGCTTTTAGATACAGCATTTGAGCAGGCGATGCCTACGTGTAATCTTGGTACGCATCATTCATTTTTGATCCATAAGTTAAGTATACAATTTAACTTATACGAAGTTGTCAAAGATAGTGTCATTTGATGTCAGATAAATAAAGTGCTATCAACTCTGCCACACTCAAGAATTCAAATTGTGCCGCACTTGGAGTATGCGGAATTGACTCGTCGCTACCGACGGTGTCGAAACGGAGCAGAACGTACACGTTGGCTTGTGATTCGCCTGCGATCGCCGACCAACAAACCCAATGAAAGCAGAGCAAGTGGCTGAAATTACGGGCTTAAGTGCGGCTTGGGTGAGGAAAATTGCTCGTCGTTACAATGATTTTGGTCCGATAGAATTGTGTAGATGGACATAATGAGTTATTTTACTAGTGTAAAAAACCTAATGTAAAAACCCTCTCACCCCTGATAACGGCGTTCCAGTCAGGATCTAAGAAAAATTCCTAAAATTTAAAGAGGATCTAAAAATGGCAAGTGGAAAAAGTCTTCAGCCCAGTCAATATGCTAGACGTCGGTATAATCTTACTAAGCCTATTGATTTCGACGTAGCAGTGAATTATGGCGGCGCATTGATGGCAATTGCTGGAGCAGATGGTGAATTGGCAGAGAAAGAGCTTCAGTGGTACATTGACGAACAAGAAATTTTGACCACTGAACCACAAGAGTATATTGAAGCACTTCATAAATTCGATTGGAAAAATGCGAATATTGAGGAGTTACTGAGCGGGATCAGTTATGATTTTCCTCTTAACTTCCGTCGGACAATGTTGTACCAAGCCATTAAGATGTGTCGAGCAGATGGTAATTATCATGACAAAGAAAAAGCAACAGTGGCTAGAGCAGCAAAGATTTTAGGAATTGATCGCAGTTTGGTTGTTAGCTTTGAATCTCTGGCAGAACTGGAAGAGGCTACCGAACGGTTACGACTTTCGTTATTTGAGACGGAAGTTTAACTTTAGTTGATGTTTTCTGATGAATAAAAAGGTAACAATTCAAAATTTTGAATTGTTACTGTTGTTTATCCAAGGGAACGAACAAACCACTCAATGAGTAATCACAAAAGCGAAGAAGCGATAATTGACAATGTTGATCGGAACCTGCTTTCCTTAGAAGACTTAAAGTTGCTTCAATCAACGATAAACAAAGTGATAAATTTTAAAAAACACGACCTGAAGTTAGCTCCATCTAGCGATCATCTGACTGAAAATACAACGCAAGGACATGAGTATAAAGCAAATTTAGCCAAAGTTTTTCCTCATCACTTGCGTAATTCCCTGTCTGAATACAAAAAGTGTGTTTTCATTATCAGTTTGGAAAGCAAAAACTTTGTTGATCGTCAGCGGCTTAGAGCGTCGATTAAATGGATTAGTACACAATTCCAAGCTTGCATTGTCCTGGTCTGCGATAGTATATATCGACTTACCCTTGAGGTTAGAGACCAATCTAAGGATGATGAAAGTAGGCTCAAAGCATTTCATATCGGTCAGGAATTTCTCAATCAGAACACTTCTCTGTTTGAGCAATATTCCGAAGGCTGTAACTTTCAATTCAAACTAGCTTCAGAAATCGAGAAAAAAACAAGCTTTGAGGCTTACCATCAGGAATTTCAGCGCCTTTATCAAACCAGTGAGTCCTTCAGCAATCTAGTCATTTCCTTCGCTGAAATCTATATCGGTCGCGTGGAGCAGATAGAAGAAGAAAAAGTCGAGGTAAGAAGTTTGCACAAAAAAAAGCAATTGGCGATCGCCTATTTGCTGGAGGAATCGGCGTTAATTACTTGCCTTGGGGAAGAAGGATGGCCTGTTTTTGTTTATCCTGGATCAATCAAAACCTTTGAAGAAATTGCGGAAGGGTTACATCCCGAAGTTCCCGTTTCCCTGAAGCAAATGATCTGGATCAGCTTACGCCTGAAAAAAAAATAGGTTGTGTTGCAAAAACAATTTGAGGAATGTATCACTATAACATTTTGTCAAGTGCAAATTACTCACCATTAATCTAACGTGAGTTCGATGAGTTTTAAAGTCTGAAATCCAAGACCTGCAAACATTATCAGAAGCGACTGATTCTGATAATGTTTGCGCTTATTGAGCTAAAAGCGGTGAACTTTATTTCACAGCGAGAAACCTATGTAGCATTGGCAGTTAAATGAAACCTTGGGTTCAAAAGACCTCGTTTCACAAGGATTCTGGTGCTTCAAATCCGTCGAACTCACATTTCGTTAATTGCGAGACGATAACACTAAGAATTGCGAGAAGTGCTGGATAAATTCCTCCATAGATAAGGTACTATCTTGATTGACATCGCTCATATTCCAGAACATATTGATATCCTCATCATCGTAACCCAAAGCTTTGAATTTTGCTTCAATTTCCGATATTTCCAAAACTCCATCTTGGTTCTTATCCACATCTTCAAATACTTGGAGAAGAGCATCTCGGAACATAGAATCAGAAACTGCTTGACGAAACTCATGCTCGATAACATCAAGAAATGAACCCTTTGATGTTTCTGCTAGCCAAGGATCGAGTACTGTAGACCGCAGTACAGTGATAGAAGAGCCCGGTGCATCAGATACTCCTAGCAATCGGTGTTTATAGCTTTCAATGAAAACTTCCCCGTAGTGAGCAGCATCAAAATCTGTGGTACTAACGATGAGTTTATAACTGTAAATATCCTCACCAGGGTCAATGCTAAGTTTTTCATAAATAGCCCTATTCAAACGATTTGCGAGAGCTAAATCGGTGTTAAGTGAACCGTCAGGATTTTTGAAATTAAATGCATAGGTGATGATATTTTGGTCGGGACCAATTTCTGAAAGCAGTTGCATGGCTTCTTCATCGGCTAAAAGTTCATCATTACTTACTCCATCAATTCTGTCCCGAATAAATTGAATTTGTTGCTCTACATTAGAACCAGAAATTTCTGCGGGTAGTCGAGGAACAGGAACGACAATAAATCGGTCTTCTGGACAAGCCATACACAGAAGTCGCGCATAAAGTTTTTTGCAATTGAACAAAGCTTGACCAATAATTTTGCCGTATCCACGCTTTGTAGGGCGAATAACCTTGTGGCTGAGATATACAGACGCTGCGGCTGCTCCTGGCTTTGATCCCTCTAAGCCATAGATACCAACCGTAGGTTCTGCTTCACCATGATACATATAAGGAGCAGCAAACGTTACCAAATCCCGCATTGCTGAATTTCGGTAGCACAGTGCTCCTGCAGGATAGGGAATATACCCGGATTTATGGGGATCTACTGTGATTGAATCAGCATTACCAAGGACTTTAAACTGTTCAGTCACATACGAACTTAATCCAGTCTCAGCGATTAATTCTTCTTTTATTGTTGCCGTTTGTGATGTGAGAGTCTCATCTTCCCGAAGTAGACAGGCAAAATAGCCACCCCAAGCGGCGTCAGCGTGAACAGTAAATTCTAATCCTTGAGAGCGCAATTCCTCTCGTAGTTCGAGAACTTCTTTCAGGGGATCGGTTGCACTTTCTTCAGTACTACCCATGACAGAAACCACTGTGTATACAGGTCTACGTTCTGATAGGCAGTTTTGGAGAATCTTTTTGACTTCAGTAATACTCATCCTAGCATCTTCATCCACAGGAACGTCAATCAGGTTTGACGCCCCGATTCCTAACAATGCAGCTGCTTTTGGGAATGAGTAATGTTTGGTTGCAGGTACCAAAAAGACAGGCGAAAACTTGATATCACTAAGGAAGCGGCGTGAAAACTCTGCCATTCCAAGATTTTGCAACGAATACTTAGATAAAACTTCTGTTAAAGTTTCGCCAGAAATTTGATACTCTTGATAAAGACGCGTCGGCAAAGCTAAGATATCATCACCTTTGAGGTTAAGCACAGACCAAGTGTCTAATTCAATCAAAGGTTTTGACACTCCTATGGGCAAAGAAATATTGATGTTTTTTGCACTTGAGAGTAAGGATTCATTTTGCAAAGCTGCTTGTAAGGCAAGAGGATAAAATTTCAAATTTCTTGCTGACCAAATTGCCTCAATATTTGCAACGGTCCCCCCACACGTAATGTGTCCCCAAGGACGAATAGCACCTTTTTCAATTTCTGCCTCATTTGGGATTGTGTATCCTAGCATTTGGCAAAGATCGTCTCCTACCAAAATTTCCAAAAGCGTTGTTGCTGTTGATGCTTCAAAAGCTACGTTGTTAGGGTTGTACAGCATTGTTGCAAAATAGCCCAGGATAGATGGTAGCGTCATATCCCAGTTCATATGCCCTTGATAGCGCATACTAAAGAACGGTACGGACTTCTTGAGGAACGCTAGTAATGAGCGGTAGCTCTCCTTTAGTGTATCAATTGCCTCTAAATAATCTGGCTGTCGTTTAACTTGCTCCGTTACGTGAGTTGGATCGCCAGGATGAAAGTTTCGACGCCAAAATGCATGGTCACGTATCGCTTCTACAATTAAATGCTCAAGTTCATCAACATTTTCTGCTTTCGTTCCTAAAAACCATGCTTCAACTGAACGAGTTCCCAAACCTTCAAGATGTGGCATTTCTCCAAATTTGAAGAATCTATTCAGCCCATTGTTTTTGCTTAATCCATTGTTTTGAGAGTTTTGGCTCATTTTTTCACCTTGAGTGTAAATTTTGCTGACAAGTTTTCCTTCCCTACAGTTTCATAACCAAACGAACAATCGGTAATTTTTGATTTCTAAAATATGAAAAAATATTACATTTTTCATATTGTTCGCTACAATGTGATGTCTAGTTGTAGGTTGCTCTGCAATACTGCTTGCTTAACAATAGCTAAGGTACCAGAAACCGGGTTTCACCGCACCTTATACCAACTCTCCAAAAGAGGACAACACATATCCTGGGTAGGGGCGAACGGCCGTTCGCCCTTACAAAATATTTCATGGTAGCGAAATTTTAGAGAATTGGTATTACTCCTTTCCCGCTCAAAGATTACCTATTGAAATGAACCGTAAAGACGCAAAGGACGCATTCGCGTTGGCGGAGCCTCTCGTTCGCGGTAGCGTCCCGGAGGGAAGAGAAGAGAAGAAAGAGGAAGAGAAGAGCGGTAATCTTACACTGGGAAGGGAGTAACTACTATTAGGGAGTTCCAAATAAAAAAGTCTTTAAAAATTTCTTGTGGTACGGGCGTCCTCGCCCGTAAATAGTTGAAAATACTTAGTATTTCTTTTACTTTAAATCCAATCCATTCAATTCTAGTTCTTCTGTTAATGAGTAATTATTTTAACTTTACAATGTAACTATTCCGGAGAAAGCCCAATTTAGTCTGTCAAAAGAAATGTAAGTATTATTAGAGTTTTAATACAATGAGGGATATGAGTCTGCTCATAGCAGGCGTCTTAACAACAGGGCAATCATCTGCACTGACAGTGCCAAAACAGCCATTAGTTAAGCCAGAAGGCATGGTGCAGCAGTCAGCTAACAGTCAAATAACTAGCACCTTCTCACCTGCAGAAATCACACCACCTGAATTCATTCCAATAGATAGTCATCCTAAAGATGCCTTATCAGTGCTAGAAAGAAATAATCAAAATGTAACCAGTAAATTTACGGAAGCGAGGGAATTTCAAGCCTCATTTACCTTAGCACAGGAAGCAGAAAGAGCAGAAGAGGACATAAGGACACAGGAACGTGAAGACTCACAAACTGCTCCCTCCTCAGTTTTATCTCTTTCCTCAGAATCTCCAGACCTGAACAATCCAATGTCTCAAGTCACGTCAGTGTCCCAACTGAAAGATGTTCAACCTTCTGACTGGGCTTTTAGTGCTTTACAATCTTTGGTAGAACGTTACGGTTGTATTGCAGGATATCGCGATCGCACTTATCGTGGTAATCATGCTATCAATCGTTATGAATTTGCAGCTGGTTTAGCAGCTTGCGTAGAGCAAATCCATGAATTGATTGGTACCAGAACATCAGACACTGTTAAAAGTGAAGATTTAATCCTATTACAAAGGTTGCAATCTGAATTTCAAGAGGAGTTGAAGGTTGTAGAGGAACGGGTAAGTGCTTTAGAAGATAAAACTGCACAATTGCAGGAGAAGCAATTTTCCACAACGACCAAACTTGTAGGTCAAGCCATTTTCAGCTTACAAGGAACGAATAGCCCTGAAGTTGATTTGTTTCCTCGCGATGGAATTCCAGAACGCAAGGGAGAAACGAATATTACTTTTGCTAATAGTACACAATTGACTCTAGCAACTTCTTTTACAGGTAGAGATTTATTATTAACTGGGCTAGCGGCTGGAAATTTAAGTTCTTACGCGCCTTCTGTCTATACCAATATGGGGCGATTGGGTTTTGAGTTAGATACAGATAAGGATGTGGTGCTCAACGAGTTGTCATACCGATTTCCCTTATCTGATCGCTTTGGAATTATTGTTGGTACTGCAGGTGTGAATCCCATCAATACCTTTCGCGGGATCAACCCTTTAGAGGGATCTGGAGACGGAGCTATTTCTCTGTTTGGTCAACGCAATCCTATTTTGGCAATTGGTAACGGTACAGGTGGTATTGGTTTTGACTGGCAAATTAGCGATCGCATCAGTTTGCAAGGTGTTTACAGTGCAGAAATTCCCAGTTTTCCAGGCAATAATCAATTTGGCGGGATTTTTGGTGGTAAATATACAATTGGTACTCAATTAAGTCTTGCACCCACTGACAATATTGATGTAGGAGTGCATTATCTTTACTCTCACTCCCCAGATAGTTTGCTAGGAACTGGTGTTGGAGATGCTCAATTAACTTCACCTTTTGCTCCTCCCGTTGCTTTCAATACTCACGCTGTTGGAACTACCATTACATGGCGTCTCAATCCCAATCTTCAAATAGGTGGTTGGGGAGGCTGGACCTTCTCAAATCCAGAAAATCTCTCTGGAAGTGTAGAAACCACCAACTGGATGGTATTCGCTGCTTTTCCCAATTTGTTCCGTCCCGGTAACTTAGGCGGTATTTTGGTGGGACAACCTCCCAAAATTACCTCCAGTACCTTACCAGATGGATTTAACCTTCCTAACTTCTCGGATGGAGGAACACAAGGAGGGCGCAATGATACTTCCTTGCACTTAGAACTTTTTTATCGCGCTCAAATAAATAACAATATATCTCTCACTCCGGGCTTTTTCCTCATTCTTAATCCAGACCATAACTCTGCTAACGACACTTTAGTCATTGGAACAGTAAGAGCAACTTTCCGGTTTTAATCTAATACCGAAGTAAATGTAAGCACAAGGTTTCAGACAAATGGAGGTTGATAGCTTTAAAGGACTTTAAATAACAAAGCCTTCAAATATCTCTTGTGGTACGTCTGTCTCAGACGTTAGTAAGCATGAAGAACTAAATGCTTGAAGTGAAAGAGTTTTTTAAAAACCGCGTAAAAACACGTAATCGTTACTAGATTAATAAGACAAAAAGACAGGCAAATGCAATTCGTTACATCCAATCAAGATTCATTCCAAAATGACAACCGCAGATTCACGCAGATTCACGCAGATCAAATAAGTAACTATCAGCGTTCATCTGCGTATATCTGCGGTTCAAAATTAATTTTGCTCTGCTGTAGTCTAGTCACAGCCATCATTAGTGTAGGGGCTTCTGGTGCTTCAGCACAATTAACCATTCAAAGCACTGGTACATTATCAGGGACTATCCAACTACCCAGCTTTAACCCGAATTTCAACACCTCAACGACTAGGGTCGATACTGATTCCACAGGTGCTTACTATCGCAACATAGGTACTCAGCAGAATCCTAACAATGTGTTGGTTTACCAATCTAACTATGTCAAGGTCAACACTCGTTCTGATGGTAGCCTGCATTACTATGTTGATTTTAAAGGTATTCCCGTTGTTTCCTTCGATGGTACCTTAACTTCACCTGTGCTGTCAGGCGGTCAACTAGACCCCTTTACCTATCAAGGAAGATTACCAGGAGTTAAATTTCAAGGCGTGGTACAGGACGAATTCAACATAACAAAAGGTTTGTACACTGGTATTGTCACTGACCCAAAAACAGGACAACAGTATCAAGGAACATTTCAAGTTCAGGGGTATGGACCACGATATAGTTTTCCTAATGGTGGTGAAAGCCCTACAGTCTTTGACTTCAAATCCGATCTTCCAGGTAAACCAACAGTCACATCTTTAGTCATGACCAACTCTCCTCTGGTCAGATTAACAATTCAAGTACCTGCAGATGCAACTCCCATTTCTTCTAGTGGTGGCGGAAGTACAATCACTCCCCCACCAACAACTGGCGGTAGTACCACCTCCCCACCACCATCACCTCCAACTGGCGGTGGCGCTAGCATTGTCACGACCCCACCCACAACTAGCGGTAGCACCACTCCTACTACATCACCCACCACTGGCGGTAGCACCACTCCTACTACATCACCCACAACTAGCGGTAGTACTACTCCTACTACATCACCCATCACTGGTGGTAGTACTACTCCTACTACATCACCCACAACTAGCGGTAGTACTACTCCTACTACAGCACTCACCACTGGTGGTAGTTCCACTCCCACTACATCACCCACCACTGGTGGTAGCACTACTCCCACTACATCACCCATCTCTGGTGGTAGCACTACTCCTACTACATCACCTATCACTGGTGGTAGTACTACTCCTACTACATCACCCATCTCTGGCGGTAGTACTACTCCTACTA
>JAWQFQ010000028.1:45905-64654 GCA_035967975.1 Scytonema sp. PMC 1070.18
TAGTACTACTCCTACTACATCACCCATCTCTGGCGGTAGTACTACTCCTACTACATCACCCATCTCTGGCGGTAGTACTACTCCTACTACAGCACTCACCACTGGCGATCGCACTACTCCCACTACAATTTCTTCCACATCCAACTCATCCGATTCATCCCCCTTATCTCCTTCATCCCACCCATCCATTTCCACAGTCCCTGATATAGAATTTAGTAGCAGCAATTCTTTTGCAGTCAATCAAGTAGTTGAAAGACCTTCTAGTGTGACTTCCTCAGCTTGTTTGCTCAACTTTTTAGAGTGTTCTGCATCAGCATCTGCATCAAAACAACGTCGGGGTCCACGCAGTCGAGTGTTGCTGCGATAAACGCTAAATTTTCCACAAAGCCTAAATATTTCTGGAACTCAACTCAGGGAAAGTGAATTTAATATCATAGGCAGTACAAGGGCAACATTTGGCAAGGGATATTCCTGTGTAGCAAAGTTGCCCATCTTTTCTATGTCAACTATTGGCGTATAATAAGTAACATTGTTGTTCACTCTATACTCTAAGGTCTATTACCATTTTCTTTGCCAATGAGTTAGCTTAAAAATATACAGGGAACCCAAAATCATTTACATATTTAGGGAAACAGCTATGAAAGCGGAACTGATTGAATTGATAGCTAGAGTGGTATCAGTATTACAAATCAATATGCGTTGGATGACTTGGAATTTATTCTTAGCTTTTATACCCTTGGCTTTGAGTGTTTGGCTGTTTCGGATGCGGCGGGGACGGTCTTGGGTTTGGTGGCTGGGGTTCCTAGTCTTCTATGCTTTTTTACCGAATGCACCTTATTTATTGACTGATGTCATTCATTTGATAGACGATGTTCGTACCATTCAGTCTGTGTGGATGATAACCCTAATACTTATTCCATTGTACACACTCGTTATTTTTGCGGGGTTTGAAGCTTACGTTATCTCTTTAATCAATTTAGGTTACTATTTACATCGGATTGGTAAGAGCCAGTGGATTTTAGGGGTTGAATTAATCACCCATGCCGTTTGTGCTGTTGGAATTTACTGGGGTCGGTTTTTGCGTTTTAACAGTTGGGACTTTGTGACTCAACCAGATGCTTTACTGACAAGAGGTATCGAGGAACTTCTTGGCAAACAGCCCCTCGTTATTACTGGGATCACTTTTGGCGTACTTGTAGGTCTGCACTGGATTATGAAACGCGTGACTTTGGGTTTTTTTAGCCAAGAAAACAACACAATCATTAACTCAAAACGTGTCAACACCCCGCTCTGAAGAGACGGGGCTTCGTGCCTCTCCCTTCAGATAGTAAACAGGTAGTTTCAATATTTCAACCAAGAACGGGTTGGTTCAAGGAATTTCTCATAAATATTGTAAACATATTCACAAAAAGGACGGTTATTCGTATGGTGCGAGCAGATATCTGGACGCCGTTGGGAATTAGGCGAGTCGTGTTTCCTCCGTGGTCTCTTGACGCACGGTTTCCACACTCCCGGAGGTTTTTAGATGAACTCAAATACACCAAATGTTGGATAAATAGTAAGCGTTCAGCTATCAGCCTTCAGCAGTCAGCTTGCGATCGCCTGTTCCCCTTGCGTTTTATAGTTGTTCCCTTGTCCCATTATAAATACCTCCATAGCTCATAAAAGCTCGACGCTGCGGTACTGACGGCTGAACGCTTACGATCAATAAGAGTTTGTGTCAAAAGATCAGTATATATTGCCTGCCAAAAGAAAGATGAAAATAACCCTTTTTTGACGTGAAATAAATCCAGAGTGTGCATTCTGGGAAAACATCCCGTTTGACCTTAGAGTTTATCCTTGGTCTTTTTCGGGATGTCTACTCACGTTAATAGGAGGCTATTAGATGACATTAATTTCTAGAGAGGAAATAAGAACAATACTAGAACAGCCAAGACAAAATTCTGTTTCTATTTATATGCCTATGCTGACAGCCGGACCAGAGGTTCGGCAAAATCCTATTCGCTTCAAGAATTTAATTAAAGAAGCTGAATCTCGGTTAATTGATGCGGGTATTGACCATGATGACGCAGTTTCCCTATTAGCGCAAGCTCATCAAGTAGATACTACAGACTTTTGGGAGCAAGTGGGAGAGAAAGGATTAGCAGTTTTTGTTTCTAAAGAATTTTTTCGCTACTACAGCCTACCTCTAAATTTTGAGGAGATGGTCGTAGTGACAGACCGATTTCACATCAAACCTTTACTACCACTTTTAAACGGTGAAGGGAGTTTCTACATATTAGCTTTAAGTCAAAAGGATGTACGGTTCTTTGAAGGAACCCACTACAACATCCAAGAGGTAGAAGTAGAAAATATGCCCAAAAGTTTGACAGAAGCCCTTCAATATGATGAAACAGCCCAAGATGGTCAGTTCCGCATTGCGACATCAAGAGGAGGAACCGCTAATTCTTTTCAACAACCAGGTGACTTTCACGGACAGGGTAGCCCTGACAGAGACCAGCACCAAAAAGATATCTTGCAATTCTTTTATGCTATTAATCACGCGTTAGAAGAGAAACTACGAAATCAAACAGCACCCTTGCTCCTAGCTGGGGTAGAGTATTTGTTTCCCTTGTACAGAGAAGCCAATACTTACCAGCATTTAGTAGAAGAGGGAATCACTGGTAATCAAGAGATTCTTAGCGCACAAGAATTGCACGAACGAGCTTGGCCTATTGTTGAGCCCTTATTTTACCAATCGCAACAAGAAGTTGTCGAACGGTTCAATATGTTGTATTGTTCCAATACTGGAAAAGCATCGAATAACCTTCAAGAAATTGTTCCAGCAGCTTATTACCAAAGAGTAGATTCATTATTGGTAGCAGTGAATCGAGAACAATGGGGTCTGTTTGACTCTGGGGCGGATAAGGTGATTGTGCATGAAACAGAAGAAACAGGCGACGAAGATTTATTGGACTTTGCCGCTGCTTACACTTTGTTAAATGGTGGTACAGTTTATACTGTAGAATCCAACCAAGTCCCATTTAGCGAACCCATCGCAGCTATTTTCCGATATTAATTTGGAAATTAAAACCGCAGATGGACGCAGATTAACGCAGATAAAAAAATATCGAAATTTTCTCTGGCTGCTTTTCCTCTGTGTTCTGGAGCGCCTCTGTGGTTTTTCATACTTCAGACGTGAGGTGACGCCGTGCTGCTTCTAAAATTATTCTTTGTTCAGCACGAGCAATAGACAAGTGTGTCCTTGGTACTGCTTCTGGTTCAACAGAAATAGAAGTGATGCCCCATTCCACCAACTTGTCTATTATTTCAGGATACAGCACTGGTGCTTGACCGCAGATAGAGCAAGGAATTTTTGCATCTTTTGCCATTTTGATAAGTTGAGCGACAGCACCCATAACCACTGGATGGCGTTCATCAAATGTTTGTGCGAGGTGTCCTTGTTCTCTATCTACTCCTAGTAAGAGTTGAGTTAAATCGTTTGTCCCAATCGAAATTCCTTGAACACCTGCTTTCACGTATTGTGGTAACAAAAACAGAACACTTGGTACTTCTGCCATTATCCACAATTGAAACTGAGGTAGTTGAGTCAATTTTGCTTGATCGACTTTTTGACGACAAAAGGAAAATTCTTCTACTGTACGCACGAAAGGTAGTATTAGCTGAACGTTGTTATAACCTGCTTTCTGAACAGCCGCCAAAACTGCGAGTTCCAAGTCAAAAACGGCGAGATTTTTCATGTAACTGAAAGTACCGCGTTCTCCCAGCATGGACTGTACCGAAGATGGTGTGTTGTGGTCGTCAGACGGTAATTCGTGCGATCGCCAATCTAAAGATCGATACAAAACTGGTTTTGGAGCAAAGGCGCGGGCAAACTGTAGAATTAGATCGCGCCAGCGTTCTTGCAATTGTGCTTGGTTTCCTTCTCTTAACCAATTATTGGGGTGTTGTCCCTCTAATATATTTAAAATCATCAATTCTGACCGCAACAATCCCACACCATCAACAGGTAAATTTTGCACTTGTTCTATCAAGCTAGGCTGACTTAAATTCACCATCAATTGGGTAGCGATGATTGGTAAGTGAGAAGGAGGTGAAGGAGACACAGATGTAGAGACGCGCCATGAAGTGTCTGGGAGGGAGGGCTTGAGAGAATTTACCGTCTTATTTCCCCGTATCTCCGCATCTTCATGTTCTACTTCTGGCGCATCTCTTACTATCCGATAAACTTCTCCTTTGTTTCCATCTATACGCAAACGTTCGCCATTTTGAATTATATTTGTTGCATTTGGTACACTTACAATTGCTGGAATTCCCAACTCTCTTGCTAAAATAGCAGCGTGACTAGTCAACCCTCCTTGCTCCGTGATAATGCCAACAACTGATTGTAATAAAGGTAACCAATCTGGTGCTATTGTTGGTGCTACAACGATGACCCCTTTTGATATTTGTTCGGGTTTTTCTTGTGAATTAAGGATGACATGGGCGTTTGCTGTAACACAACCTACTGCTGCTCCCAGTCCTTTGATATGGTGAAAATTAGGAATTGAAGATAGAGGGGTATTAACTTGTGTTATGTTAAGCGCTCCATTTGAGGTTCCGTTAGATACACTCCATTCTATGGCAAAAGTCGTACCAAATTCTTTAACAAATTGACTTGCTATTTTAATAAGTTGTTGCAGGTATTCTTCTGGTAAAGAATACTTTTTTTGTTGGTCTTCCGTCAAAATATAGCTTTTTAAACAAGAGTCTTCTGACAAAAGAGTTGACTCAGCCATGCCTTGTAAAGCTGCCATAGATGCTGCATCATCAACACCATAAGCTAGCATTTTATTGCCTAATTGTTGTTCTCGAACAAAACCCGTTTCTGGTTGGATATAGTAAACATCCGGTAAAACGTCGCCGCGAACAATCCCCATCCCTAACCCCCAGGTTGCTAAAACTTCCCACTCGGTAGAACTAGCGTTAAGCAACCCACTAGCGATCGCACTCCTTAAGGGCTGTACTAGGACGCCCAAATGAATTTGTTGCAGATCGATTCCTACCCATTGCCAATATAATAGACTTTTGGCACGAAATATTTGACTCCAAGTGTGCTTCAACGCAGCTGCGATCGCATCCTCATTACACTGACAGACTTGAGATTCTAGCAATCCAGACATACTAACGCCTTGGAGCTTGACAGAAGGGGTCACAAGAGAAGGTCGAAAAATAAGGTACGCTGTTTCCAGTTCTCTTGCGGCTTTAAAGATTGTTTCTACTAGATAAGACGATAAATGAGCCGATGTTATTTCCTGACGAACGCGTCCAGCAACTTGTTGAAGTTGACGCCAGTTATTTACATCCAAGTGTAAGGAAGAATGGGGTAAGTCAGCAACTAATGCTTCTGAGCTGTTGAGAGTTTCTAAAAATTCCCGCAACACCTCTGCTGAGACAACAAAACCGGGCGTCACTGGGTAACCACGCTGCACGATTTTACTTAAATAAAACGCTTTGTCACCAACTTTGGTGCGGTCTTGTGATTTAATTTGATCGAGCCAGTAGATTCTGTCCACTGAATTATTTAGGTAATTGTCAATTGTTAGGAAAACGATATGAATTTAATAAAGTTAGTGCTTTAGCAAAAATTTCTTCTTCTGCCCTGGTTTGAAAAATTGCTTTCACTAAATTTATAAAGTCTCCATCAATTTTAGAATCATTTTCTATAGTTTTACTAGCAGGATAAAAACTAACATCATCAATTTTCAATTCATTAGTGGAACCTGTTTGCCATCCTGTTGTTTGACACCAAGAAAGAGACTTTCCACGTAATGTAAACTCAAACCAGATGATATCATTATTGTTTAATTCAAAGAAGATATCAAAATAGGGTTCATCTCCTTGAAACCACATTCTCCTTCCTTGACTGAGACCAGTTTTCAGCCATTTTTGCTCAATGGCTCGTAAGGATGCACCTAAAGATGCAATTTCTTCTTTATCCAACACCTTATATCTTTTGTACATAATAAGATATGTTCGCAATAAAAATAAATTATCGTTATTATAATTTTAATGATTAATAACTACTTTTGATAATTTTCCAGCATTAACCGCCAAAATTTGAGAAGATTTCAGCCATAATGAATCGAACGAACCCAGATGTGTTGTTGTAATCAGGGTTTGGAAGCGGTCTTGAATAGCATCAAGCAACTGGTTTTGTCGAGATGGGTCTAGTTCAGCCAAAACATCGTCAAGTAGTAACAGTGGCGGTTCACCGACCACTTCTTCTATAAGCTGCAATTCTGCTAGTTTTAACGCCAGTACTAAGGTCCGTTGCTGACCTTGTGAACCATATTGACGGGCTGGTGTTTGGTTAATCGTTAATTCTACTTCGTCTCGATGGGGACCGACAAGGGTAGTTCCTTGGTGTAACTCAGCAATAGCCCGCTGTTGAATTTTCTCTAAAAAAACCTGCTGAATTTTATCTAGATGGTTACTTTCTAAGGGAACGTTGGGCGAGTACTTAAGATGTAAAATTTCCGTACTGCCACTGATGCTAGCATGCCAAGCGCTAGCAATGGGTGCCAGTCTTTGGATAGCGCGATCGCGTCTTCTAATCACCCGCGTACCAGCCGTCGCTAATTGTGCATCCCAGATAGCTAATTCTTTTTGCTGAGTGCTATGCGCTAATTGCTGACTGCTTTTTAAAAATGCATTGCGTTGTCGCAATACGTGATTATACTGTTGCAATATGTGAGCGTATACGGGTTCGAGTTGGACTAGGAGTGTATCTAGCCAGTTACGACGACCATCGGGACCGCCTCGCACAAGATCCAAATCCAAGCTAGAAAACTGAACCGCGTTGAGGATACCAAGAAAATCCATCTGACGTCGAAGTGTTTCACTATTAAGAGCAACACTACGGCGACCATTCCGACGTAGAGTTAAAGTTAAGTCGCTAACACCAGTGTGTCGGTGTAGAGAAGCATTAAGTACAGCAAAAGCTTCTCCATCTTGAATTAAATCGCGATCGCGAGCAATACGGTGCGATCGTAAAGTTGCTAACAATTCCACCGCCTCCAATAAATTCGACTTTCCTTGAGCATTATTACCTACCAAAATTGTTTTGGGAGCAGTAAACTCAACTTCCTGATCCTTATAATTACGAAATTGTCGGAGGTGAAGGGTTTTCAGATACATAGAGGGATTGGTTAGTAGTGAACCTTCACAATCGAAAGTACCTAGGCTATCTTGAGTAGAAGGTGCTATGGTACTAAGATTAACTCACTGTGGAAAAAATTTCCGATGAAGCTTTAGTGGTTCGAGGGGGTCGCAACCGCCCAGAAGATGTTAAACGTGGGACGGGAACTCACCCGAGTGGTGTAACTGGCATTTCCGTTGAATGTGCTGTAGGCTTGTCTGTAAACGAATTAGCATCAATTATTCCACATAGGCAGGTTGGTGTAACTACGGTTGGTGAAGTGAGAAAAGTTGGTGGTGATGTTGTCCGAACCTCTGGAAGAAGCCCATATCATGCTACTTTGACAGGTTTAACTCCAGAACAGGTAAGTTATCTTCTTACACCCACAATTCCTAACCCCAAACTGTAGAATTAATGATTGGAGTAAGCAAATGAATCTCTTTAGAGTGTTTGCAGATTTTCAAAATGCTGATACTGAAGGTCGCTTGCGTCTGAACTGTATTGGTACAATTGAAGACCTAGCTCGTCAAAATATTGAGTTACACAATGGTCAGTTGCTCACCCTGTACAGTGAGGATCTAGAAGTAGATGGAGTAGTAGAATATTCTACTGAAGAAAATCTTTGGGTTGCTGTCATTGATTGGAATGACATTAGACAACTGGAAGACCTTGCATTCCAAGCACAGCATTAAAAGTTATGAATTATGAATTATGAATATTTGAGCTTTCATAATTCATAATTCATAATTCATAATTTCTACACTGTTTTCCTACCAATTAAACGGAAGAATAGTTTTTCCATTTCAATCCAGACAAACATTAAGGCGCTAAAGCCAAGACAAATTCCCAACTCTCCTAAAGTAATATAGTGCGTACCAAAGAAAGCCCGCAAAGGTGGAACATAAACAAGCATTAACTGTAGTATCGTCGTAAAAACAACAGCTGCTAACACAAACACATTAGAGAAGGGGTTCGTCTCAATGGTCAATCGAGAGTTTGAGCGAATTGCTATAGCATGACCCATTTGAGCAATACACAAGGCGGTAAATACCATTGTCTTCCATCTTTCTGGCGAAAGTCCACCATCAGTAAAGTTTTGAGCGTGATTATATGCCCATGTCATGAGAATAATAGTTATGATGGCAAAAACTATACCAATCCGAATCATGTAAGAACCCAATCCTCTAGCGAAAATACTTTCACGAGGACTGAAGGGAGGACGCTTCATCACGTCAGGTTCGGCGGGTTCTACAGCCAATGCTAGTGCTGGTAAACCGTCTGTAACCAGGTTCATCCACAAAATTTGCAGTGGTGTTAGGGGAACTCCTCCCATAGGAAGCAAAATTGGTGCTGCTGCAATGGTGAGAACTTCGCCAATGTTACTACCAAGGATGTATTTGATGAAACGGCGGATGTTGGTGTATACAACTCTACCTTCTTTTGTGGCTGAAACAATAGTCGCAAAGTTATCATCAAGTAAAACCATGTCGCTGGCTTCTTTACTGACATCTGTCCCGGTGATACCCATCGCAATACCAATATCAGCTTGTTTGAGTGCTGGCGCATCGTTGACGCCATCACCTGTCATAGCCACAAATCTACCCCGACGTTGTAATGCTTGAACGATCCGCAGTTTGTGTTCGGGGGCGACTCTAGCATAAATGCTGATTATATCAACGTTTTCTTCTAGTTCCTGGTCGGACATCCGCTGCAAATCTTGACCGATTAAGGCGCGATCGCCCTCTTGAGCAATACCCAAATCGGTAGCAATGGCTCTTGCTGTCAGTTGATGGTCACCAGTAATCATCACTGGTCGGATTCCCGCATCCCGACATTCTTGTACGGCTGACCTAACTTCCGGGCGTGGAGCATCAAGCATTCCCACCAATCCCAACCAAACCAATGCTTGTTCTGATGTCTCATCTGAGCCTTCTGGTGGGATTTCAGTCAAAGGTTTGTAAGCAAAACCTAGTACCCGCAAACCTTTACTTGCCATTCTGTCATTTTCTTCCAGAATCTGACGGCGTTGTTCATCATTTAAAGGGATTGCGCCCCCTACATGAATATCAGTACAGCGTGCCAAGATGAGTTCTGGTGAGCCTTTAGTGAACATTAAATAATGTTCAGATTGCAGCAAGTTGCTAATAACAGGGTCAACATCTGCTAGCGGCGATACGCCTGTTTCCACTTGCTCAACCTTACAAATAACGCTCATCCGTTTGCGTTCTGAGGAGAAGGGGAATTCACCTACACGAGGTAATTTGCTATCCCATTGGTCTTTTTCTATACCTCCTTTTGCCGCCAATGTTACTAAAGCGCCCTCTGTTGGGTCACCTAGGATTTTCCACTCTCCTTTTTCTTGTTGTAGAAAAGAATCATTACACAAGGCACAACTGACCAGTAATACTTGGAGGGATGAGTATTCTTGGTTGTCAATATTTTGACCTTGCAGTTGGAACTCTCCTGTGGGGCTGTAACCGGTACCTGTAACACTAAACAATTGGTTGCTAGCATTTGCTGACGATGGATTGTTACCGTCTCTGGAATTGAAATTCTGATTGGGGGAACCGGAAGTACAAGCATTAGTATAAACTGCTTGTACCACCATTTTGTTCTGAGTTAAGGTACCAGTTTTATCGGAACAGATGGTTGTGACTGAACCCAAGGTTTCTACTGCGGGAAGTTTGCGAATTAATGCGTTTCGACGCACCATCCGTTGAGTTCCTAACGCCAGTGTCACGGTGATAACGGCGGGTAAGCCCTCTGGTACCACAGCAACTGCCATACTTAGGGAGACTTCCAACAGTTCTTGTAGGTTACCGCCGCGCAGAAGACCGAATATGACGACGATCGCAACCAGAACCAGAGAACCCGTTACCAGGACGTTACCGAGTTGGGTCATCCGTTGCTGGAGGGGGGTGGGTTCGCTTTCCACCGCTTGCAACATGGTGGCAATTTTACCCAATTCTGTTTGCATTCCAGTATTGGTTACCAGAATTTTGCCCCGCCCTTGAACGACTTCAGTCCCTTGGAATACTAAATTAATGCGATCGCCCAATGAGGTCTCGTCTGGTAATGTAAGTTCTGCTTGTTTGTTCACCGCTTCGGCTTCACCCGTTAGAGCTGATTCCCGAACTTGCAGGTTAGACTGTTCTAGTAACCGTCCATCAGCGGCGATTTGCACTCCAGCTTCTACGAGCATTACATCACCCGGAACCAAATCCTTAGCGACGACTTCCACTGGTTTTCCATTACGAATGACGCGGACGTTAGGAGAGGCTAGTTTTTTCAGGGCTGCTAGAGCTTTTTCCGCACGGCTTTCTTGGACGTAACCAAGTATTCCATTCAGGACAACGATCGCCAAAATTGCAATTGTGTCTTTAAACGGTAACTCACCTGGTTTTAGCGTACCTTGTTGCCAAGATATAAGGTCGAGAACTCCAGAAACTATGGCGACAGCAATCAGCATCAACAACATGATGTTCTTAAACTGATCCACTAGAATCTCTAAAGCACTTCTTCCACCAGTTTCTTCGAGTTCATTGGGACCATAGTTTTGCAACCGCTGTTGTACTTCTTCTGGCGTTAAACCAGTGTCTGCGTTGGTTTTAAGCAGTTCTAGTGCTTTATCGGCTTCTATGTTGTGCCAAACAGCGGCTTGATCGGGCAGAGAATGAGCAGACATTGTCTAAGTTACAGGGAATGGTTACAAAATTCGATCATAATTGAGTGATGGTGGTAAAACCATCAATAGAAAGAAGCATTAGGTTTAGTGCCTCATTTTTTAGTACTGATGTTCTTGGTAAAATTTGGCAAGTTATTGAGCGGACAGTATGTGTATCCTCAATGTACACGTGGTACTGAGCCTTTGTAAGCTGAGCTTCAACTAAACCGAGGTTTTGCTGAAGCTAACGGTTGATAGCCGTTGGTTGCTTACATTTGATTCTTGGCGTGCTAAACCGTTGAACAAAGTAGTTTAATATGACTTTTGCACTTCCCAGTTTGACCGCAAGCCAAATGTTTGGTAAAAGGACAATTCGACCTCACAGTGCTGCCGCCCTTTGCGGCATCACCTTTATTAAGGATACACTCATTGCTATTGATACTGTTAAAGGTCATCTACTGCAAATTGACCCCTACTCGGACAATACAAAAATATTGAATTCCTATCAAACTAGGGAATTTACGGATGTGACGGGTATCGCAATATGGGAAGATACGCTTTGGTTGACTAGGAACAATAGTGTTTATTTGTGCAAGCTAGCTTCGTTGGGACTGGAGCACTTTGTCACCCTGGCATATCCGGCTGATGGCGTTGCAGTTTGGCAATCAACAATTTATATCAGCTGCCAAAAGTCGGGAGATATTCTGATTTTTGATCGCGACACGCGAAAACAAATCACTAGGTTTTATGCTCCTGGTGTTGGTGTCGAAAATTTAGCAGTGGATGAAGAAACTCTTTGGGTCTGCGATCGCACCGAACAAACGGTCTACTGTCTCGATCGCGCCACGGGAGACATTCAATTTAGCGTACTAACGCCGTTTGAAGCTCCTTCAGGCATAGCAATACACAAAAATTCTGAAACTGGCGGAAAAACTCTTTATGTCTCCTACGCCTCTGATGAGCCTTATGTGAGAGATAATCCCAATGCTGACCCTAATCATGAGTTATCCTATCGCGATCGCACTTTCATTCACCCACTCCACTACTATTACAATCCTGAAAAACGCTATGCTCTCTCTAATGGCTATTTGGTAGAAATGTCTTATGTGGAGGAAATTTCTCCTTTAGAAGAGGTATACGTCCCTGAAGTAGAATGGCGCATCGCTTTACCCGCAGAAACCGAACGTCAAAAGCTAAGACACGTTGAACCAGTTGGTTTACCTTTCACAGAAGAATTAATCGATGGTCAAAGAGTTGCTGTATTTAAATTTGAGGCGCTCACTCCAGGCGAACGTCATATTTTTGGCTGGAAAGCTGTCTTAGAAGTCCGAGGAATTAAGTATCGCATTACTCCAAGCGATGTAGAAGATACTGAAGAACCAACTTTAGAATTTCAATCCTCCTACCTAGTTGATAACGATGATTTGTCAATGGATACTGGCATTGTCCGCCGTGCTGCCCGTGAAGCTATTGGGACAGAAACAAATCTTCTCCGGAAAATGTATAGTATCCGAAATTACGTTTATGATGAGTTATCTTACGGAATTAAACCACATATCGACACTCCAGATATTGTGTTAGAAAGGGGTATCGGTTCCTGTGGGGAATACGTAGGTGTTTTGCTGGCTTTATGCCGATTAAATGGTATTCCCTGTCGCACTGTAGGTCGTTATAAATGTCCTCCCTATGCTGAGTATCAGCACGTACCCCTACAACCTCAGTACAATCATGTCTGGTTAGAGTTTTACATACCCGGTTTCGGTTGGCTACCAATGGAATCCAATCCCGACGATCTAGGTAACGATGGTCCTTATCCAACCAGATTTTTTATGGGTTTATGCTGGTATCACATTGAAATTGGTAAAGGTATTCCCTTTGAAACCTTAACAAGTCAAGGTACAAGACTCACAAAAGAAGATGTTTCCATTGGCGAATTAGCGATTAATCATATTCGCTTTACAATTCTTGAGGAATTACCACCTCCTAATAATTCGTAATTCTTATTATTTAGAAACCCAGTATCTTAGAGATACCGGGTTTCTGCGCCCGTTTCGTACACCCCTCGCAACCCTTAACACCAACTGTATATAGCAATCCTAAATCATTCGTAAAAAATTTGATGAGCTAATAGCTAATTGCTAACTGCTAACTGCTTTTTAACTATTAGCTATTAGCTATTAGCAGTCCTCCTAAAAATTTTACATTTCATTTAGGACTGCTATATAACATTCCTATTTGAGTTGCAAACACCTCGTCAGGGCAGGCAATAGGCAATAGGCAACCGAATTGTTAATAAATCATTTAGGATGGCTATATCTTAAGAGTACTGACTTACAGATTTTTGCGGTTGGTGTATTTGAAAAGGTTTAAAAGCAGAAAATTCGCAAATAGAGTTAAAAGGACAAAAGCGACAATGCTTTCCTGGATTAGGAGGAAAAATATTGTGAAATGGACTGTTTTGTTGCCGATATTTTTGCAAGTCTTTCTGGTGTTTTTTCGCAAGATTAGCTAATTCACCTTCAATAGAATCTAATTCACTTTTTGTAACGCTAATTATCTCGGATTTTTTACATTGTTCTAAATTGTAAAACGATGCGATCGCATCATATTTAGGGTAAAGATAACGGGCAGCCAGTATATACACTAATGCTTGTCTTTGGTCGAAAGCGGATTTACCAGTTTTGAAATCTATAATGTGTAAAGTGCGATCAGATTCAATAAATATGCAATCCATTGCTGCATATAAACGGAAGGAATACTGTTGTTGTTCTATTAAAATAGGCTGAGGAAATCCTTCATCACCGCTAGTTAATGAAATAATGCGTTTGCCTAAAAGTAATGGAGCATGGTGATACTGTCTTAAAATTTGTAGTACTCGTTGTTTAACTTCAGAACTACAACTACTTAATTTTAATAATTGAGCCACTTTTTCTACACCATCTGATTGCTTCAATAAGTGGACGTGATGGTGAAATTCATACACTCCTTTTTGTGCAAGTAAGCCGATGCGTTGCGATGCCGTTGCTTTTGTCAATAGTTCCTTAACCTGGGGTTCGCGTTGCCTCGCTTTGATAAAACCCCTTCTCATTTGGCAGTGCCAGCGTTGTTGCCCAACGGCTGGCGTAATTAAAGACCAAAGGTGATAACTGGCGAAAGGCAGTTCTGGGATTAACATCGCTAAGGCTTCATGCAAAAACTACAGTTAGGACATTTTTGGCTACAACTCTAGTTGCAAAATAGTTTTTGTAAAATCGAACAAATGAGAAAAAGAAGAAAAAATTAGTGGAGTAGCCAATATAACATTATTGTATTCAGTACCGTTGGATGGTGTGGGATTATTGCTAATGAGGTTCCTATAGTTAAGGAACAGAAAACGACAAGATAAACTGTGTGTAAATACAGTGAATGATTAATACATTAGGTAAGCTTATAGAAAAGCTAGAACCCCTCTCATTGCCTACAAAGGTTTTTAGATAGCAACCCAAATCTTGATAAATTTAGGGTAAGCAGTAAAAATTCTTGACTAGTAGTGCCCCAAACCAACCATTGGTTACAACGCCCGTCGCCTAAATTTGACGGGACTGTTGACTGTGAATCGCAATCCAGCACTATTCTGGGATGAAATCTGCCCTGATGTTGCTGGTGTTGCCATTCTAGAGAATACTGATACTATTGTGGCAAATAATAAAGGGGAATTGCTTATCTTACTCTTATTTAGCTTCAAACCTACAGCCAAATTATGTAAATAAATGTTAAGAAATTATTTCTTCTCTTAACAATTAACAGATCACTAACTGGATAGAAACACAGATGAAAACCCTGACTAATATAGTAATATCAATCGTTGTGGCTCTTTGGGTCATAGGAATAGCCATCATCTCAGTGCAAAACGCCGAATCAATCTCTCTCAGGTTTCTCACATTCCGGTCAATTCAAATTCCATTTGGCTTAGTTCTGTCTTTTTGTGCTGCTGTAGGGATAGTTGGTATGGCGCTACTAAATCCTCTTTGGGGTCTAGCAGCTTCCGAGCAAAGAGATAGGGAAACTGAGAATGATAATGAATTTTTCATTGATGAAGAATATTAACGTGTAAGAGGTTGTTACCAAACCTTGATGTAGAAATTTATTGAACAGTTGTGAACTATCTATAGGAATCCGATTTGATTTCTGAAATAACTTGTGTAGGTAGGCAATAGGCAATAGGCAACAGGCAAAAGGATACCAGAAGATTCAGGTGTACCTAATTTTGTTCAAAAATCAAATAGGAGTCCTATATCTATATAGCAATCCTATTTGAGATGTAAACAGGTTTCATACCGACGCAGCTTAAGAAAATCAAATTCTTGGCAATTGGTAAAGGAATTTATTGTAGTATTAATATACTATTAATTTTGATTTCATTTAGGATTGCTATAGCAATCCCAATACTGCTCGATTAATGATAGTTTGAGGAGCCTGAAACCGGGTTTCTAATTTTCGCTGATCCGAGCAGTATTGGAAGGAAACAGGGAGGAACGACCTATTTTCTGTTAAGAGTTTTCCACCAAAGATTGAGAGTAGGAGACCCCTACTTCTATAAGTAGTTTGTTTTAGTTGAGGGAAAAATCCTCGACTAAAACAGTCACTGTTCCCCGTTCCCTGTTAACAATGATTTAGGACTGCTTTAGTGTTTTTTATTTTTACTTAATTTAAATTAAATTTAATATATCCTTAAATTTTAGTTATAGGAGTTTCTCTTAATATACTTACGTGCTGAAAAAAATCAGGATCAAATCATCAAATCTCTGACAACTAAAGCTTTAAAGGTGTATTCTATCATGTTAAGCGATCTACAATTGAATTTGAAAAGATTAACGATAGCAGCTTCTTCACTCTTAGGACAGGAAATACCAATTATCAATCACGATCGCTACATTCTCGAACAAAAAATTATTCCTTATTTTGTTGAGAAAGAAGAGTTTGTCAAAGTGATGTTTGTAGGATGCGCTCATTATACAAAACACTATGAAAAATGGTTTCAAACAAAAGAATACTGGACAATGGATATTGAACCAAGAAAAAGAATTTATGGTTCAAAAAAGCATATTGTTGGTTCCATGAGTGACTTAGCTCATTTCTTTAGGGAAAAGGATTTGGATTTAATTATCTGTAATGGAGTGTTCGGGTGGGGGTTAAACGACAGACAAGATGTTGAGAAAGCTTTTGCTGGTTGTTACAAATGTTTGCGTCAAGGTGGGGTTTTAATTATAGGTTGGAATGATGTTCCAGACAAGAAACCTTTTCCATTAGAAACTTGTGAAAGCTTGAGCAAATTTCAGCCTTACTTTTTCCCACCTCTATCCACTTCACAGTATGTGAACTTGGCGGACGAATCTGATAAACATATATATAACTTTTATGTACGATAAGTAAGTCACTTAAAGTTAAAAGTGTTTTTTGGATACTTTTTTATTTGGAAATCCCTAAGAGGTTGTTTGAAAAGTGGTTGGCTGTAATTTCAAGCACTGGTTGATCCCCCCTAGCCCCCCTTGAAAAGGCTACGGTGTACACACAAGTCGAGTTGGGAATCAAATGGACGGAAAAGAACGGAAAATGATTTTTTGAAATCCTTGATTTTCCGTTCAACCTCTATCAATAAGCTGGCACTATTGAGAATCAATAGGCTCAACTCAAAACCTTACCTACTAAGGCTTTTATCTTACCAGGCAAGGATTTTAGGACTTCTGTGTACACCGTAGCTTGAAAAGGGGGGGAAATCTCTAACAGTCCCCCTTTTTAAGGGGGATTTAGGGGGATGTGAAATGTGCATGCTACTGACGAGAGGACTTTTAAAACATCCTCTAAGTGAAAATTAGAAACCCGGTATCTCCAAGATACCGGGTTTCTTTAGTCACCATTACCGTTAACCGAGCAGTATTGGGAAGGAAGTAGCTAGCGTGTCTCCATCCAGTTATCACCTGCACGTACATCAACAATTAGTGGTACGCTCAAAGATACTGCGCCTTCCATGATTGACTTGATTTGCAGTTGTAATTCTTCCCATTCCTCTGGTGGGATTTCAAACACAAGTTCGTCATGTACTTGCAACAGTAAACGTGCTTTGTAATTCTGCAAAATCTTATGTAGCCTCACCATTGCGATTTTAATAATATCAGCACTAGAACCTTGAATTGGTGCGTTAGCAGCAGCACGCAGCAACCCCGCATCGTAAGCTCCTAAATTTTTAAATTTGTTCAGGTCTATGTCTTCTGACTTGCTACCTTTGAGGTTACGTAAACTGTTACTTGTAAAGTCGAAATATCTCCGTCGTCCAAGAATAGTTTGTACATAACCTTGGGTAACGGCTTGCTTCTTCACTCCTTCCAAATACTCAAACACTTTAGGATAGCGAGTGTTAAATCGCTTGATAAATTCGTTAGCATTACCTTTATCTACACCTGTCGATCGCGAAAACCTGAGAGAACCCATTCCATAAATAACACCAAAGTTGATAGTTTTTGCTAACCGTCTTTCTTCTGATGTCACATCTTCTTTTTCAAAAATCAATCGCGCCGTTACTTTGTGGATATCTTCGTTGTTTTGATAAGCTTCAACCAAAACAGGTTCTTGGCTTAAATGGGCTAGAATTCGTAACTCAATTTGCGAGTAATCCGCAGCTACCATAACCCAACCAGGTTCTGGAACGAAGGCTTTGCGAATTTGTCGGCTAAAAGCAGTACGAATGGGGATATTCTGTAAATTTGGATTGGAAGAAGACAATCTCCCTGTAGATGTTACCGTTTGATTAAAACTAGTATGTATCCGTTGGGTATCTGAACGCACTAACTCAGGGAGTGCGTCTACATAAGTAGACTTCAATTTGGCTAAAGTTCGATACTCGATAATGACATCAATAATGCCAGTTGTATCAACTTCCCGCAATCTTTCTAGCGTTGCTGCATCTGTAGAGTAACCTGTTTGGATTTTACGGGAATATTTGGTATCTAACTCTAATTTTTCAAACAAGATATGGCTCAACTGTTTGGGAGAACCTAAATTGAATGTCTCTCCCGCAGTGTTATAAGTCTGTTGTTCCAACTTTGCTAAATCTGTTTCTAGCTGCTGCGAAAGTTCTTGTAAATAAGCTGTATTGATGCGGATTCCCCGATATTCCATCTCCGCTAAAACTGCTTCTAACGGTTGTTCGACTTCTAGCAGTAATTTTCGTAGAGATATGTTATCTGGTGTGTCTATATCAATTTTCTCTAGTTCCTGAAGCAATTTTGGAACAAGTTGGAATGTACTATAAACATCCATACCGCAATAATCTGCGACAGTGGGGATATTTAAATCGGCTATGGTTTTTCCTTTCGGAACTAACTCAGCATAACTTTTCGCTATCAAACCCACATAACGTTGAGCTAAGCTACTGAGATTATGATTACCATCAGGATTGAGGAGGTAGCTCGCTAACATGGGGTCAAATACAACTCCAGCTAGCTTGATTCCCTGACATCTCAGAACTAAGCGGTCAAACTTAGCATTTTGGAATGTTTTGGGATATTTATCATTTCCTAAAATTGGGCGTAGTTTTTCTAGCGCAAGGTCTTTATCTAGATTGTTCCCAGCTTTGTGACCGAGGGGAATATAGGCGACTTCATCTGCTTCGGTTCCCCAACAGCAACCAATTCCCACTAAATTCGCATCTCGCGGTTCTAAATCACTGGTCTCTGTGTCCCAAGCAACAGGATGTTCAGGGTTCGTGAATTTTTGTAGTAGGTTCACCAATTCGTTTAATTTTTCTGGCGTGTCAATGACGCGTGGTTGAATTGGAGGTGTATCGGATTGTTGTTGTGCTGCTTCTGTATCCGCAGCGCTGAAAAACCAGAGGTCATCATCTTCGTGAGACGGGGGTGGGGTGTGGGG